>JBDREN010000001.1:0-3402 GCA_043819795.1 Elusimicrobiota bacterium
CAACCAGCTGGTCCCGCGCATCATCGCCCGCCGGAAGGCCGGCACCCTGCTCAGGATCGGCGCGGAGCCCAAGCTCGTGGACTCGGTCTATATCGACAACGCCGCCGACGCCCACATCCTGGCCGCCGACCGTCTCTCCCCCGGCTCACCCATCGCGGGCAGGGCCTACTTCATCACCAACGGCGAGCCCATGCCTCTATGGGACTTGGTCGACGGGATATTGAAGGCCGCGCATCTTCCCCCGGTGAGAGGCCGGATCTCCCCGAAGCTCGCCTACGCGGCCGGGGCGCTTTGCGAGACGGTGCACGGTCTCTTGAGCCTCGACGGCGAGCCGCGCATGACCCGCTTCCTGGCCCGGGAGCTTTCCACGGCGCACTGGTTCGACATCGGCGCGGCCCGCCGCAGCCTTGGATTCGAGCCCAAAGTCTCGATCCATGAGGGACTCCGGCGTCTGGAAGCCTCCCTGTTCCCCGCCGAATAGGCCGGTGCTTAACTGAGCAGGGAATATAAAGCCGCTTCCCCGCGCGCTTCCTCCATGCCATCGGCCTTTTGGAAAGGATACCCCGCGCGCACGCTAAGGCACCACCTCCCCGCTGACACATTGCTCAGGCCCGGGCCTCCAAATCGCCGGAAATCATCGGGCCGCAATACTAACGAAGCTTCGCCTCAGACCAACGGGTTATAGGTGGAGCCATATCTGAGGCGAAGCTTCGTTAGTCCGCCGGTTTAAACTCCATGCTGGCCAGGATGTTCCGGAACAGGTACTCGTAGCGCCAGCGGGTCTTCCAATGCGGCGGCACAGCGAACAGGGCGGTGTAGACGTGGCCGTTGGGGCCTTCGAAGGCGACCCACCGGTATATGCCGACGAGCTCCGCAAAAGAGACCTTATGGGTCCAGGTCTTGGCGATCATTCCGTTGCTGAGGCTCCACTCGTGGATAGGCGTGGGGTCCAGGCCGTCCCTCCAGATCTTTTCAATCGCCGCATCGAGTGTCTTGTACCGTCCTTCCGCCATTTTATCTGTCACTCTCATACGCCACCTAGGACGATCCCAGGGAGGCTGGTCGTCATCATAGGGGGCATGGTTGGAGAAGGAAATCGACGTGTCGCCCAAGCGGGGATTCTTTGTGTCGATCTCTTCCCAATGGGCCGGGTACCAGGCCCGGTAGGTCGATGTCTCGACCATTTGAAGCGAGAAAGTCGGGCGCACAATGCGGTAGGTGACGTAGGTCCATCGGGCGCCAACTCCCATCGCCGCCAGCGCCGCGACAGCGAGCAGGGTTTTGTGCGCGCCTTTCACCGGGCCTCCGCAGGGATCAGGAATCCGTGCCTCTGCCTGTACTGCTGATCGCGGTCTTTCATCCTCCGAAGCATTTCTTTCCGCTCCTCCAGCACGCGCTTGTCCCTCGCCCGGTCCGCCTGGGTGTAGGACTTCTTCCCGGAGCGTTCTTTGACCAAGTCTGCGATGTCGCGCTCGTCTGTCAGGGCTTTGTATAGGTCTGCGATATGGTAATCGAGATGCGGGGAGCCCGGCCGTACCCTGCGGTTTTCGAAGTCTTCATAGGCGTCCTTAGCCATCTCACTGCGGACATCATCAGGGAACCGCTCCATAAATTGCTCCTTGTCGCGAAAACGCTCTCTGAGGCGGTCCTCCCACAGCTCAGCGATGAACCGCTGGTACTGCCACTTCCGGTTGGCCGCCAATTGCTTGAGCCTCCGGGGGCTGAGGGCGGCCTTGATCTCCTGGTATACGTAAATCTGCGTCCGGTGAGCTGCAAGTTCGCCCGGTATCTGCAGCCCGTGCTCGGTGTGGCCTCTCGTGTAATCCAGCACGTGGCTGAGCTCATGCCCGAGGATGGGGACGGCGACCTCCGACGGCTCGCGCGCCAGCGCTCCGCTGAGCACCAATGCGTAGCGCTTGCCGAGCCTTTTCCGCTCCCACCCGGACAGCGGGCGTGCATAGGCGTCTGTGGATTCGGAGGGCATCACCCCATACAGAAACTTGACCTCTTGCCTGATCCTTTCCCAGCCTCCCAAATCTTGCACAAGGCGCTTGCCCGCGGGGGTCGCGGAAAGGGTTTTCGCGGTCTCTTCCAGTTTCCTCGCCTCGTCGTCCTGCGTCATCTTCCGCGTGTGCAGCCCCCGCAGGGCGTTTAAGGCGCCCCCGACCCGGCTCCATGGACCGGGCTTTTCAGCCCCCGGGGAGTGGTAACCCGCAGGTCCCGGAGTCCGGACAGGCGGCGCAGGCAAAACGGGCAGACGAGTCAGGGCGCTTCGGACCTCCGCTGGCCGTTCCTGCGGCGCGGCGGAATTTATCTCATGTGACGGAAGGGCCTTGCCGGCCGCGTCCGCCCCGGACCTCTTTCTCCTGTCCTTGGTCAGTCTCAAGAGGGCCAGGGAAACCGGGTCCCGCGGGTTGAGCTCCAGCGCGGCTGCGGCCTCCTCTGTCGCGCGCTCGTAGTCGCCCCCTTGGTAATAAGCCTGGGCCGACAAGGCGTGGCCTCCGGGATTCTTTGGCTGGAGCTTCTTGAGAAAAGCCGCTACCCGTCCGGCGTCGGCGGGAGAACGCAGCAGCAGGTACCCGTAGGCGATTTCCTCCAATTGGGCCGGGTCGGCGAGATTGTCCTCCAGCTCGGACAGCCTCGCTCTGGCGGAGGCCTTCTGCCCGGGCGACATAGAAGAAACCAGCCGCTCAACAGAGGTCGCCTTCCCCAATCCGTGAAGTTGCCGCCGGTTCAGTTGGGATTGAAAGACTTTACTTAGAAAGGGCCGCGCGATGCGCCCGGAGGGCCGGGGCTTGGGTGAGGCTTTGTCGGCGAGGACCTCAGCGCTCCAAACGGAGGAGCTGAGCGCCAGAGCCACTGTAAACCGTAGAAGAAAATGGCGCATCCACAGAACCCATCCTAAGTTTAGCAGCCGCTGCCTCGACCTTCAAGGGGTCTTTTCTGCCGCCATTTTCCGCCGCCTTTCCCCGAGAGTCCGCCCCGCTTCCTCGCGTGAAGCCTCGTCGGGGAAAGCGGCGGCGGCCGAAGGCTGCGACATCGTGTTCCACGCCGGAGGTAAGACGGGGATATGGGGCTCGTTCGAGGAGTATCGACGGGTCAACGTGGACGGGACGCGGCATGTGCTGGAAGCCTGCCGGAAGCACGGCATCCGTCGGCTCGTCTACACGGGTTCGCCCAGCGCGGTCTTCGACGGCAAGGACATGGAGGGAGTGGACGAGTCCGCGCCGTACCCGGACCGTTTCGAGGCCCATTATCCCAGGACCAAGGCTATGGCGGAGCGCATGGTCCTGGAGGCGAATGGCCGGGATCTCGCGGCCGTTTCGCTCAGGCCGCACCTCATTTGGGGCCCCGGGGACAACCAGCTGGTCCCGCGCATCATCGCCCGCCGGAAGGCCGGCA
>JBDREN010000002.1:0-24616 GCA_043819795.1 Elusimicrobiota bacterium
GTCTATCCCGACGACGTCTCTGGGCAGGACGTACTCCAGGTACAGCTGGGGCTGGGGCGTCACGGTGAACGGGGCGTATCCGGTATTCAGGGTCTGCGGGATCCCGTCGACGGAATAGGAAATCTGCGCCCTGGCCCGATAGCGCATCCCAGTGGGATAGCTTCCGCCCGCTCCCGTGGAGGGGACGATGAGCCAGTGGATGTCGGCCGTGCTGCCCGCCTGGACCACGCCGCTTCCGTCCAGCGCGTTCGTTCCCGCCAGCTGGGAGACCTTGACGAAGAAGAGGTCTCCTTTGGGGTTGCCCTCCATGTCCTCGATAAAGACGCTGATCGATAGGTCGCTCAACGACGCGGACGTCAGGTTGTTGGTCATCTCCAAGCGCGCGTCGAACCCGAGCCTTTCCAAAGTGACCTTCTGGAGGATCTCGAACTTGACGATCGCGCAGACGGAGGCCAGCTGGGCGTAGGCCAAGCCGGCCAGTCCCAGGCAGGCCAGGCTCGCGGCCAGCAAGCGCCCCGCTTTCCGCGTCAGCGGACGGTCCATGAGTACCCCTTTTGGATCCATACCCCGAGATCCTCGCCCAATACCGTCACGTCCCCGAACCCCGACTCCACGAGCGTCTTCGCCGCCGTCCTCGCCTTGTCCGGAGAGCGGTGGTAGACGAGGACGGGCGTATCCGTGTCTTTGCCGACGGCGTAGGCGCTGAACTCTTTCAAAGGGATGTTCCTCGCCCGAGGCAGGTGGCCCGCCGAGAACTCCTGCGCGGGCCGGAGATCGATGACGACCGGCCTCTCCTCATGCTCGAGCGCCGACTTCAAATCGCTGCATCCGACGTGCCGGGCCGAGAGGCCCTCCCCCGGCGTTGTCGGGTGCTCCCAGAACTTGAAGGAGGTGGGTAGCCCGGCCGCCTGCCAGCCCATGAAGCCCTCTTTCAAGACGCGCACGTCCTCGTAGCCTCGCTTCAACAGGTCCTTGGCCGCCTTGGCGCTCAGCGGGCATCCCACTCCGGAGCAGTACAGCGCCAAGACGCGGTCCTTGGGGAGCGGGACCGAATGGATCGCGTCGTGGGGATGGTTGACCGCTCCCTCTATGTGCACCCTCATATAGTCCTTGGCCGGCCTCACGTCGATGACCATCACCGGCTTCTCGCCTTTCCGCATCGCGAGCAGCTCCTGCGCCGTGACCTCCGGCGCCTGCTCAGCGAAGGCCAATGAACTCCCCAGCGCCGCGAAGGCCAGCGCGATGAGGACGCGATGTCCGGCGTCAGCGCCACAAATCCCTGAACCCATGACCGATACCCATCAAGCCCGCGGCAATTTCTTCATAGCTTGCCGGCGAAGCATTAGGGGCGTTAGAGTTGTGTCTTCCTCCACTCAATCCTTTGTGGATCGACGTTCCGTAAATCTGATCGTAGCACTTGGTGTAGGAATACGCCCCCGTAATGGGGATCGCCACCAGCCCGGTCACGATGCCCGAAAGCGTCTTCAAACCAGGGAGCGCGTTCTCCGCCGCCAATCCCATCGCTCCCGAATTATTCAGGAAATGGTCCAAGTTGCGTAGCTCAGTGGGGCTGGCGTCGTGGCCCAGGGTTTGCCCTATGGAATCTTTGGCCATGGATTGCACCGGCGTGTCGACATATGCCCCATCGTCCCCACCCCGGGCCGTTATGACGTCCCCGAGAGCAGCCGACGCGGCGTTATTCTTCCCCGCGTACTTTCGTTTTTCGGCGGTGAGTGCCTCGCCCGCGTCCCACAAGGAGGAGTCCCCGACGGCTATGTAGAGTCCCGAGGTATCTTTGTGGTTGACGGGATCGGATTCCGCATACGCGTAGAGGTTCGTGGAGGCAAAGGCGGGGTCCTTGGATATGAAGCGTCCGAGCTCCGCATCGTAATACCTGGCTCGCATATAGATCAATCCCGAGTCTTCCTCGTATTCCCGGCCCACGTATGTGAATGGATCGCCCACCGACGAGACGCTGCGGGTGCTGCCGCTGACGGCGTCTATGAACGTGGGCTTGCCGTAGCTCTCGTACTCCACACGCTCCACGATATTCCCATCGGAGTCGCTCAGGGCCACGACGCTCCCCAGGGCGTCGGTATGCAGGAAATAGTCGCCGTCGGGGTGATGAAGGATCAGCGGCTCGTCGTGGGATCGGCCGTAGGTCACGTAGAATATATCGATGGACGGTGTCCCGCCGGAGTCCTGGGTCACCTGCATGGCGACGATGCTCAGGCCGTCGTAGACATAATCCACGGTCTTGCTCAGCGCGCCTAAGGTGACTCTCTTCCGTATCCTTCGGCTCATGCTGTCGTAGGTGAACTCCGATATGCGGCCGGTCTTCCCGTCCGAAATTCTGGTGAGCCTGTTGCGGGCGTCCCAGGCGTAGGTGACCACGCTTCCGTCGGCCTTCGAGGTCCTGGAGACCCGGTCCCCCCGCTTATCGTAGGCGTAGTCATAGCGAGCGTCGGAGGTGAGGGCGTTTTCCGTATCGTAGAGGCTCGAGCTCGAGCGGGGACCGGAGGTCCTGTTGCCGCCCGGATCGTAGGAGAAGGCTTCCTCGAGGGCTTCGACCATTGTGTCGGGCGGGTGCGATGCGCGCGTGAGGCGCCCCACGACGTCGTAGGAGTATTCGTGGGCCCCGCGGAAGTCCGTCATGGATGTCCGGTTTCCCGAGACGTCGTATCCGTAGGCGAAGGACAAGACGGAGGCGCCGTTGCGCCGGGTTTCAATCCCGGTCATCCGGGAGTCGGCGTCATAATCGTAGGAGACGGTAATTCCGTTGGACAGGAGGGTCGTCTTCTTCCGGGACAGGGCGTCGTAGCTGAAGGTCACCGTCTGCCCCAGAGGAGACTCCAAAGAGACCATCCGTCCCATGACGTCGTACTCGTATTGGTAGATCCCCCAGGGCGTGACCATGGAGGTCATACCGCCGTTCTTGTCGTATGAGTAGCCGAGGTTCACCTGCAGCGAGGCGGCCTTGTTGGTCTCGGTGATGTGGACGGGGCGGTTCACCTCGTTGTAGCTGAACTGCGTCTTGGACTGTTCGTCTTCGAGCGTCGCAAGAGTGCCTGCCTCATTATACGATTGGGTGAATGTGGTGTCCGCGAATGAGGACGAGAGCCTGCGTCCGGCCACGTCATAGGAATAGAGGCTCGTGTATCCATCCGGATCCGTGAGCTGGGTGATCCGGCCGGCGCTGTCGTAGCTCACGCGCGTTACGTTGCCCGAGGGACTCGTCATCCCCCTATACTTGCCTTCGGCATCGTAGTCGAAGGTCGTCGTGTTCCCATTCGGGTCCTGGATGGAGCTTGTCAGGAACGTCGGGAGCGTCTCGCAGCTTACGCAGCCCGGCTCGTAAGTGAACCGCGTGGTCGCGCCGTTGGATTCCCGGATATCCGTAATGCTTCCGAACTCATTGCGCGTCATGTGCCGGACGCGGCCGGACGGGCTGGTGATTGAGGCGATGCGCCCCAAGCCGTCACGGGTGAATCCAGTCGTCCGGCTCATAGGGGTGGTGATGCTGGCGAGGTTTCCGTCGGAGTCGAAGCTTCGGGCCGTCACTTCGCCCATTGCGTCCTGCAGGCTGGTCCAGGATCCCGTTGGCCCGTAGCCCAAGACTTGCGTGGTGCCGTCCGGACGATTGAGCCGCGTCATCCGCCCTTGGGAGTCGTATTCAAAGCGGACCTTGTGGCCCATGGGATCGGTCACGGAGGTTACGTTGTCGTCCGCGTCATAGGATGCCTGCGCGGACACCCCGGCGGAGTTCGAAGCCGCCGTGAGCCGTCCACGCTCGTCGTAGAAGAAGTTCGCTTCGCGGCCCAGGGAGTCCGACATGGAGGTCACGGACCCGCTGGAGTTGTATTGGACCGCCAAGTCCGGGTTGCCGGGAGCGCGGACGCCGCGGACCATCGTGCCGGCGGGCGTATGGCCCAGGATTAGCTCGGCGGTCGCTCCCATCGGGGTCTGAACGATGGCCTTGCCGTTACCCATCGCGTCGTCCATCTGCAGGTCCAGGGACTGGAACCCTTGGGAGCCGCCGACCTCGCTCTTGTTGATGACATAGTCCGCCGAAGGGATGCCCGCGGTCATGGACGCGGAACCGCCGCTGAATTCCCGGATGGACCTGCGTTCGGCGGAGCTGATCGTCTCGGATGAAGCCTTGGCGAGGGGGGTGGCCACGTCGACCCCGTACCACTGCTCGAACAACGCCGTGTCCACCGCGCCGGATGGGGTGAGCGGCAGGGTGTAGATGGCGTGGGCGTAGGCTCCGGCGGCCGTGGCCTTGCCCAGGGCTTTGATGTCGGGCGGGCTCTCATAGTCCCAGCTGGTCCGCAATCCCCTGGGGTCGGTCATCTCCGTGACCAGATCCCCAGTCGGCCCCCCGTAGACGAAGCTGTGGTCGCCTTGCAGGTTCGTGAGGCTGGTCAGCCGCCCGTCCGTGAATACGAACTCCGCCGACCGGTCCGCGAAATCCGTGACGGACCGCAACCGGCCCTCCAAGTCGTGCTGAAGGGTGTAGAGGGTCCTCCCGGTATCGTCCACTACATTGTCCAATCGTCCGCTGGGATCATACTGGAGCCCGACGGAGTCCCCGCTGCTGTCGGCGATCTTCGTCAGTCTTCCGGCGCTGTCGTAGAGCAACTCGCCTTCCGGAATGGCCAGGGAATAGCTTCCGTCCGGTTTCTGGGCCAGGTCCGGGGGAGAGAAAGTCCCGTCATCGTTGCGGTCGAACTGCCACACGTCGCCGCCCGGCGTCTGGGCGATGACGAAAGTCCGCGTGGAGTCCATGACGAAGATCTCGCGGCGGCTGTCGTTGATGTATCCCTCGACCGAGCGCACGGTGCGCAGGCTTCCCTCGAAGCTGTGACGCCAGCCCTTGCCGAGGCTTCCCGTGGCGTCGAGGTTGTGGGTGTTGTAGAAATGCGCGAAGTCCAGGGAGAAGCCGTATTTCGGTATGCTTACGTT
Organism: Elusimicrobiota bacterium; assembly: GCA_043819795.1. GTDB lineage: Bacteria > Elusimicrobiota > Elusimicrobia > UBA1565 > UBA1565 > JBDREN01. Next base: position 4,966 of record JBDREN010000002.1, read on the forward strand.
AAGGTCCCGGAACGTGAGGTTCATGTTCCCCGAGGTCGGGTCCGTGCCGTCGGCTCCCAGCTTGCAGCCGAACGACAGCGCGATCGGAATGGAGACGCTGGGCGGCATGCTCCTCAGCGCCCTCTTGCCGGCTTTCTTCAGGAGCTTGCCCAGGTCGTCGAGGCCCAAGCCGAACTCCCCGCAGCTGGTCGGAGCGGGCCGCGCGCCCCCGAGGTCCGGCACGTAGCCGCCGCGCCACTGGCCCCCGCCGCAGCAGCCCCCGCCGCCCCAATAGCGGCGCCCCCCGCCGCCCCCGCCGCCGCCGCAACTGTCCCCGACCCCGAATGTCACGCTCGGGCCCGGAACGCTCACCCACGAGCCGGCGATGCAGTGGTAGGTGTACCAGAGGACCATCGTGACCCAGTGGCAGGAGGCGTGGGCGAGCTCGATCCTGTAAGGGACGTCCACGCTCTGGCCGGGCAGGAGCTCCGGTATCAAGTCCTGCATGAACTGGATGGTCGTGTCGGTGTCGCTCTTGATGTCGAACCGCAGGTCGTGGGCCTTGACAAGGCCGTGGTTCGTCAGGCGGAGCTGCCCGTACGCCGTCTCTCCCGCGTTGAGCGGGATTTCCAGGAGATTGGGCTCCACGGTCACGACGGGGGCGGGGACGTCCGTCTCGTAGGTGACCTCCAGCTTCACGTCGTATTCGTCCTTGATGAGCGTCGGCGTGACGGTGAAGGTTGTGCTCACGAAGGACCTGGGCAGGACGTATTCGATCGTCTCGGGGATCCCGGGGATCGCCTCGGCCATCCCCTGGGAGGTGTGGAACCCGGGGGCGGCGATCTGCCATTGGAACTTGCCGGCCGGGATCTGGGTGAAGGTCGCGACGCCGTTGAGATCGGCGGGGAGGTTGAAGCTCAGACCGGGGACGTCCAGGCTGGTCAGGGTGACCGTGGCTCCTTTCACTCCGGCCCTGGTGGCGGAGTTCGAATCGATGATGTGGAAGGTGATGTCCCCTTCCCGGGAGGAGGTGAGTATGACCCCGACGCCCAGGGGGAAAGAGTCGAGGTTGGCGCTGTCGACGGAGATCCGCTCGTTGTGGGTGCCGGAGGGCAGGTCTTCCGGAGGATTCACGCTGAGGCTTACGCTGAACGACTCCCCGGGCGCCAGGTCGCCGATCTCGGTCTCGGAGTGGATGTGGATCCAGGACGCCGTGGGCGGGCCGAGGGAGACGCCGCGCCAGACCTGCGTCCCGACGTTGGAGATGACCGAGGTGAGGTTCTTGCTCTGCCCGGCCGCCAGGCTCACCACGAAGCTCTGGGGCTGGACCCGCGGATAGACTTGGCTGGGGACGAGGTACAGTCTGACTTGGGCCGTCCTTTCGAAGCCGTGGGACTCCCGGACTTGCATGAGGAAAGAGACGCTCCCGGGCGCCTCGGCGTCCCCCCAGGCGCGAAGCTTCAGCTTCGCCTCGGTCCCGGGCTCGATCGGTGAGAGCAACGTCGAGCTCGCCAGATCCAGGCCCACCAGCCCTTCGGCTTGGCTGTCCAGGAGGGAGAACGTGACGTCCGTCGGCGTGACGGGCGTTTCGCCCGTGTTGGCCACGCCCACCTCGAAGAGGTAGGTGGTCCCCTTGGCCAGAGTGGCTTCCGGCTGGGCGGGCGTGATGGCCATCCCCACGATCGCGAACGTGGACATGACCGGGGTGGCGAAGATCCCCGGGTCGACGGCCCACGCGGAATAGACCCCCGCTTCGCCGGCGGAGGGATGGAAATCGACGAAGTAGGGATACCTGCCGGTCAGGTCGGCGGCCGCGGATGTCGTGGCGAAGTATATCCGGGTGAAGTCGCGGATCGCGATCCCCACCTTGACTTGGCTGTCGGGAAGAGGGTTGCCGTCCAGATCGGACGCGTAGCCTGTGAACGTGATGGCCTGGCCCTGATCGTAGACGTCCCGGTCGTGCCGGAGGGTGGCATGGAGGCTGACCGACGACACCAGGACCGTGATGGAATTCGCCAGGCCCGGGCCCGCAAGCCCTCCCTCGCCGGCCATCCCGGAAACCACGGCTTCGAGGTCGAGCAGGCTGTCGATGGCGATGCTCTCCGGGGTTGCCAGAGCGAGCGGGTCGAAGGCCGCGGCCTGTCCGGCGGGGACGGAAAGGACCGCTTCGGAGGAGGCCTCCGAGAGGACCATGCCGGCCTGTGTCTTGAGCCGAAGCTTGAGCGCTCCCGCGGGCACGATAAGGGCCGCCGATCCCTGGTTGGAGAGCCTCACCGTGACCTGGGTATGCGCGTTCGGCGAGAAAGTGCCCGGCAGAAGGGTCAGTCCCGCGGAAGGCGGCTCGCGCACGGCGGCGGGAAGCTCCAGTATTCGCGTCACCGAGGTGCCGGGCTCCGACCCTTGGACGAGCCGCACCCGCACGAGCGCGGGGTTGGGCAGCTCGGGCGGGATCGCGCAGACCGTGCTCAGGTCCCGGCTTTGACCTCCTCCGAAGAACGTCCATCCGGTCTCGCAGTCGGAGAGAGTCGCGCCGGAGATATCCGGGAGCTCGATGGCGGCCGGTCCGAAGAGAGCGTTGACCGGGTCGGAATCAGGACGCGTGAGCGCGAGGACGATCCGGTCGAAATATCCGCGCGTGAGCCGCATGCTTTCGTCGCCGCCGGCGATGCCGGAAGGTCCGAGAAGGACCTCCACCGGCACGATGGTGGCCGTGGAGGACGGGCCTTCCTGCCGCAAGCCGTCCAGGCCGGCGACACGATAGGCATGGAAGCCCTGGTCCCGCGGGAAAGCGAAATCTTCGAAAGACGTCTGGGGGATGGGCGTCTGGTTCAGCCTGACGCCGTTTCTGTAGACGTTGTAGCCGGAAAGGGTCTCGGCGTAGGGAGGGGCGGTCCAACTCAGAGCGGCGCCTCTTGACGATACCTGGACCGCCATGTCGAGCGGAGCCGGCGGGGGCGTCATGAGCCGGAAGGCGAGGGTCGACTCGGCCGAGTTGCCCGCCTTGTCCTGGGCCGTGACGACGAGAGTGTGCCGTCCGGCCGTAGCGATCGACGAGCCGCTCGAATAGGCCTCTCCATCCAATACGGCCGCGACCGACATCAGGTTCGCGTCCGCGGCTCCGAACGTCGCATGCACGGCGGCGTAATAGGTGGCTCCCTGCGCGACCTCTGTCACGGAAATGGCGGGAGGGGTCTTGTCGATGGTGAAGCGCAGGTCTTCCGATGCCGTCAGACCGCCGGTATTGGCGGCGAAGACGGTCATGGCGTGCTCGCCCTCCGCCGAGACGGTCGAGCCGGAAACGAAGGATTCCTCATCGACGGTCGCGCTCACGCTGGAGGGAACAAGATTGGGATCCTCGGCGTAGAAGACCGGGCTCACGTCCGTTCGGTAGAACCGCCCGTCCTCCACTCCCAGGACCGTGATCGCGGGAGGCGCTCCGTTGTAGTTCGCGTGGGTCTCGTCGGAGGGGGGGCTTTCGTTGCCCGCGATATCCAGTGCCGTGGCTCTGTAGTAGTAGGTCCCGTTTCGAGTCAGGACGTCCACGTAGGGGGAGGCGGCGGGGATCGGAGTCAGCCCGGAAAGGCTCGGCAGCGGTCGCGTCGAGCGATAGAGCAGGAACCGGCTTGTCGAACCTCCGCCCGAGACCCAGCTCAGCTCGATCTGGCCGAAGGCGTTGATCGAAGCCGTCAGGCCGGCGGGAGGGGGCGGGGGGGTGGAGACGGAGTCCGCCCGAGCCGAGCCCGAGACGTTGCCCTCGTTGCCGGCCGCGTCCATCGCGGTGACCGCGTAGTAGTACGCCTGCTCGGCCGGCGGATGGTCGGTGAAGCTTCCGCTGTGGTCCGGATTGGGGAGGATCTCCGTCTGTGCGGGAGTCAATCCGCCCTTGGAGAAGATCAAATCATCGGCGCGGTACAGGTTGTAGCGGGCGGCTTCCTCTCCGACGGGAGAGCTCCAGTTCAGCTGGACGGCGCCGGCCGGACGCGGGGTGGCCGTCATGAAGCGGGGCGGATCGGGCGGCGTCGTGTCGATGAAATAGAACGTTGTTCCGGTCAGCGTCTGGCCCACGTTCCCTAGGCTGTCCGCCGCGCTGTAGGCGAAGCCGCCCGTCCCGTCTCCCATCTCGGTCGTGACGGTGAAGCTGCCCGCGTAGGACGTGGTCGAGCCCGAGAGAGACACCGGGACGGAGTCGCCGGCGGGGGTCAGCAGGCCCAGGGACGGGGGCTGGGCAGGGGTGGTGGAGAGGGCGAGGGCGATCTGGACGACGGTCCCCGCCTGGTAGGGCGAGGCGGGCGTGAGCGAGAGCTCCCCTTCCGGGCCCTGGGTGAGTATCTCGACCGTGCCCCCCGAGGAGATCGTCTGTCCCTGGTTGCCTACGAGGTCCACGCCCGCGAAGGCGAAGACCGCCGTCCCGCTTGGGTTGAAGCTCTGGATGTGCAGCGTGCCCGTCCATTCCGTCGGGGTCTGGGCGGACAGGACTATCGGGATGGGGAAGGAGTCGTGAGGCGTGATGGTCAGCAGGGGCGCCGACTGGAGGCTTTCGGACAGGTCCAGGACCACCGGCGTGCTCCCCACGCCGAGCGGCGGAGACGACCCCACGCTTATGACGGCGGTCGGGGCGGCCCGGTCCGAAAGCGCGGCGATCGTCGAGGAGATCACTCCCTCCCTGCCCGCGAAGTCGCTGGCGCTCACAGCGTAGTAGTACAAGCCGTCCACAGAGGGGCGGTCGACGTGCGACGTTCCGGAGATCATGGGCGGGAGCCTGTGGGCCGGGGGCGGGGTCCCGCCGCTCGCGAGCGAAAGAGGGCTGGTGGAGCGATAGAGACGGTAGTACCCGACATCGGCTCCGCTGTCGGGCTCATCCCAGGCAAGGCTGACCTTGCCCGCCGGCTGGGATTGGGCTTGAAGCTGCTCGGGCTGGCCCGGCAGGTCCTCGCTGTAGGCCACGGTGACGGCGTTGGACGCGGCGCTGGTGCTCCTGTCCACGGCGAAGACGCTGAAGACGTGCGTCCCCGCCGGGACGCCGATATCGGGGAAGGAGAAACGCCCATAGGCGTCGGCGAAGGTGTCCGACTCCAAGGCGATCCCGTCTAAGTAGAGGCGTACCCGTATATGCGCTTCGGCCGAACCCGAGAGATCCACCGCCCCGGTCAGCGACTGGAAGGGGGAATGGGGAGACTGGATCATCGGGGCGGGAGGCGGCACGTAGCTGAGCACGACGGGCCGGTCGACGGTGGAAGAAAAGCCGAAGGTATTGAAAGCCGTGACGCCGAGCGTGTGGGCTCCATCCGGGTATGGCAGCGTATCCCATCGAAAATGAGGGGAACTCTGCGGAGAAGCGAGCGTCTCGCCGTCCACGGCGAAGGAGAAGTCCGAGACGCCGACCGCGTCCGTCGCGCCGGCGGAGATTGTCACGGGCCGGCTGATCACCGCGCCCTCCGCGGGACTCCAGATCGTCAGGCCGGGGGGTATGCTGCTGAAGGCGACGGGGTTCGATAAAGACGCGAGGTTGCCGACGGAATCGAGCGTCCGGATGTTGAAGAAGTAGAGATGGTGGTCCAGGGGGAGGCTGGTGATTGCCAGGCTCTCCGCGCTGCCGGGAGCCTTCGGGACGATGCTTTGCTGAATCTCGGCGGCGTCCTCCCACGCGGCCGGCGTCAGGGCGGCCGTCGCGCCGTAGCGGATGCGGTAGCTGTGCACTCCGGCGAGGCCGTCGGAAGGCGCCGTCCAGAAAAGCGTGAGAGTGGAGGTGGGCGTGGACGCGACGACGCGCAGGTCGGTCACGGCCGTGGGAGGGGTCTTGTCGAAGAGGACGCCGGCGCTGCCGTTGGAGGCGGGACTCTCGTTGCCCGCGTGGTCGAGAGCGGTGACGGCGTAGAAGTACGTGTCGTCCTGGACCGGAATGTCCGCAAGGCCGCGGAATCCTTGGGCGTCCGGCGGCCCGGCGGCCTGGGCGGCCAGAACAGGCGTCATCCCGGCGGTGGAGCCGATAGGCGTCAGGGACCGATAGACGTTGAAGCCCTCCGAGTCCGCGGAGGCCTTGAAGCTCAGCCCGACCCGCGGGGTACCCGGGACCGAGGTGTCCAGCTGCGCGGCGAGGTCGGTCGGCGCGTCGGGAGGAGTGGCGTCCGTTGTGGCCGAGACGGCGGCGCTCTTGGTCCGGTTCCCCGCGAGGTCCACGGAAGCCACCTCATAGTCGTGCGCTCCGTCCGAGGGCATGTCCGTGTAGTCGCCGCTGCCGTCGGGGCTCGGGGTCACGGCGGGGGACAGCTGAGCCCCGTCCCGGAAGACCAGGTAGGAGGAAGGCATCTCTCCGGCGTCGGGAGCCTCCCACGAGATCCCGATGGCCCCGCCCTGTCCGGCCACAGCCTGCACGAGGGTCGGAGGCCCCGGCGGGACCGTATCGATGATGAACTGGGCTGCGCCCCCGGAAAGGGTGGCGCTGAGATTGCCTAAGGCGTCCTCCGCGGAGTAGTTGAAATCGGCGGGACCGTCTCCCGTCGTCTCGTCGACCGCCACAGACCCGGTCCAGTCCCTGTTGTCTGGCCCCGAAGCGGACAGGGCCACGGGGACGGCGGCCCGCCCGGATGGAGTGAACGACAAGGTAGGGACGCCGGCGGCGGGCTCATCCAGGCTGAGGCTCAGGGGGAAGTCCCCCGATGAGACCGCAGCCGGGAAGGCGATGGCCCCGAGAGGTCCGCGAGTGTCGATCCCGGCGCTTTGGCCCGACGTCAAAGCCGTCCCCACGTTGCCCGCGAAATCCTGGCCTTGGAAGCCGAATTCCGCCGTTCCCGTGGCCATGGAGGGGGTCACCGTCAAGGTCCCCACCCAGACCAGGGTGGTCGTCTGCTCGATCTCGATGGTGACGGCATCCTGGCCCTGGGGCGTTATCGTGAGCGCGGGCGGAAGCGTCAACGCCTCGGAGAGCGTCAACTCCAGGGGATGCTCCCCGGGGCCCAGCGGCGGTGTGGACTGCGTGAGCCTGATGCTGGCGCTCGGGGTGGCGCGATCCGACACTCCGGGCGCGATCTCCGATAGGCCGCTGGCGTTGGACGCCGCGTCGAGGGAGACGGCTCCGTAGAAGAAGAGGCCGTCGTGCGGGGGCGCGTCGGTGTAGCTGGTGTCCGGTCCCTGGTGGACGAGCAGGGACGGCGGAGGCGTCGCTCCCTCCGTCAACGCGGCCTCTTGGTTGCTGCGGTAGACTTTGTAGGCGGCAGGCGTCTCGCCTTCCGGGAGGCCCCAATCCAGGCGGATCCGTCCTCCGGTGAGCGAGGCGGCCACGGGCTGGACCGGCGGTCCCGGAGCGGCGGTGTCCAGGGTGCCGTTGACCGCGGCCGAGGGCGCGCTCGTGCCTCTCGAGTCGGAAAGCCGCGCCGTAAGGGCGACGGCCCCGTCGGCGGGCAGGGATATCCCGAGGACCACGAATGTTCCGTCGCCTTGGACCGAAGCGCTGCCGGCCGCGGAGCCGTCAACGAAGACGGTCACGGTATTGCCCGGCTCGGCCGTCCCGGAAACGTCTATCACGGCCGTGGCGGTCAGGAAACCCTCCTCCGGGGACAGGATCGCCGGTGCGGGCGGCGGAGCGTAGCTGATCGTGACGGGGACGGTCGCCTCCACGGCGTTGCCGAAGCTGTCCAGCGCCCGGGCCATGAGGCTGTGCGTCCCATCCAAGAAGTCCCGGATATCGAAATAGAACTCGTAGGGGGCCGCCGCGTCCGTCCCGGCGGCTTCGCCGTCCACGAGGAAATCGACCCGCGCGATGCCCTGGGAATCGGACGCCGTGGCGGTCGCCGTGGAGGGCCTGGTCAGGACGGTTCCCGGCGCCGGCGCGGTGATCGCCGCCTCCGGCGGTACCGGGTCGTAGAGGACGCTGTTGGAGACCGGCGAGAGGTTCCCGACCTCGTCCTGCGACCGGATAGCCAGATACGCGACATCTTCCGGCAGGTCCGTGACGGTGTGGCTCTCCTCCGTGCCGGGCTCGGAGGGGGAGGGCGCGGCGTGGGGCGCGGCGTCATCCCAGTTCGAGTCGTCGAGCGGCTCGGAGTGGGACTTGAGCGCGTATCCCGCCACCGCGCTGAGCGCGTCGGAGGGGGAGGTCCAAGCCAAATCCGCCTCGGCGCTCGCCGGCCTTTGCACCGTGACGTTCAGGTCGGCGATCCGCGAAGGGCCGGTCTTGTCGATGGTGAACGTGACCGAGGCCGAGGCCGAGTTGCCGGCCGCGTCGGTGGCGGTCAGCGTGACGGTCTTCTGGCCTTCTTCTGTGAAGGTGAAGGGAGGGGCGTCGTGGCCTTGGTCGTCTTTCACCTCGATCGAGCCTTCGGGCGTCAGATCATCGGTGACGGTGAACTCGATAGTGACCGCTGTGCTCGTGTTCGCGCCCGCCTCCGGGCCGGTGATGGCCAAGGTCGGGGGATGCGTGTCCGTGATGATCGTGAACTCTTCCGACGACGATTGGTTGCCGAAGGCGTCTATAGAGAAGGCCCTGAAGTAGTACGTCGTATGCGGTTCGAGGCCTTCGACGGCCGTCAGGTGGCCCCGGCCCAGGTGCTCGATGTCCTGATAGTCCACCGTCGCGGGGGTGGTGGTCGTGTACACCCAAGGATCGGTCCCCATCGCCACCTGGCCGGTGGCCAGCTCGTTGGTGTCCCAGGCCACGTCGATGCGCGTCTCGTCTTCCGACAGCGTGGCGCTGACGTCGGAGAGCTCCGGAGGCGTGAGATCGGGCACGAACACCGTCAGCTCCGCGGGAGCCGAGGCGTTGCCCGCCGCGTCCACCGCCCGCACCTGGTACTCGTAGGTCTCCCCCAGAACCAGGCCCGTGGTGTTCGAATAGGCGAGCGTGGGCGTGTCCGCGATGACCGAAAAGCCTGTGCCGCCGTCATAGACCCTGCGGGAGACCCGGTAGAGCGCCGTGCCGGAGGGAGCCGGGCCTTCCGCGTCCGCGGAAGCGTCCCAGGCGAGGTCCGCCCGCCGCTCGACCACCAGCGTCGTCCGCGGGTTCTCGGGGAGCGTTGGAGCCTGGAGGTCGATGTTCAGCGTCGTCGTCTTGGCCGTCTCCTGGTTGCCGAGCCGGTCCACCGCGAAGTAGGACAGGACGTGGATCCCTTCGGGGACCGCGGGCTGGGCGGACGCGCCGGTGGAGACCGTCTCCGGGTCCTCGTCCAGGGTGAAACGGACCTCCCCGGCCCCGCTCCCCGAGCCGTCGGCGGCGCTCAGCGTGAGGTTCGGCATCGGGGACCTGTACCAGCCGTTGGAGCCGTTGGGCGCGGGGCTCAGGGAAGTCACGGGCGGCGTGTTGTCCACCTTCAAGGATACCGCCGGGCTCGCTCCCACGTTGCCGACTTGGTCTCGCGCCTGCAGATAGACCGCGTGCGGCCCGTCGGGGTAGAGGGGCTCTTCGCCGTCCCGCGCCAGGGTGTCCCACGCGAAGGAGAACTCGGGGGGCTCGGCCGCTCCCTGGCCCTCGCCGTCGATGAAGAACTCCGTGCCGGAGATGCCGCCTTCGTCCATCGCGGTCCCGGTCACCGTGACCAGGCCGGAGACGAAATCGTTCTCGGTGTGCGAGGTGATCTGCGCGACCGGGATCGATATGTCGGCGAGCCTCAGGCTGGCGTTGTCGAACGATTCGATCATCGCGCTGGTGTTTTTCTGGGCGCCGCCGAAGATCTCCATGTGGAAGTCCGTCCAGGTCCCCAGGAAACCGATCGTCCCGCCGTCGCTGTTCTTGGTGAGGTCCACGTTGGTCATGATCGCCTCGCCGTCGATGTCGAGGCTGAAGGTCTTGTTCTCGAAGTCCAGGGCGATGTGGACCTGGCGGGAAGAGACGTCGGGGTCGTCCACGGTCGGGATGGGGATCTCCAGGGTCTTTTTCTTCAGGGTTTGTTGGGTCGTATTGGGTTCGCCCCTGCCGTAGAGCGTCATCTCCGTGCGGCGCGGTCCGGTGTCGCCGCTATAGCCGAGGTCCAGGCGGAGGTACCGGTCGTTCGGAGACTGGTAGGTGCCGTGCCTGCCCGAGTCCGGGGACCGGAAGTAGATGCCGGGGGCGAGGCCGTTGGCGTCCGTCTTCGTATCCGGGCTCCAATCCAGGCTGAAGTGGTAGACTCCCTGCTGGTTGAACTGGCTCTTGGAGTACGCGGCGGCTCCCCGCCATTGACAGCATGGTCCATCCAGATTGAACTTGAGTTCACCGTCCGCCACCTGCACGGAGGCGGAGCCGAAGGTCATCGTCTCCCACTTGCTCGCGTCCAGGGCGGCTCCTTCGAAAGCGTCCTCCAGGACGGTCAACAGCGCTCCCGTGGCGGTGAGCAGCCAGCCCCGGCTGGCCTGGCCGGCGTCGGTGACGACGCTCAGGTTTCCGGTCCCCGCGGGCGTGCCGGGGGGGAGGGAGGCGGTGATGGCGGTGTCGCTCCAGCTCGCCACCGAGAGAAGCCCCGCGCCGAGGCTGACTTTGCCGGTTCCCTGCGAGTCCCCGAAGCCGACTCCGGTGATCTCGACCTGGGTGCCCGGAGGGCCGATGTCCGGACGGACCGACCGCAGCTGCGGAGGACCTTCGAGGAGCACGTTGTCGAAAGTCTCCACGAGCGAACTGGTGGCGTACTGCGAGCCTCCGTAGAGCTCCAGCTGGAATTCGCCGATCTTGTCCAGGAAGCCCACGGGGTTCCCGTTGCTGTCGCGGGTCAGGTCCACGCCGGTCATCATCGCCCGGCCGTCGAGGTCAAAGCTGAAGGTCTTGTCGTCGAAATCAAGCGCGATGTGGATCTGGTGAACGGTCGCGTCGGGGCTCGGGGCCGTCGGCAGCAGGAGACTGATGGGGACTTTCTTCAGGAGGTGGATCGTGGAGGTCCCCCTGCCGTAGAGGCTCAGCTCGGTCCGGAAGGACCCGGTGTCGGAGGCGGTGCCCAGATCCAGCCGGATGAACCTCTCCGTGGGGTCCTGGAAGTTGTAGTCGCGGCTCGCGGCCACCGCGCGGAAGTAGATAGAGGGGATCCGGCCGTTGCCGTCATCCTTGCGGCCGGGCAGCCAATTGAGGTTCAGGTGGTAGACTCCCTTCCCTCGGAGCAGGGGCCTGCCGTAGGCCGCCACTCCCCGATATTGGCAGCAGGACCTCGCCGTCTTGAGATCCAAGGAGCCGTCCGAGACCTCCACCACGGTCCCTCCCGCCTCCACCTTCCTCCATACGCTCCCGTCCAGGACTCCCGCCTCGAAGTCGTCGCTGAGCAGGACCGGCAGGCGCGGCGTGACCGTGAACCGGAACCCGCCGACCTCGGGTCCGAGAGCGACCTTTACGGCCAGCTCCTGCGGACCCAGAGGAGTTCCCTCCGGGACGCGGACCAGGAGCGCGTCGTTGCTCCAGCTCAGGACGGTCAGGTCGTTGCCGCCGAGCCGCACGTAGCCGCTTCCCCGCGTCTCGCCGAAGCCGTTGCCCGTCAGGGTGAGCTCGGTCCCGGCGGGGCCGCTCCCGCGGCTCGCGGCGTGGAGCTGGGGCGGCCCTTCCATCACCACGTTGTCGAAGGCCTCCACCAGCGAACTGGTGCCGTACTGCGAGCCTCCGTAGAACTCCAGCTGGAAGATGCCGAGCTTGTCCAGGAAGGAGATGGCTGTCCCGCCGCTGTCATGGGTCAAGTCCACGTCCGTCATCATCGGCTGGCCGTCGAGGTCCATGCTCAAGGTCTTGTTATCGATATCCAGCGCTATGTGGATCTGGTGGGTCGTCGCGTCCGGGCTTGGGGCCGTCGGCAACAGGAGGCTGATGGGGACTTTCTTCAGGAGGTGGAGCGTGGAGGTCCCCCTGCCGTAGAGGCTCAGCTCGGTCCTGAAAGACCCGGTGTCGGAGGCGGTGCCCAGGTCCAGCCGGATGAACCTCTCCATGGGGTCCTGGAAGTTGTAGTCGCGGCTCGTGGCTACCGCGCGGAAGTAGATAGCGGGGATCCGGCCGTTGCCGTCGTTCTTGTGCCCGGGCTTCCAGTCCAGGTTCAGATGGTAGACTCCACCCGGAAGGAACATGGGGCTGCCGTAGGCCGCCACGCCCCGGTAGGAGCAGCAGGGCCCCGCCGCCCGGATCTCCAAAGACCCGCTGGAGACCCCCACCGAGGTGCTCCCCGGCTCGACCGTCTTCCACGCGTCGGCGTCCAGGCCGCCCCCTTCGAAATCGTCGGCCAGGAGCATCGGCAGGGGATCGGTGACGGTGAACTTGAAGCCGCCGAGCTCGGGTCCGATGTCGCCCTTCAAGACGAGGGCCTGCGGCCCCAAGGCCGTCCCTTGCGGGATGCTGACCGCCACGGCGCCGTCGCTCCAGATCAGGACCGGCAGGTTGTTGCCCCCGAGGCTGACGAAGCCGCTTCCCTGGCTGTCGCCGAAACCGATTCCCCTCAGCGTCAGCGCGGTCCCCCACGCGCCGCTGCCGCGGCTGATCGAGTGGAGCTGGGGCGGGCCCTCCAGGATCACGTTGTCGAAGGTCTCCACCAGGGAGCTGTTGGAGTACTGGGAGCCCCCGTAGAGCTCCATCTGGAAGTTGCCGATCTTGTCCAGGAAGCCGATGGGTGTGCCGCCGCTGTCATGGGTCAGGTCCACGTCCGACATCACGGGCTGGCCGTCCAAGTCGAGGCTGAAGGTCTTGTTGTCCGCGTCGAAGGCGATGTGGACCTGATGGAAGACCGCGTTCTGGTCCGGAGCGGTCAGGATGGGCGAGTCCAGCGTGACGGTCTTGATGGTGCTCAGCGTGGCCCCGGGGGCGCCCTGGCCGTAGAGGTTCAGCTTCGTCCGCGTGGAGCCCGTGTCGTTGTTGAGCCCCAGGTCCAGGCGGATGTAACGTTCGTCCGGGCTCTGGTAGCTGGAGTTGCGGGACGCTCCGACCGCGCGGAGGAAGATCGCCGGGATCCGTCCGTTGCCGTCCGACTTCCTTCCCGGCTTCCAGTCGAGGTTCAGATGGTAGACGCCCTGCTGGCGCAGCTGGGGGACGGGGTAGGCGGCCACGCCCCGGTATCCGCAGCAAGCGCCTCCCGCCTTGAGCGAGAGGGAGCCGTCGACGATCTCCGCCGAGGCGGTCCAATACTCGGCCGTCCTCCATACGTTTCCGTCCAGCGCGGGCCCCTCGAAATCGTCGTACACCAGGACGCGCCCGGGGGGTGTGACTGTGAACCGGAATCCGCCCATCTCCGGCCCCGTGTCCGGCTTGATCGTCACATCGTAGACCCCCTCCGGGGTGCCTGGCGGCACGCGCGCCAGGATGGAGGTCCCGCTCCAGCTTAGGACGCTCAGGTCATGGGCGCCCAAACGGAAATACCCGCTCCCCTGCGCGTCGCCGAAGCCGGAGCCGGTCACCGCCAGCTCGGTGTTCGGCGCTCCGCTGCCCCGGCTCACCGATTGGATCTGGGAGTTGCCGTCGACCCTGACGTTGTCGAAGGACTCGACCAAGGAGGACGTGTAGTACTGCCCGCCTCCGTAGAGCTCGAGATGGAAGTCTCCGATGGCCGAGAGAAAATCGACGGGGTTGCCGTTGTAGTCTCGCGTGAGGTCGACGCCCGTCATGATCTCCCGGCCGTCCATCTCCATCGTGAAGGTCAGGGCGTCGAGGTCGAGCCCGATGTGGATGAGATGGAAAGCGGCCGCGTCCGCGGGATCGGCCAGGACGGGCGTGGGCAAGGTGACGGTCCTCAGGGTGTATTCCGAACCGGTACCCCTACCGTAGAGCCTGAGGACGGTCCTCTTCTGGCCGTTGTCGCCGGAGCTCCCGAGGTCGAGGCGGATGTAGCGGTCCATCGGGTACAATAGGCTGGCGTCGCGGCTCCCGGCCGCGTCCCGGAAGAAGATGCCGGGTATCCGGCCCGCCGAGCTGGCCTTCGTCCCCGGTTTCCATTCGAGGTTGACGTGGTAGACGCCGGCCTTGTCGAATGCGCGCCTGGGGAAGACGGATACCCCCCGCCAGTTGTTGTTGGGGTTGATGGTCTTGAGCCTCAGACGGCCCTCCTCCACCTCGGCGGCGGCGCTGCCGGTGTAGACCGAGGACCACTTGACGCCGTCGAGGCTCTCACCGGAGAAATCGTCGGCATGGAGCTCGGCCAGCTCCTCGGTGACGGTGAAGAGCCATTTCACGGTGCTGTGGCCCGCGTGGTCCGCGACGGCGATGTCCGCCCTGCCCTCCGGAGTCCCGGGCGGGACGACCGCCGTGATGGAGGTGTCGGTCCAGCTCGCGACCGTCAGGGGCGCGGCGTCGAGGGTCACCGAACCGTTGCCCTGCGCGTCCCCGAACCCATGGCCTTCGAGGACGAGCTCCGTGCCCGGCGGGCCGCTCGCCCGGCTCATGGAGAGCAGCTGCGGCGGGCCCTCCAGCAGGACGTTGTCGAAAGACTCCACGAGAGGGGAGGAGTAGTACTGCGAGCCTCCGTAGAGCTCGAGCTGAAAGTCTTCGAAGGCGGAAAGGATTTCGGCCGGGTTGCCGTTGCTGTCGCGCGTCAGGTCCACGTCCGTCATGACCGCCCGCCCATCAAGCTCGAGGCTCAGGGTCTTGGCGTCGAAGTCCAGGGCTATGTGGATGTTGCGGAACGTGGCGGCGGCGTTTGGCTCAGCCAGGACCGGAGAGGCCAGCGTGACGCGCTTCAACGTGTGGGGGGAGACGGTCCCCTTGCCGTAGAGGGTCATCACGGTCCTGAGCTCGCCCATGTCGTTGTTCGTGCCCAGCTCGAGCTGGATGTAGCGGTTCGAAGGGTAATTGTACGTGCCCTCGCGGTCCGCGGCCGCGTCCCGGAAGTAGATGCCCGGGACGTAACCCGCCGAGCTGGCTTTCGTCCCGGGTTTCCAGTCGAGGTTCAGATGGTAGACGCCGCCTTTTTTGAAGACTCTTTTCGTGAGGACGGAGGCCGCCCGCCAGCGGTTGCTGCCGCCCGCGGTCTCGAGCCTCAAGCGGCCCTGGTCCACCTTGATGTAGGCGCTGCTGAATATCTCCGAGGACCATTTGCCGTCGTCGAGCGCGCCGTCCGGGAAGGATTCGGAGAAAAGCTCGGCGTGCCGCTCGGTGGCCGTGAACAGCCACGGCCTGCTCGCCCGGCCGTCGTCGGCCGTGATCACCAGGTCCTGCCGGCCGAGGGGGAGGCCCGGGGGGACGGCACCGACGATCTGCAGGTCCGTCCAGCTCGCGATCTGCATCGGGACCCCGCCGATGGTCACGGCTCCGTTTCCCTGCTCCACGCCGAAGCCTCGCCCGGTCAAGGTCGCCTGGCGACCGGCGGACCCGCTTCCCGGGCTGAGCCCGCGCAGCTGCGGCGGGCCTTCCAGCAGGACGTTGTCGAACGACTCGGTCAGGGGGGACGAGTAGAACTGCGCGCCTCCGTAGAGCTCCACGTGGAAATCGCGGATGGACGGGAGGAAGTCGATGCTGTTGCCGGAGCTGTCCTTGGTCAGGTCGACGCCCGACATGATCGCCTGGCCGTCGAGATAGAGGCTCAGGGTCTTGTTGTCGAAGTCCAGGGCGATGCGGATGTGGCGGAACACGGCGGACGGGTCGGGATCGGCCGCGATGGGGGGATCCAAGGCGACGGATTTTAGAGACGACTGCGAGCTTGACGCCCCCATGCCGTAGAGAGTCAAGGACGTCCTTTGCTGGCCGTAGTCGCCTTGGGTTCCCAAGTCGAGCCGGACGTATCGGCTCGAAGGCGACTGATAGGTGCCGTCCCGGATCGCGCCGACGTCGCGGAAATAGATGCTCGGGCTCTGGCCCGCCGAGCTGGCCTTGGTCCCCGGTTTCCAGTCCAGGTCCAGGTAGTAGACGCCTGTCGCCTGGAAGACCTCTTTTGAATATAGGGATATCGCTCGCCACCGGCTGCTTGTCCCCGCTGTCCGGAGCCTCAGGACGCCGTCGGAGACGTCCGCCGTGCCGGAGCCGAATTTCGCGCTTATCCACTTCGACGCGTCCAGAACCCCGGCGCTGAAGTCGTCGTCGATGAATGGACCGGCGGGGGGGGGCGGGGTGAGGATGTTGAACGCGTAGGACCGCCTGTTGCCGTCCAGATCGGAGGCCGTGAGCTCGATGCGGTTTGTGTCGGGCCCCGCCGAGGGCGCGAGGTTCAGGCCCGATACGGTCAGCCGGTGGGGATCGTTCTCGGAGGCCCCGGGCGAGAGCGGATTGAGGGATATATAAGAGGAAGGCACCTCCGTCCAGCCCTGGCCGCCGTCCACGCTGACGCGCGCCGAGAAGCCGGGCTCGCTTTCATACTCGCGCAGGACCTGCTCTTCGGTCAGGGCCGCGTTCAGGATGCGGATCTCATCGATGACCCCGTTCATCATTCGGCCCGCCGTGCCGATCGGATAACGGGCGTCGTAGCCGATCGCGACGACCCCGTCGCCGTCGTGGATCGGGGTGCTGGCGAAGCCCCAGGTGGAGACGCCGGTCAATACTCCGTTGCGGTAGGCCGCGGCCTGGTTGCCGTCATAGGTCCAGGCCATGTGGTTCCATTCGCCCGGCACCGTCCCGGTCGTGCACGGCGAGGTCCGCCAGGACCCGCCGACGTTGACATAGAGCATGGATCCGGCGCTCCCGTCGCCGCAGGAGTGGATCAGCCACTCGTTGACCGCCATGTCGTTGGCGCCGTTGCCCTTGCTCAGCCATGCGTCGGTCCCGTTGGGCTTGTACCAGAACTCGACGGTCAGCTCATAGGCGGGAGTCAGGCCGGCGGAATCCGGGACATGGACGGCCTGGTCGGCGCCGTTGAAGCTCAACCCCCGGCCGTGGCGGCCCTCCACCCTGGCCGGGAAGTTGACCAGAGTCCCGTGGTTGCCGTTCCCGGAGGCGTCCTCGACGGCCTCCCCGGAGGCTTCCTCCAGATGCCAGAGGGCGGACGCGCCCTCGATCTCCGGGAAGAGCGCGCCCGCGTCCGGGGGCAGCCCGCTGCCGGAGTCCTGGACCGTAATCCGGGCCGAGATGCCGTCGCGGCCGGGCAGCGCCGTCGCGGGATCGAGGAAGCTCGCTCCGTCCGCCGAGACTCCCGGGTCCGATAGGTCCGGCGGGGCGGTATCCGGCGGAGGCGTCAGGATGTCGTAGGAGAAGGAAGCCGTGTTGCCGGCGACGTCCGCAGCCATGAACTCTATCCGGTTGATGCCGGGCTCGGGCGACGGAGCCAGGGCCAGCCCGGCCGCGGTCAGATAATGAGGATCGGTCGCCGAGGCGGCTCCCGCGGCGAGCGACAGGCTGAGCTTGGCGGCGGGGACTCTCCTCCAGCTTTCTCCCCCGTCCGTGCTGTAGCGCGCGGAATACGCCGCGCTCTGCTTGAGATAGTGCTCGGCGATCTGCTGGGCGGTGGCGGGGTAGGCGAGGACGCGCACCTCATCGAGAAGGCCCATGTAGGGGCCGTAGCCGCTGTAATCGCCGAAGTAGCCCGAAGGAAAAACATCCCGCCGGTTGCTCGCGAGCCCGGTCTTGACGAAGGCCCCGTTGACGTAGAGGCTGGGTCGCTTGTCGTCGTAGACCACCGCGATGTGGGTCCAGCCGACGATGGGCGCGTCGTAGACCAGAGGGGAGGGAAGATAGGAGCTGCCGTGCTCGAAGACGGCGATCCCGTTGGTGCCGACCGATATCCCGGCTCCCGCGTCCTGCGACCCGCCGTGGCCCGGCCCGATGGCGTAGCGCTGTCCGCCCGTGCCGGAGATCCCGGAGTTCGCCTCCGAGGTCGGGTCGCGGGACGTCGACGGGGAGGCCCAGAGCTCTATCGTGAAGCTGTTCGGCGCGGTCGTGAGAAGGCCCATCGTCGTCGCCCGGTCGTCCGAGCCGTCGAACCGGAGGGATTTCCCGATCCCGCTGAGCGACCAGCTCGTTCCGCCCGCCAGAGCGGCGGCTGGAGCCTTCCCGGAGTCTTCCATCGCGAGGGTCCCGGCCCCCTCGTCAAAATGCCACAGCCCGACCGTGCCCGGGATGGGCTGGATCGTGTCCTCCGGGTCGACCAGTCCGCTCTCGGCGTCCTGGACGGTGATCCTGGCGGTGATGTCCGCGGTCGTCTCCAGGGCGGTCCCAGGATCGATGAAGGTCGTCCCGTCCGCGGAGACCTCTGGCGTCTCGAACCGGGGGGCGGTGGTCTCCGGAGCGCACTTGCCGGCGCCGCCGGCGGATGCGATCGCCTGGATCTCGGCTTGGCTCAGCGCGCGGGCGTAGACCGAGACCTCGTCTAGAAGCCCCGCGAAGGGCCCGTAGCTGGACGTGTCCCCAAGGACGCCCGAGGCGTACACGGTCCGCCGTTGGCTCGCGAGCCCCGTCTTCACGAGAGTCCCGCCGACATAGAGACGGGGCTGCTTGTTCTCATAGACGACGGCGACGTGCGTCCACTCGGAGAGGGGGGCGTCGTAGACCAATAGAGAAGGGAGATAGGATGCGCCGTGCTCGAAGACGCTGATCCCGTTGGTGCCCACGGAGATCCCGGCCCCCGCGTCTTGCGATCCGCCGTGCCCCGGCGCCATTGCGTAGCGCTGCCCGCTCGTGCCCGCGGTGCCCGAGACGCTCTCCGGCGTCGGGTTGCGCGTCTGCGCCGGATAGGCCCAGAACTCGACGGTGAAGGTGTTCGCCGCGGTGAGGAGGAGCTCATGTCCGGCCATCCGGTCGTTGGCGCCGTCGAAGCTGAAGGCGTCCCCGACCTTGCCCGAGGAGAAGCTCGTCCCATTCTCCAGGCTGCCGTCGTAGGAGCCGGTGAAGTCGCTGGCGTCTCCCTCGGCCCGCCACCAAGCCACCCGGCCGGAAGGCGGCTCGACGCAGTCCGTATCGGCAGCCCGGGCCGTGCCCGGGCCGGTCATTAAGAAAATAACCGAGAAGGTAAGGAGTAAGCAACGCGCGGCGCTGCTGGGGAGCCGCGACTCAATCTCGTGAGGTCGATCGCTGGTGTCAGCCACTATGCTGCTCTCGGCGGAAACAAAACAGCACGCGCTGCCAAAGGCAACGCACCAACAAAGTTGTAACGGGTATTTCGGGGAAAGTCAATGACAATCCCCTGACTTTTGTATAAAAAAAAGCATGCAATTTCATGCTCTTTTGGAATTGGTCAGGCGGATGGGATGGATTCCGACGGAGCGGGTGTCAGGAATGTCGAGAAGTTGGCCGGGCCGTCACCGTGGGATACGACGGACGCCCGCGCGTGCGGGTTTGCAGGGCAATAACATTCTTGCGAGGGAGTCCCCCATGACTGAACGGTGTAAGCGCCGCAGGGCAGGTTTACGGCGTTAAAACGGCGACAGCGGTGCTGGGACGGAGTTCCTTATGACTGGAAGGTGTAAGCGCCGCAAGGCGGGCTTGCGGCGCTGATTAACGCACAACGGCGAACTTGCCGGCCTTGCGGATGCTTGCTTCGCCCGACTTCTCGGCCACGACCGTATAGAGGTATACCCCGCTCGGGATGCGGCCGCTCCACGCGTACTCGTAGGCGTACTTGGGGCCGCTGCCGTCGTTGACGACGGGCGGCGTGCCTTCCAGGGTCGTCTGATGCACCTGCTGGCCGGCGACGTTGTAGATCCGGATCGTCACCTTATCGGCGATGCCCACGGCCAAGTGGATCGTCGGCGCGGCCCCGCCCACCGCGGGGTTGGGGAACACGTAGAGGTCGCGCAGCGCGAAGGCCGGGTCGGCCCCGGCCGCGGCCGCGACCTTGCCTTTGCCCTTGCCCTTCTCATCACCGGCGCCGGGCTCCTCGTCGGCCAGATCGTCCGG
>JBDREN010000003.1:0-20094 GCA_043819795.1 Elusimicrobiota bacterium
CCGGACGATCTGGCCGACGAGGAGCCCGGCGCCGGTGATGAGAAGGGCAAGGGCAAAGGCAAGGTCGCGGCCGCGGCCGGGGCCGACCCGGCCTTCGCGCTGCGCGACCTCTACGTGTTCCCCAACCCCGCGGTGGGCGGGACCGCGCCGACGATCCACTTGGCCGTGGGCATCGCCGACAAGGTGACGATCCGCATCTACAACGTCGCGGGCCAGCAAGTGCACCAAGCCACGTTAGAGTCCTCGCCCCCGGTCATCAACGACGGAAGCGGACCCAAGTACGCCTACGAGTACGCGTGGGGCGACCGCATCCCGAGCGGGGTCTACCTCTACACGGTCGTAGCCGAGAAGTCCGGCGAGGCCGCCATCCGCAAGGCCGGCAAGTTCGCCGTGGTGCGGTAATCAACGCCGCAAGCCCGCCTTGCGGCGCTTACACCTTCCAGTCATAAGGAACTCCGTCCCAGCGCCGCTGTTGCCGTTTTAGCACCGCAGGGCAAGCCTGCGGCGCTAATACCGCTGACATTTCGGCATCCCCGGGACAGCCCCCCTCCGCGAATTTCCGACGGGAGCCGAAAGAAAACTTGCCAAATGGTCGGTTTCGGGCTGACAAAAATTTTTTGTGCTTATTTTTAAAGCGTTATTTCTATATCTTTGTCAGCGTGCTGTCATTGACTTTGGGCACATTCCGGGTCACAATGAAAGTACACAGTATCAGGAGCGTATGCCATGAAAAAGCAGACCCTTCTAAAACACAGCGCCTTGATCCTTCTCGCGGCCGCCCTTTTGGCCACCCCAGGCTGCCTGCTGATGGCGGCCATCAACTCCGGGGCGGCGTTCCTTAAAATCGGCACCGGAGCGCGTCCGAGCGCGATGGGCGGAGCCTACACGGCGATCGCCAGCGACGTGGACGCCATGTACTACAATCCTGGCGGGCTCGCGAATCTTACCCGCCGCGAGCTGGGCGCCACGCACGCGGAGTGGCTGCTGGACACGCGCTTCGACTTCCTGGGCTACGCGCACCCCACCCAGTTCGGCACCTTCGGCCTGGGCGTCACTCGGCTCGCGGCCGGGAATCAGGACGGCCGGGACGCCAACCGCCAGGCCACGGGCTCCTTCGAAGCCTCGGACGCGGCCTACACGGCCAGCTTCAGCCGCGCGGTCACCCCGGGCGGGATCCTGGCCTCGGGGCGCACGAGCCTCGGCGTGAACCTCAAGTACCTGCAGAGCCGCATCGGCGCCTACTCGGCCGAGACCGTGGCCTTCGACCTCGGCGCCCAGCACCAGCTGAGCGGGACCCCGCTGTCGTTGGGGATGTCGGTGCTGAACATCGGCAAAGGGATGCAGTTTTTGCAGCAGGTGGATCCTCTGCCTCTCACGGTGTCGGCGGGCGCGGCGTACCGCTTCGGGGGGACGCTGAACATCGTGCTGGACGTGAGGCACGAGGTCTACGACAAGAGGACCGACGTGGGCGTGGGCACGGAGTACGCGCTTCTTCCGAGCTTCGCGCTGCGGGCGGGCTACGCGTCGCAGTTCTCGGGGACGAGCGGGAGCGGGACGCTCGCGTCGCTGGGCGGCCTGGGCGCGGGCTTCGGGATCAACATGAGGAACTACCGGGCGGACTACACGTTCACCCCGTTCGGGGACCTGGGCAACGTCCAGAGGATCTCGCTCGGCGCGAGGTTCTAGTCGGAGCGGCCGGACACACGAGGCGAGGAATCCTCCGAGGATTCCTCGTCTCGCGCTTTTTCCAAGAGTTCAGCGGACCGCCTTCCAGTATACCAGGAAGTCTTTGGGCACGCTCGCCGTGAACGAGACTTTCTTCTCCGTCCGGGGGTGGGCGAAGCGGATGCGATACGCGTGGAGCATCATGCGGGGCGGCGGCGGCAGGCCCAGCTCCCGCAGGCGCTCCCTCTCGCGATCGCCGAACGCCTCGGGGTCCCCCAGGACCGGATGGCCGAGCAGCGCCAGATGCGCGCGGATCTGGTGGGTCCGTCCGGTCAGAGGCTTGGCATTGACGAGGCTCAGGCCCCGCGCCGTCTTGACAGGGGTGAAAGACGTGCTCGCCTCCTTGCCCCAGGGGGACACCCGGACCCTGCGCCGGCCGGGAAGCCGGCCGATCGGAGCCTCCACCGTCGTCTTCTTCAAGTCCCCGAGCACGACCGCGCGATAGACCTTGTCGACGCGCCGCTCCCGGAAGGCCGCCAACAGGCTCCGCTCGGCTTCGGTATTCTTGACCGTCACCAGGACGCCGCTCGTCTGGCGATCGAGCCGATGCACGATCCCGCAGCGCGACACGCCCGACTCGATCAAGGCCGGCCTGAACTTGACGAGGAATCCCGCGACGCTCGCGTCGCTGTCGGAGAGGGCCGCCTCCGGACGCTGGAGCCAGCTTTCGCCCATCGGATGCGTCAGGATGCCCGACGGCTTGCGCAGCACCAGCAGGTCGCGATCCTCATGGATCACCCATCGCTCGAACGGGACGTCCGCCCACCCGGCCTCGCCCATGCGCAGGCTGAGCACCTCGCCCCCTCGCAGACGGAAATCCGGGAGACAAGCCGCGCCGTCCACGCTGACCAGGCCGCGCCGGATGAGGTCCTTGAAATAAGAGCGGCTGTAGCCGGAGAACCGGAGGGTCAGATACCGGTCCAAGCGGACGCCTCCGGCGTCGACGGTGACGCGCGTTTCCTTCATGGCCGGCGGGCGCGGCGGACGATGAACGCCGCGGCGGCCAGGAGGCATCCGAGCGCGACCCATTGCGAGACCGACATCGCCAGGAAGAACCCGCCCCGGTCGTCGCCGCGGAAGAACTCGATCACGAAGCGGACCGCCGCGTAGAGGCCGACGTACGCGGCCAAGACCGTCCCCGGGGGAAGCTGTCCGCGCTCGCCCCGGCGCAGCAGCCGGTAGAGCGCCGCCGCGATCAGCCCCTCGGCCGCCGATTCGTAGAGCTGAGTGGGGTGCAGCGGCACTCCCGCGAGGCGGGGGTCCACGAGGCACTCGGGATGGTCGAACCGGATCCCCCACGGCAGCGTGGTCGGCCGGCCGGCGCAGCAGCCGGCGGCCAGGCACCCGAGACGGCCGAGCGCGTGGCCGAACGCCGTGGCGAGGGCGAAATAGTCGGCCGTTTTCAGGTAGTCGAAGCCGGTCCTCCGCTGATAGAGCCAAGCCGTGAAAAACGCGCCGAGCAGCCCTCCGAAGTAGACGAAGCCGTACCGGAAATCCCTCAGCAGGCGCAGGTCCCCGGCGAGCAGGTCCCGCCATTCGACGGCCCAGTAAAGAAGCTTGCCCCCGGCGATCGCCCCGAAGAACGCCGCGTAGACCACCCCCCAGAAGTGCTTCTCGCTGAGGCCCATCCTCTCGCGCTGGGTGTTCAGCCACCAAAGGCCCACCAGGTAGCCGGCGGCCACCAGGAGGCCGTAGGTCGCGATCCGGAAGTCGCCGAAGCGTATCAGGGTGGGAAACATCTAGGGACCGACGAGTCTCCGGAACTCGTCCGCGCTGGCCCGGAGGCTGGCGCGGATGTAGGGATTGCGCTCGCGCTCGGCGCCGAGAAGGGCGCTCTTCTCGGCGGAATAGTCGTGGCCCGGCAAGACCCGTACCGCGTCCTCGAGCGCCGCCAGCCGGCGGAGGCTGTGGTACATCTTCTCGGGATCGGAGCCCGCCAGGTCGACGCGCCCGCAGCCCCCGATGAACAGCGTGTCGCCGGTGAGCAGGTGCCCGCGCACGAGCAGGCACTGCGAGCCCTCGGTATGGCCCGGGGTATGGATGCAGGCGATCTCCATTTCCCCGAGCCGGACCTTCTCCCCGTCGGCCGACTTCCTGAGGCCCTCCCCGACATGGCGAAGCGCGAAGGCGTCTGCCTCGTGCACGTGGACGGGAACGGCGTGCTCGCGGAGCACGGCCTCGACGCCGTTGATGTGGTCTGAATGGCCGTGGGTGAGGAGGACCTTCGTGATCCGGTACCCGTCGGCCCGTGCCGCCTCGAGCAGGGCCGGCACGTTCCAGGCGGGGTCGACGACCGCGCACTCCTTGGTCTCCGGATCGCCGATGAGATAGACGAAATTGGCCATCGGCCCCAGCTCGAGCTGTCTTACATACATATCCCCGCCCTCGTCGAGAAGGCCGCCGCCTTGGTCGGGCCGGTCCGCTATCACGTCACTTGGGCGGCGGGAAGCGGTACTCGACCTCGCCGGGCCTCTGGAAACCCAGCTCCTTGCGCGCCGCCCGCTCGAGCGCGAGGTCGTCGGTGCGCACGGCCTCGATGCGATCCTTGATGTCCCGCTCCTCCCGCTCGAGGGCCGCGAGATCCGCCTTCAAGACGCGAAGGCGCAGCGAGTTCGAAACGAGGCTCCGGAAGCCCCTGTTGCCCAGCAGGACGGCCGCGACCGCCGCCGCGGCCGCGATGTAGAGCCAGCGCCGGCCGAACCGCTTGAGGAAGGCGGCGCGCCCGAACGCCTTAGGCACCCGCCCCCACGCCCGCAGGTCGGAACGCGGCGTCGCCGGCGTAGCGCGCCCGGCCGCCCAGTTCTTCATGGATGCGCAGGAGCTGGTTGTACTTGGCGAGCCGCTCGGAACGGCACGGCGCGCCCGTCTTGATGGCCCCGGCGTCGAGGGCCACCGAGAGATCGGCTATGTAGGAGTCCTCGGTCTCTCCGGAGCGGTGCGAAATGACCGTCGTGAACCCGGCCTTGTGGGCCTTCATTACGGCGCGCACCGTCTCGGTGACCGTCCCGATCTGGTTGAGCTTGATGAGGATCGCGTTGGCCGACCGCTCCCGGATGCCGCGATCGAGGCGCTCCAGGTTCGTCACGAAGAGGTCGTCGCCGATGACGCGGATGCGCCCCCCCAACGCGGCTGTGAGGGCGGAATACCCCTTCCAATCGTCCTCGGCGAGGGGGTCCTCGATCGAGACGATGGGGTGCTTCTGCACCCAGGCCGCGTAGCGCCCGGTGATGTCCTCGGACGAGAGCTCGGACCCCTCGAAACGGTACTTGCCGTCTTGGAAGAACTCGCTGGCGGCCACGTCGAGAGCCAGACGTATCTGCTTCTCGTAGCCGGCCTTTCGGACCGCCTCGAGCACCGTATCGAGGGCCTCGTCGTGGGAACCCAGCCGCGGCGCGAAGCCCCCCTCGTCGCCAACGGCGGTCGAGTACCCGCCGGCCTTGAGCAGCTTCTTGAGAGCCTGGTAGACTTCGACCCCCATGCGCATGGCCTCGGGGAAGGAGGAGGCCCCGACCGGGACGATCATGAACTCCTGGACGTCGAGGCCGCTGTCGGCGTGAACGCCTCCGTTGACGATGTTGAGCATCGGGGCAGGAAGCAGGTACTCCCCGTCCTTCATGCCGAAAGCCGCGCGGAGGTGCCGGTAGAGCGGCTCCCGCCGGCCGGCGGCCGCGGCCCGCGAGACGGCCATCGAGACGCCGAGCAGCGCGTTCGCGCCCAGCCCGCTCTTGTTGGGCGTCCCGTCCCGGGCGATGAGCTTCTCGTCCGCGGCCTGCTGGTCCGCCGCGTCCGATCCCCGGAGGGCCGGCCCGAGGACGTTGACGACGTTTCCGATCGCCTTCGTCACGCCCTTGCCGCAGTATCGCGCCGCGTCCCCGTCGCGCAGCTCGAGGGCCTCATGCTGCCCCGTCGAGGCCCCGCTCGGCACGGCGGCGCGGCCCACCGATCCGTCGTCCAGGATGACCTCGACCTCCAGCGTCGGAAACCCGCGGGAATCGAGGATCTCGCGCGCCCGCACCTCTTTGATCTTCATCGAAACGCCCCCCGTGACTCCCTCCTCGCTTCTCGAGGAGGACACTTTCCCTCTTCGGGTACGAAAATCCCCCTCGGCGGCGAGGGGGCTGCCCCTTCATTATGAAAGGAAGGCGCGTCCCCTCTCAGGGACGCCCCCCCTCAACGGAGAGGGGGCCACCCTATATTAAAGTAACCGTGCCCCCCCAAAACCCCCTCAGCGGCGAGGGGGCCACCCTATATTAGAGTAACCGTGACCCCCCAAAACCCCCTCAGCGGCGAGGGGGCTTCCCTTGTATGATCCGCTTGCCGGCTTCGACCATCCCCTTGAGCCCCTTAGGGTCGAAGGCCTCGGCATAAAGCCGGACAACCGGCTCGGTCCCCGAGAACCGCAGCCCGAGCCAACGGCCGTCCTTCAGGATGAACTTGAAACCGTCGGTATCGTCGATGCGCCAGACCGAAGCGCCGGCCAGCTCCATCGGCGGCTTGAGCCGCAGCCGGTCGTTGAGGTCTTTCATCAGCCGGGGCCCCTCCAGCGCGAAGTTGATGCGGACGTTGTGGTAGGCCCCGTGCTGCTTGAAGAGCTCCTGCCGGATCTTCGCGAGGGGCTTGCCGGCGAAGGCCACGAGCTCCGCCATCAGCAGGCACGCCAGCACGCCGTCCTTCTCCGGAGCGTGCCCCCGGATCGAGAGCCCCCCGGACTCCTCGCCCCCGATCAAGAAGTTCCCGGTCCGCAGCAGCTCCCCGACGAACTTGAAGCCCACGGGCGTCTCGCGGACGCGCAGGCCGTGCGCCTTGGCGATGGCGTCTACGAAGTGCGAGGTCATCAGGCTCCGCGCGACGTTCCCCTTCCAGCCCTTGTTGACGATCAGGTGGTGCAGCGCCAGCGCGAGCACGTCGTTGGCCGAGATCCACACGCCGCCGGCGTCCAGCACCCCGAAGCGGTCCCCGTCGCCGTCGCAGGCGAGCCCGAGATGGAGGCGCTGCTTCTTCATCAGGGCCGCCAGCTCCGAAAGCCGCTCCGGGGTGGGCTCCGGAGAATGCCCGCCGAAGAGCACGTCCCGCCCCTCGCGCAGGGCCGCGACGTGCACGCCCAGACCCTCGAGGAACGGACGGAGATAGCTCCTGGCCGCTCCGTGCATAGCGTCGACGCCGATCCTCAGCTTCGAGGCCTTGAGCTTCTCCGTGTCCAGGAGCCTGCGCAGCTGCTTGAAGTAGGAGGCGCGGAAATCCGTCTCCACGATCCATCCCTCCCGGAGGGCCTTGTTGTAGTTCATCACGCGCACCGCATGGTGCCCGCCGCTCGCCAAGCGGCGCTCGATGTCATCGGTGACCCCCGGCGTGGCCGGCCCGCCCCAGTAGGGAGCCCACTTGACGCCGTTGTAATGACCCGGGTTGTGGCTGGCCGTCACGACCACGCCGCCCACGGCCTTGGCCTCCAGGACCGCCCAGGCCACCACCGGCGTCGGCGTATCGCTCTTGGCGAGCAGCACCCGTACGCCGTCGGCCGCGAACACGGCGGCGGCCTCGCGGGCGAACTCCTCCGACAGGAACCGGGTGTCGTAGCCCACGACCACGGTCGGACCCGGGCCGTCGGCGGCCTTGCCGGCCTGCTCGCGGTAATCCTGGCTGGAGAAACCGAACTCCGGGTGCTCCTTGACGTGGCCCGCAATGGCGTGGATCAGCTTGCAGACGTTGGCGAACGTGAACTCCTCGGATATGACCGCGCGCCAGCCGGAGGTCCCGAATTTGATTGCCATGAGCGACTATATATAGCATAAGAGTCCATCATTTTCAATGCTTTTCTTGGCGACGCCGAATAGCGGCCCGCGCGTCCGGCCGCAAAAACGCCTGTTTTCTATGGTATAATAACCTGGGTCCTTCGGCCTATTGCCGTATAGGCCGTTGGGTCTTGCGCTCACAAGAGCCCGCCCCTATACTATGGGGACGAAAGGCCTATGACGACAAAGCGCGCGTTCACCCTCTTCACGATCACGGGACCGCTGATGGCGGCCCTGTTGCTTTGCTCTCCTACGCGTGCGCACGCGCAGATCGACAACGATTGGTCGCCCCAGCCGCAGGCCAATCCATACATGCGCATCACCACTCCCGACGGCGGGGACGTGGTTCTTCCAGACGAAGTCGACAACAGCGCTGTGTTCGAGCAGTATCCCCTCGAAGAGTGGACCCAGCGGAAGGACGCCAACGGCAAGGTCCTGGGGCTCTGCCACCCCGTGGGTCTTTGCACGTGGCCCCCAAAGGACCTCGAGAACGACGGGGAGACCGCGGCGGACGCTTTGGACAGAGCCGGGACCAACACGGCCCAGAAGGTCCAGGAGCAGAACAACGGCAAGGAATGCGTCCCTGGGGAAACCTGCTTCATCGGCCCCTTGCCCGCGGACTTCGGCGAGCTCAACGACCGCGATCTTGAAGAGGAGGCGGAAACGCCCTGCGATGCCGGCACGGACTACTGCGATTCGGACGGCGAAAAGCTGACGCCGGAACAATTCGCCCAAGACAAGGACAGCGCCACCGAAGCCCTCCAGAACCGGTATAACCAGCGCGGACGCAGTGAGGTCATCTCCAAAGAGGAGGCCGGGACCTTCGGCCACGACGGGCAGGACCCCGATAAGCTGGCCTTCAACGGGCCCGCCCCGGAGGGCGGCCCGACCGGCGGAGAAATCCGCGGCGCCGAGGTCAATTGCGCCGAGACCGGCACATGCGAGGATTTCGCGGAAAGCTACCAGGGCATGATGAAGGGGATGGCCGCAGGGCCCGAGGGCCCTGCCGGAGCCCAAGTCGGGACCTATCCCGGCGCCCGGAACGTCGCCCAGACGGCCGTCGAGGTCGAGAAGGCCCTCGGCGAGGAGAACAAAGCCGGCGGCATCTCCCCCACGCTGACCCGGCTCAAGGGCCTGCGCGACGACTTGATCCACGCGATCGTGGGCCTGGGCGTCTCCGCCGAGGATAAAGCCCTCGACGACCAGGCCGCCTCGCTGGCCGGCAAGGCGTACCAGAACAACCGCGCCGACCGGCGCGAGATCCAGGTCAGGCGCTGCAAAGACCAGCTGCAAGGCGCCGGCGACGACGCCGCCTACCTCTGCCCGGAGCTGGACCCCGCCCCCGTCACCACGCCTTAGCCCGACCTCAGAACCTCACCAGAACGCAATAGCGGAAGGTGTTTCCCAGCTCCCCGAAGGGGATCCAGGCGAAATCGAAATCCAGGCGGCCGTAGCCGACGCCGGCCCCGAACGTGACGCCGTCGAACCCGTCGGCGTCGGTGTTCGACGCGTTGTAGCCGCCGCGCACGGACCCTGAGAGGACCTCCCCGAACCGCTTGCGGTACTCGGTCCCCAAGCCGAGGCGCACCGCGTCGTCGCGGGGCACCCGGATCTCGACGGCCGCCAGCCACCGGGGACCCGGCCGGAAGCCCGCCCCGGCGTAGAACATGAACGGCAGGGGATCGGCCTCCGAACGGAACCGTACCTTGCCGCCCAGGTTCCGAACGCCCCCCCCGGCCGAAAGCCGGCCCCTCCGGCGCAAAA
The DNA here is from genome assembly GCA_043819795.1 of Elusimicrobiota bacterium. Lineage (GTDB taxonomy): Bacteria > Elusimicrobiota > Elusimicrobia > UBA1565 > UBA1565 > JBDREN01. The sequence continues at coordinate 9,279 of JBDREN010000003.1, forward strand.
CGCCCGCATCCAGGGCGAACGCCCTGGCGCCCACCGAATCGATCTCCTGATCGATGAGCTTGCCGGCGACGCCCGCCGACCACTCTTCGGAGAAAGCGCGGCCGTAGGCGAGCGTGTAGGCGAGGTCGCTGGCCCCGAAGGTCCCCTCCGGCTGGTCGGTCTCGATGAGGCCCCGGCGCTCGATATCGCCGACCGAGAGGCTCGTCAGGGAGAAAGCGAAGACCCCGAGAGCGTTGCGCTGCCGGCGGGTGTCGACCCAGGAGAGCACGGGGACCGCGATCGCCCCGAAGTTGTGGCGGATGCCCTGGAAGTGGGAGTTGTGCATGGCCGCGGCCTCGAGCCGCTTGAGGTGGCCCAGGCCGGCGGGGTTGTAGTAGACGGCGTGAACGTCGTCGGCCACTCCTCCGAACGCCTCGCCCATGGACGCCGGCCGCGCGCCCGGCGCGAGCTTCAAGAACTGCGCTCCCGAGGTCCCCTTATGGCCCCGGCCGAAGGACCACGCGGGCGCCGCGCCGCCGCCTACAAGGGCCGCCGCCATCATAAGGGCTGTTGTCCGCCGTGTCGTCATTCTATTTTCTCTGCGATGAGGGCTCTTGCGGAATTCGGTACGAATTCCGCAAAAGCCCGACACTTCACTTAATTACCGCCATCTTGAAGAATGTCGACTGTCCGCCTATCTTTATCTGGGCTATGTACACGCCGCTGGCCACGTCGCGCCCGGAGTCGTTCCGCCCGTCCCAGGGCTGATAGTGGTACCGCCCCCCGGTGAGCGCGCCCAGGTCCATCGTCCGGACCCTCTCGCCGGCCACGTTGAAGATGCGCAGGAACCCAGCCCCCCCGAGGCCCCCGGGCACCGCGAAGCGGATCATGGTCCCGCGCACCGTGTGGTTCGGGCCTCCGGCGCTGCCGTGGATGGCCTGCACCGTCTTCGGCGCCAGGTCAAAGGGGTTCGGGAAGTTGAAGGCCTCGATCGTTCCCCCGCCGAAGCCGCCCCCCGAGATGACCGCCACCCCGGTGTCGAACAGGACGAACGTCGAGAAATGGTCGATGTTGAACGTGATCGTCCGGTTGCCGGCGTCGATGACCGGAGACGCGCCCGTGACGTCCTGCTGGAGGATGTAGGAGTTGGCCGCCGCGTTGTACCAGTAGAGGTTCAGGTCCGCCGGGTCGATCCCCGTCGGATAGCTCACCGTCAGCTGCGCCGGCTTGGCCAGCGCCCTCCTAACCCCGTCGGGCAGCAGGACATCGTAGAAGGGGCTAAAGGGGTTCACCTCGGGCGGGGTCGCGGCCAACGCCCGAAAGACGTCCGAGGGATAGGCCTGCGGCGCGTAGCGCAGCGACCGGATGTTCGCCTGGCTCCCGAACAGCCCCCCGGCCCGCAGCGCCTGCGCCCCTTCCAGAAGCTCGTCGGAGCGCTGCAGCGCCACCCGGACAGATGAGGACGCGTCCACGAAGAACGCTCCCTGCGGGAGCGTCACGCGCCCGCCGTCTCCCTCGATGACGAGCGAGCCTCCGGTGAGGTTCGGGATGCTGGTCTTGTGATAGCCGTCCACACCCGAATAAAACGTGAACGCCGAGTCTATCACGAACTCGGGATCGTCCGCGTCGATGGAGTCGGGGTCCCTGAGCGCGCTGAACGCCCGCGCCCGGAGAGTGAAGCTCGACTCGCCCACGGCCGGAGCGTAGACGGCGCTCAAGGCCAGGCGGCTCTCGGAGAGCTCGCGGGCGCTCAAGCTCCCCTGGGCCGCGGCCGTCGCGAGGATCAAGTCCAGGTCGTCGTCATCGGCCGTGCGCGAGCGCAGGGGGTGGCTGAACCGGAACTCGAGGAGGAAGTCGCCCCCCTCCCGCCGGGACTTGGCCAGCACGAACGGCGGCGCGCGCCGGAAGACGAGGTCGATCGCGCGGGCGTCGACGCTGCTCTCGAAGACGACGTAACGGCCCTCCTCGGGCGTCATGAGCTCGCCGTTGCCCGTCACCAGGACGACCCGGTAGCCCACGCCCGGCCGGAACCCGCTCAAGCTGTAGCCCGACACCGTCCGCGTGACCGGGTCGGATGCGAGGCTGCCGCCGAAGACCTCGACCATGCCGGGCGTGGCCGCCAGGATCCGGACGATCTCATCCTCCCCGGGGGACGTCCCGTCGGAAGCGCGTATGCCCCCCGTGAGCCTCGCTCCCGAGCCGAGCGTGAGCGTCCCCATGTCCACGGAGGCCGTGGAGATCGTGACGGCCCTCGCGGCCGGCGCGTAGCCGGCGGCGGCGGCCGTGAGCCGGTAGGTCCCTGTCGCGAGGTCCGGGACCGTGAACCGGCCGTCCGGCCGCGTCCGGACCAGGATGTCGGCCACCGGGTTGCGGACCGGGATGATGTCCTCCCTCTGGACGTACAGCAGCGCTCCAGCCCTCGCCTCGGACCCCCCATCCGAGAAGAGCGTCCCGGCGTCCGGGGCCGCCACGCGCCCCGAGACCGAGAAGGCGGCCGGGGCGAGCGAGACGTCGAGCGTCGTCGTGCTCCGGATGTCCACCGACGGGAGGAGCCTCTCCTTGTAGGCGGCCGGCCGGCGCCCGCCCGGGTCCTCCTCGCGGGCGGCCACGAAGATGTCGTAGAAGCGCGCCTCGACATCCAGGCCCCGGAGCTGATAACCGCCGCCGGAATCAGTCGCCGTCTCGGGGGGACGCCGCCGCGGGCTGTCCTCGCCGGGCGCCTTCGCGGCCCGCCGGGCCAGTATCGTGATATTGGCGAGCCCCTCGCCGGTGGCCGCGTCGGTCACGCGGCCGCTCAGGGTCGCCGACGCCCGCACCCGGACCGTCCCGATATCGGCCGTCCGGCCCTCGACCACCGTCACGCCCGAGCGGACGCCGGAGAGGAGGTCGAGGCTCCCGCCGCGAGTGTTCTCCGTGCTGTTGAATACGTTGAACTCGACGTCGTAGAGGCCCGGAAGCACCGCCGGGATCGTGAACTGGCCCTGGGCGTCGATCAGGACGCCGCCGTCCGCCGCGGCTTCCGCGAGGCCGCGCGCCGGGAAAAAACCGCCCTGGAACCACGGGTTCGCGACGGCGAACATCCGGAAATCTGGGGGCAGCAGGCTCCTGTTGTCGGCGGCGACCAGTACGAACTCGCGGCTCCCGTCCGGCGCGGTCCGCTCGACGGCGATCCTGCCCTTGATGTTCCCCCCGGAGTACAGGAGGATGTCATGGTCCTCGATGTCCGCTCCGGCCACCTCGACGAGCCTCGGCTTGGCGGAAAAAGCCTTCGGGTAGCCCAGATCCGCGGCCACGACCGAATAGGCGCCGTCGGCCACCTTGTCGAAAACATAGCCGGCGGAGCTCTGGTTGTTGAAGTTGAGCACCGCCTCCCGCAAGCTCCTGCCCCTCCCGTCGGCCAGCGAAACGGAGAACGGGCGGCTCGCCAGCCGTCCCTCCGGAAGGCGGACGCTGCCGCCGACCCTGACGCCGCCGGTGATCTCGAGGTCCGCCCGCGTGTCGCCGGAGACGCGCAGCGCCATGGAGGCCGACGCCGCCTCGGCCCCGTTCTCGGCCCGGCCGTCGAGGTCCTCCGGGACGCGCAGCAGGTAGGCGCCGGGCGGGACCCCCTCTATCCGGAAATCCCCGTCGGGCTCCAGCTCTCCCAGGTACGCGACGAGGCTCGGCGGGAGCCCCTCCGCGTGCTCCACCTCATAGTCCAGGCAGCTCCCCGTCGAAGTCCGAAGCTCCCCCGCGCGGTCCCCCTCGTGCCGGCCGACGGGGATCAGCTCCACGTGCGCGGCCGAGAGCGTCACCGGCTCGCTGGATGAGAGCAGGCAATAGCTAGCGGAAGGCGACTGCGCCAGCAGCCCCGGGACCGAGCTGACGCTCACGCTGAAGACCCCCTGGCTCAAGTGCACGTCGCCCGACACCGAGACCTTGCCGGATACCGTGAAGGTGGAGCCCGAGAGGTCGATGACGGCCGAGGCCGTGGCGCCGTCGGCCAGAGCCAGAAACACGTCGGCGGCGTTGCCCGAGGGGCCGTGCATGAGCTGGAAGTTGTAGAAGCCGGTCCCGAGCGGAGGAGACAGGAAGCTCATGCTGGAGGCGTGATACTGGAACGTCGTCTGCGCCGCCAGCGTCGTGACGTCGGCCACGGCCCTCGGCGCGGTATCCGGCCCTTGCAGGAAGAATCCCACCTCGTCGAAATCGTCGGCGCAGCGGCACGGGGGGGGCCGGCGGCGGGATCCAGACCGCGAACTCCGCGCGCGCGGAGTCCGGGGAGAACTCCAGCCCCACGACGCCCGGCGCGCTCGTCGAGACCTCCACGGTCGCGGGCCCCGGCGGGGTCTTGCGATACCCCCTCAGCAAGGCGTCCACCCGATAGCTGCCGGGCTCGAGGCCCGTGATCGTGAAGGTCGCGGCCGTCACGGTCGCGGCCGTCGAGAGACGCACGTACTCGCCGCAGCTCCGCCGCGTGGCCGGGTCCAAGGCCTCGACGAAGACGGCGAAGGCGCCGGGGTCCGCGAAGGCGGGCCCCGAGCCCGCGGCCGCGCCGGCCAGGAGCGCGGTGTCGCCCGTGACGCTCACCGTGCCCCGGATCACGAGGCCCTGGCCCAGCGGCAGGTCGAGGTTGCCGGCGCCCGTCTGCGGGTCGCCGATGTCGCCGTCGTCGGGAACGTAGAGGACGGTCGTCGTCGAGACGAAACCCCGGCTCTCGGCCCGGATCGTCCAGCTCCCGACGTCGAGCCCGAAGACCGTATACGGGGCGCTGGTCGGGACGACCCCCCCGGAGGCCGGCTCCACGAAGGCGCCCTTGAAGCGCGCGGGCGCCCGCTCGCCCGGACGCGTAGCCATCACCGATACCCAGGCCCCGAACGGCTTGGTCGAGGGGAGGACCACAGAGCCGTAGACGTTCGCCTTGCGGCGCAGCGGCACGACCACGTCCGTGAACGTGGAGACGGCCACCCCGGTGACGCGCGTGCTGATCCCGATCGCGGCCAGGTCGATCTCCAGCTCGTAGGTATCGGGCGGGAGGCCCAGGACCGTCCAGGTGCTCGCCGTGCGTCCCAGCGTCTGGGCCCCGTCGTCCGAGCTGGCGGCGCTCCGCGCGAAGTGAAGCGTTCCCTCCGTCTTCCGGGAGTAGCCGGCGTTGCGCGCCCGGACCCGCCCCCAGAACTCCTCCGGCGCCAGAATGGGAATGCCGACCGAGACCCTGATGAAGGCGGGGGCCGGGAAGCCCAGCGTCCCCACGTCCGTACCGCTCGTGCTGGCCCAGACGCCGAACGCCCCGGTGCTCAGGCTCAAGACCTGTCTCTGCGCGAAGGTCTCGGTCGCGGCGATCACGTTATACGCGCGGCCCTCGGCGAGCCCGAAGATCCGGAACGCGCCGCTCGAGTCGGCGAGAGCGAAGTTCCCCAGGCCCGCGCCCGGACCTTCGGCCCGGACGACCGCTCCGGCGCCCGATATCCCCAGGTCGCCGAACACCCACGGAGTCGTCGACACGCGCACTTCGAGCGAGTTGTTCTCCACTGCCCCCCCCGCCGCCGCGATGCGGACCTTGTAGACGCCGGGCGCAACGAAGCGGCAGACCGATCCCGCGCACGCGATGCCGTCGAAGGTCACCTGGATGGGGCGGTCCGGGTCGCCGGGACCGGATGCCCGGAAGACCGTCTGGGCGGCGCCCGGGCCGGTCGCGACGGACATCTCCCAGTCGACGGAGCTGTCGGAAAGGCCGAAGCGGATGAACGCATTCAAGTCCCTGACCCCGGGCACGAGCACGACGCTCGTGGCGCCCGGGGCGAGCGTCCCCGTGTCGATCGAGACGCCGCTCAAGGCGGCCGGCGCGGCCCGCCGGCCGACCAGCCGGCTCGCCTCTGCCGAGGTCCCGGAGACGGTCGCCGTGGCCCGTACGAACTCGGAGCCGGCCACGGCGCTCGAGGTCCTGTAGCGGAACTCGGGCGAGACCGACAGGCCCGCCGCGACCGTGACCGAGCCGGTGCTGATCCCGCCGGAAAGAAGGAACTCGACGCCGGAGTCCCGAAAGAACCCGGTCGCGCTGACGGTCCCCACGGACAGGGCCGCCTCCACGTTCCCGGCGGCGGCCTGCTGGTTGCCGCAGGCGTCGGTCACCACCAGCTGCATGGTCGGCGAGAGCTGCAAAGGCCCCAAGGACAGGCGCCGGTACTCGCTGAACCTCAAGGACCGGGCGGCGCCCGCCGTGAGCGATATCTTCGGGACCGTGGATATGCTCACCAGCGACCCTTCCGCGTCGCCCTGCGTCCGGAGGTCGAAGGTCTGCTCTCCCAGGCCGGCCGGGCCGGCCGGCGGCAGGCCCTTGTAGATGAAGCGTATCTCCTCGTCCGGCTTGAGCGAGTTCGGAGCCCCGTCTTTCAGGCGCAGCGCCACCCAGTTGTCGCCCAGGGTCACGCTCCCGATCGAGGGCGGGTTGAAGAGGACCTCCGAGGACCCCGCGACCGTCCACGCCGTGGACGTGGATTCGATCGTGACGTAGCCGGTGGGCGGCACCGGCCCCGCGTGCAGACCCTGCGGACGCGTCCAGCCCTCCGGCACGCGAAGGCCCACGGCCCCTCCCGGCCCGATCCCGGAAGGACCCACAGTGAAGGCGCTCGTGACGACCAGCGCCTGGCAGCCCGCGGTGGAGGGAGTAGACGCCCAGGCCGAGCCCTCCCCGTCGCCCACCCCGAAGATGAGGGCGCCCGCGTCGAAGGTGAACGTCGATACCAGGGTGGACGTGAATGCGGCCGGGTCCGCGATGGAGGACGGGTTCGTCGCCTTGACGACGACGTAGTAGTCGTTGCCGTTGGTCAGGCGGGCGTCCGCGATCGCGATCGTCCACTCGACGTCGGGCTCGCGGAAGGGCGTCACGGTGGCCTGCTCCTCGTCGGGGCCGACCAACGAGAACGTCTCGGCGCTCCAGTCGAAATACCGGCCCGCCCGCACGTCCTTGAGCGCCACGGCCACTCCGGCCACCGAGACCGAGTCCTGCGCCCGCCCGGCCAGCCTCCCGCTCAGAGTCCCGACGGTCGCGTTCAGGGGGATCGAGAACGTGAGCGTGGGCTTCGACTCCGATATCCTGAAGACCGGGAAGATCGTGCTCGCGTCGGGCAGGATGACGACGTTCGAGACGTCGCTCGCGGTGATCGTGAACTGCCCGGGCTCGTAGACGAGGATCCCGGCGAAGGCCGTGGCCCCGGCCGCGAGGGTCTGGGCGCCGGGCAAGGTGAACGAGGAGGATGTCGTCTCCGTCAGCGCCACGGTGTCCGTGGCGCCGGAGATGAGGTTCCAGAACCTGTCGGTCCCGCGGACCGTCAGCCCGAAGGGCAGGCCCGTGATCTGCTGGTCCGGCACGCCCGAGAGCCCCGACGCCGAGCCCGGCAGGGGGGACTCCCCGGCGAGCACCACCTGCAGGCGGTCGAAGCCGGTGGGGACCACGGGCACGATCGCGCCCGCGCTCGCCGCCCCGCCCGGAAAAGTCGAGACGCTCAAGACCGTCGGACGCGGGCCCGGCTCGGCCGTCACGAGCGTCAAGGAGAGCTGCGTCGTGCCGCCCGCGAGCGGCGCCGTCGCGGGCTCGACGTCGAACGGATCGTCCGACGTTATCTTCACGGTGTCGGTGGCGGCCGTCACCCTCGTGAAGTTATGCGAGACCGCCAGCACGGTGACCGTGAAGGTGGAGCCCGCCACCTGCGTATCGGCCGAGCCGCTCTTGCCCGCGCCCTCGCTGAAGGACTCGCCCGGGGCCACGATGAGCATCTCCGGAGAGAACTCCCATCCCGGGTTGTTGCCCCGGTCCACGCTGCGCCCGTCGTTGGCGTAGACCACCGGTCCCGGCGTCGCGTCCGAGTCCCGGACGTCCGCGGCCGTCACCGTCGAGACCGTGACATCGAGCCGGAAGGCCGCGCCCGGCCGCGAGCTTCTGATGACCACGGGGTCCGAGACCTTCTGTCCGTTGATCCTGAGCGCTCCGATCGTGTAGAGCTCTCCCGGCTCGAACTCCAGGAGCGTCCCCGGGTTTTGCGCCTCGAACACGTCCGCGCTCAAGGCCGAGTTGAAGGTCTTGGTCCCCGCGGAGACCGTCAGGATGTGAAGCTGCTGCCGCGTGGCGTCCGCGTAGGTCTGCGTGGACGAGGGGTTCGTGAAGGCCACGGTGCTGCCCTCCCCCACGAACCTCCCCCCCGTTCCGGTCCAGTCGCCGGCCAGGGAGACCAGGCCCCCGCCCCCCCGCAGGGTGCCCGAGGTCAGAAGCAGGCTGTCTTGCACGGACAGGGTGTTCGTCGAGGTCAGGACCACGCTGCTGGAGGAGTCCACCTCGAAGACGGAGAACGTCTCCGTGCCGTTCATCCGGACCCGCTGTTCGGCCGATCCCGTGAAGCTCACGGTGCTAGCTCCCTGCGAGACGTAGTCGAACCCGCCGCCCGTGTTGATGAAGTCCCCCTTGATGGACAGCGTCGCGTCCGCGGCCCCCACGACGCGCCCGCCTTCGATCACGAGGTCCCCCTCAAGGAACAGGTCGCCCAGGAGGAAGCTGTCCGACGGGCCGACGGGATCGAACCGGACGTTAGCCAATGGTCCGCTCGAAAGCGCCGCCCCCCGGCCCGCGCCCCCGCCCTCGAACACGATCCACGAGCCCGCGTCGAACCGGTACCCGGAGCCTCCGTCGAATACGATGTCGGAGCTTTCCCTGAGAGTGATCGTGCTCCCGGCCGCGTCAAGGGTCTGGCCGGCCAGCACCCGCAGGGTGTTGCTCGACCCCGCCACGAAGAGATCTCCCTGGAGGACCGCCGTCTCGTAGACCTCCACCTTGGCGTTCACCGTGCTGCCGGCCGCCACGAATACGCTCTCGCCGGCGGGCGGCTGCCACCGGACGGTGTGGGCGTCGTTCTCGAAGGAGGTGTAGCCCGCCCCCGCCGTGTCCCACAGGGCCCCGGCTCCCTGCAATGCGAGGACCTTGTCCCTTCCGTCGAACGCGGCCCCCGGCAGGACCTTGAAGCTGCGCTCGACCGCATGGTTCGCCGTCAAGAGGACCCCGCCGCCCATGTTCGCGATCACGAGGCGCTCCGTCGCGAAGGAGGCGAAGTCCAGGGACTGGGCTCCGGCGCCGCTCATCGTGACCGTCGATCCGGCCCGCACGAAGGCGTCGCCTCCGCCGTCGCGCAGGTCGCCTTTGACCTCCACGGCCCGGCCGGCGATGTCCAGCCGCCCCCCGTTGAGCTCCAGGTCTCCGGTCACGACCAGGCCGCTCGACACGAAGACCGTCGCGGAGGGGAAGCCCGTATTGGAGAAGGCCAGATCATGGAACGTCGACCCCGCCCCCGAGAATATCCGCTGATCCGAGGCCCCGTCGAAGACGACGGCGCTCGTCTCGCCGTCCACCGACCCGCCCCCGACCGTCCAGTCCCCCCGCACCAGGTGCGTCTGGTTGCCCAGCTTGAGCAGCCCGCTCGCGACCGTGACGCCGCTCGAGATCCTGGTCGCCGTCGCCAGCACGACGACGTTCGCCGACCCCTGAACGACCAGGTGAGAGAAGCGCCCTCCGGCGATGACCGTCTGAGTCGCGCCGGCCGCCGTGAAGGCGACCGTGCCGCCGGGCGCGTTGAACGTCCCCCGGTTGTTCCAGTCCCCGCCGACGTCGAACTCGACGTCCGCCGCGTTGAGGGCCGCGCCGCTGTTGATCGTCATGGTGGACAGAACCGCGACGGACAAGGGGGCCGGGAACGTGACGCCGGCGGCGTTGGCGATCCGCAGCCTGCCGAACCCCCCGATGGTCACCGTCTGGGGCCCCGTCCCGTCCAGGAAGGTCTCGTGGCCGGCCGTCGCCGTGAGGCTGCCGCCCCCGGTGATCGTGCTGGAGGCGCGCAGGACGTTCGCGCCCGTCAGCGAGAGCTGCCCGCCCGGCTTGATGGTGATCACGCCGTTGACGTCCAGGTCGGAGATCGAGCTCACCGACGCCCCTCCGTAGATGTGGAAGTTGTTGAACTTCGCGAGGGGATGCACCGAGACAGACTGCGCCGCGGAGCCGTTGAAGGCGACCGTGCCCTGGCTCAGCTCGAGCGTCCCGGCGGTCTGCGTCCAGTCCCCCTGGATCTTGAGCTCGATGTTGCCGACGCCGAACTGCCCCCCGGACATCGTCAGATCGCCCGCGATCTCGCTGGTCAGGTTGTTCCAGAACACGAGCGCCGAGAAGTCCGGCCCGATGCTCAGCGAGCCGATCGACAGGCTGTCGAAGTCGAATGTGCAGTTCTTCGTCGTCCCGGTGGAGCCGAAGACGACGTTCTCAGCGTCCCGCGGCGTCTGGTTGTTGACCCAGTTGGCCGGATCCTTGCAGTCGGCCGCGCCCAGGCCGGTCCAGACCTTGGGCTCGATGAAGGTCGTGCCCGCGCCCCCGTCGGCCCCGCCGTTGGTGCCGACGCCGCGGGCCCCTCCCGCCGCCGACAGCGTGATGGTCGAGCGGTTGACGCCGGTCGTCAGCAGGGCGATCCGTCCGCCGGCGCCCCCGCCCCCGGAGTTGAGCCCGTCGGCGCCGTTTCCGCCGTCGGCGGAGAGCGACCCGCCCCCGTAAAGGCTGCCGGCTTCGATCCGGATCGAGCCTCCGGCCCCGCCCCCGCCGCTGTCGTTGCATCCCGCGCTGCCCGGGGCCCCGTCGGTCGTGATCGAACCGTCGACCGTGGCCGTCTGCGCCTTCACCCGGAACAGGCCCCCCCCCGCCCCTCCGGGGCAGGGCGCGAGCCCTCCGCCTCCGCCGCTGCCCAAATCCGCCGGGGCGGGCGCCGTGCCGTAGGCGCCGCCGCCGTTCGTCCCCCGGCCGCCGGCCCCGCCGGCGCCCCCGTAGCCGCCC
>JBDREN010000004.1:0-24669 GCA_043819795.1 Elusimicrobiota bacterium
AGTCCGTGGCAAACGTCTTCCGCGGCCAGCAATCGCCTCGAAGCGGCCTGCGCCTGCGTTGCTCCTCGCTCACATCCCGTCGATGGAGGCTCCCTCGTCGCGCCTTGGCTCGGCTCGCTCCAGGCGATTTCGCCGTCCGAAATACTTTTGCCACGGGCTGCTAGGCGACCGGCGCTTCCGCGACCGGCGCGAATTCGTCCCAGCCGTACATCTCGGGGTACTCCCGCCAGGGGCCTTCGCAGACGGCGTCGTAGCGGCAGGTCCCGCACTCCCGCCGCTTGGCCTTGCCCTCCTGGGTGCGGTAGCGCTCCCAGTGCTCCACGCGGATATTGGAGTCCACGATGATGCCGTCCGGGATCACGCGCTCGGCCGCGCAGTCATCGAACCCCGCGAGCAGGCAGTACGGGATAGCTTCCGTGTAGCAGCGCACGCCGCCGGCCCGCCCGACGCGAAGCCCCTCCTTGATGTAGGGCATGGCGTCGGACTTCCTCGGAACGACCTCGCGGGCCTTGACGGCGGCCGTCCCGACGATGTGGACGAAGGCGAACTGCATCTGGTCGACCTCGAGGCGAACGAGCAGCCTGGCGAGCTCCGGCAGGTCCTTGTAGTTCCGCCGGGTCACGACGCTGTTGGTCAGGACGAAGAGCCCGAGGCGCCGCATGTTCTCGATGCCGCGGACCACCTGCTTCCAGGCTCCGGGGGAATGGGTCTGCCCGTCATGGACGGCGGGCGTCGAGCCGTGGAGCGAAGGGCTGAACTCGTTGGCTCCGGCCTCCTTGAGCGCCCGGCAGAAATCGAGGTAGGCGAACCGGCGGCCGTTGGTCTGGACCTGGATGCTCCGGTAGCCCAAAGTCTTCGCCGCGGCCACGGCTTCGAGCAGATGGGGATGGAGGGTGGGCTCGCCTCCCGTGAATACGACGCCCCGGACTCCCTGCTGGGCCGCGGTCTTGAGCTCGCCGACGATCTGCCTGAAGGTCAGCCGGGCGACGGAGCGCCGCTTGTCTCCCTGGGCGCAGAAATCGCACCGGTTGTTGCAGGCGAAGCCGATCTTGAGGTCGAGGCGTCTCACGCGGCCACCAAGAACGCCCTGTCGCGCGCGCGGGCCCTTCGTTCCAAGATGCGGCGCAGCTCGCGGGGCGGCAGCCTCCCGCCCCTCACGGGGACGAACTCCGAGTGGCCCCTTCTCGCCGGATATTCCATCCAGGGGCCTTCGCAGACCGCGTCGAACCTGCACGCGCCGCATTCGGGGGACTTCCGTTTGATGCTCCTGCGGGCTTCGCCCCAATCGACGCTCGGCTGGCCGTGGGCGTCCAGCAGGCTTCGGGTCCAAACGAGATAATCGAGCTCGGCGCAGTACTCCTCCCGCCCGGCCAAAAAGCAGAGGGGGATCATCTCGAGGTCGAAGAATACGCCCCGCGAGCGGCTTTCCTGGAGCTCGACGGCCTCCCGCACGTGGGGGAGCACGTCGCGATACCGCGGGACGACGGCGTCGAAATTCTCCCACGCCCTGCCTTGGGCGTGCGGAAAGGCGATGTTCCCCGAGCGGACCCCGAGCGCGATGAGCCGCTCGACGCTACGCTTGACGGACCGGAAGTTCATAGTGGACAGCACGATCTTCCCGGTCACGAGGTAGCCGGCTCGCAGGAGGTTCTTGATGCCCCTTACGGTCTCTTCGTGGCTGCCGGGCCTGCGGGTTATGGCGTCGTGGATCCGGGCCGTGGGACCGTGCAAAGCGACGGTGAACGCGATGTCCGCCTTCCCGAAGTCCAGCTCGCGCATCAACGACTTCCTGGAGAAGAGCCTCCCGTTGGTCTGGACCCCGATCCTGAAGCCGATCGCGCGCGCGAAACGAAGGATGTCGACGAAGTCCTTCCTTATGGATGGCTCGCCCCCCGTGATGGTCACGTGGCCGTAGCCCTGCCGGCGGTAGGACGTGAGCAGGCCCTTGTATTCGGCGGTGGTGCGGTCCATGCTCCGGCTCTCGGCGCTGAAGACCTTCCGGAAATCGCCGACCACGCAGTGCAGGCAGCGGTCGTTGCACGAGTAGCCGAGCTTGAGGTCCACGCGTTTCGGCGCCTGCGATGCGTTCATGGGCGAAGATATGATATATGATGCCGCCGAACCCGACAAGGATTTCTCCCCTGGGATCGGACTTTTATTGAGCCGGATTTAAACCTCCGTTGAGCCGGATTATACCCCGGTCTAGTACGCTTCTATTAAGGAAACTCGCCAAGATTGATAGGAGGGTTTGTGTCCCCGGCGGATTTGAACAGCGGCAACGGACCGAAAGAGGCGGATTGGGACGTGCGGAAACGCCCTCTTGTCCTGGCGGTCGACGACGACCCCAACACGCAGAGGGCGGTCCGGGTCGCGGTGGAGCGCGCGGGATGCCAGGTGGCGTTCGCCTCCGGGATCGAGGGGGCCGTGAGAAGCCTCGGCGGAACGCGTCCCGACCTGGTCCTCTTGGACATGGCTCTGGAGGAGGGGACCGGGGTCAAGGTCTGCAGGGAGATGGCCGCGCGGAGACTGGACGTCCCCGTCCTGTCCCTCACGTTCTACGGCGATGTGCACAGCCGCCTGCGGGCGTTCCAAGCAGGCGCTCACGATGATGTGCCCAAACCTTTCTCCGTGGAGGAGCTGGCGGCGCGCGTACGGGTCCATCTGCGCCTCGATAACGGGCATCGGGCCGCATCCGGCAAGAGCCGGGAGTTGGAGCTCCGCAATCGGGTCCGCCGGGACCTTGCGGACGTGATCGACCACGATCTTGACGTCCCCCTTTCCTCCATCCGGGGGACCCTGCGGCTCGTCCGCGACGAAGGCCTGATCGATGACGCGGAGTATAAGACGCTCCTGGACGCCTCCGGGACCGCCGCAGGCATGATCCTGCTGATGCTCAACGATCGCCTGGAGATGGGGCGTAACGGCGACGTCCGGCTCGCGCCCGAGAAGTCGGAGGTCCGCGTCTCGGACGTGCTCGCGAGGGTGGGGCTGCTGGCGCATCCGATGGCCAAAAAGCGCGCCGTAGCCTGCCATATCGGGAAGTTTCCCGCGGGTCTCAAGCTGCGGACCGACGAGCGACTGCTCTTCCGCATCCTGGCTCACCTGCTGTCAAACGCCGTCAAGTTCAGCCCGAAGGGCGGCGAGGTGCTTCTGGAAACCTGCCGGGAGGGGGGGACGGTGCGTTTCGAGGTATCGGATCGCGGGCCGGGCATCCCCGACGCGGAGAAGAAGGCGATATTCGATGCCCGCTTCGATCAGAGGCCTGAGCCGGGCCCGAACGGCCTGGGGCGGAGACTGGGCCTGACCTTCTGCCGGATCGCGGCTTACGCCATCGGCGGGACGATCCTGGCGCACGACAGGATCGGAGGAGGCTCCCGCGTCGTCCTGATCCTGCCGGCCGCCGAGCCCGATGGCCGATCGTCGGGCCCGGAGTCCCGTCCAACGGCGCGACCGAACGCCGGGGAGGAGGGACCGTGAGCAGACGCAAAGCGCGTCGCGCCCGGGCTAAGCCCAAGGGGGAGGGACTGGCGCGCGCCAAGCCTCAGGACGGGACAGCCATGCGGAACAAGCCCCGGATCTGCGCGGTGGACGACGATAAGGACACTTTGCGTTGGCTGCAGGCCACGCTCGGGGAGGAGTACGATGTGGAGCTCCTGACCTCGGTCGAGGAGCTCGAGGTCCTCCTGGGGCACGCGCCTCCCGACCTCATCCTGCTCGACGTCCACTTTCCCGTCGGCGACAGCGTGGACGCCTTGGTGCGGCTCCGCGAGCGATGCGCGGACGCGGGGACGCCCATCGTCCTGATCAGCGCCGACAACAGGCTGGACCTCGTGCTGCGCGGCATCTCCCGCGGGGCCGATGTGTTTATGGACAAGCCCCTCCATCCCGGGCGGCTCAAGAGGGAGGTCCATTCGCTTGTGCACCGGCGCGAAGAGCGCGCTTCGAAGGCGCCCCCCGCGAGCGGCCGGGAGCCGCGGGACTCTTCCTGACCCTCCGGAGCCCGGCGTTCTATGACCGCAGTTCCCGGAGCTCGTTGGCGCGCACCGCGATGCCCATGCAGCTCTCCACGAATTCGCTGCCCGGGCTCTTGGCGGCCGGGACCAGGATGAGCTCGGTGGCCTCGACCCGGATCTCGCCTGACCGCAGCAGCTTGAGAAGCCGAGGCTGGAGGTAGATCACCCCCAGCAGGACGACCAGGACCATCTCCCGCGCCTCTTCGGGCCCGAATACCGCGCGCACGACCTTGTCGAATTCCTCTTCGGTGAAGTCCAGCGCGGGCTGTTTGCGCGTGTAGCGCATGGCCACCCGGCTTAACCGCGGGACGATCATGTTGCCCCAGGCCGGCACATAGACCCACACCGGCTTGTCGGGATCGGCCTGCGGCGCCGAGTAGCTGATGTCCGGCACCATGCGCCGGAAGGCCCGTTCGTCGGACATCACGGCCTTGCCGTCCGAATGGACGGCCACGCGCAGGCGCCAGACCGGCACGTGCAGGGAACGCTTGCCCGCGGCCTTCCGCTCGGCGGCCGTTCGGAAGGGCTGCTCCACCAGCCGTCCCGCCTCGATCCTCCAGGCTAGCCGGCAGTCCCGGCAGAAGAAGAGGGTCTGGAAGCTCTCGATGCGCAGGTCCTGGCCGCAGCGGGCGCACTCCGCCAGGACGGCGTGGGGGGCCTTGCCCGCGTCTTCCACGGCGCGCCGGTCTTTGAGCTCCCTGGGGACCGGAGCGGAGTCGACCCGCCTGCCGTCTATGCCGTCGAGGATCAGGGGACGGTCTTTTCCCGCGTCGAACACCCAGAACGGGAGGTACACCAACGAGAGCTTGCCGCCCAGGATGCTGCCGTGCTCGAGCTCCCGGTCCAGGTCCTGCTCGCGGAGCCAGTGATAAGCGCGCCCCCCGATCCACTCCGCGGCTTCCTTCCGCCCGACCACCACCGGCTCGACGCGCCCGAGCTTCGACATCCCCGCGCGGTCGAAGGGTCTGAGCGGCATCCTCCCCAGGCGCTCGCCCAGTCCCTGGTAGCCGATGGGGCTCTTGGTCGCGCGCATGCTCCTGTCCAGCCGCCTGGAGCGGAACTCCCGGACCCTTTCTTTCGCCGTGAAGGCGCCGGGGCCCAGCTGGCAGAGCTCGGGACAGTGCTTCAGGTCCGCCTCGGTGATCCCGAAGCGGTGCGTTTGGACCGTCTTCGTGCCGATGTCCCAAAAGAACACCATGGCCGTGTAGCGCCAGTACGGCACGAAGACGAGCGCGGGGACCTGGGCGTCCTCGCCGGCGCGCCCGGCGGCTTCACGGGCTCGCGCTTCGGTCAGACGCGGCGGGACGTAGAAACGGAACAGGCGGCTTTCCCCCAAGATGATCAGATATGAGTCGCACCAGGGGCAGTGGGCCGTGCGCGAGTCCTCGGGGTACTCGACCACGCCGCCGCATGAGGGGCAGAGCACCGCCGCCAGGACTCCGGCTTTCGAGGCCCCCTTGCCGACCGTGAGGGGGGAGGCGCAATAAGGGCACTTTACCCGCAGACGTCCCTCTTCCATGTCCACCTGGGTCCCGCAGCCCGGGCAGACCATCGACCTTTTCACGACGGCGGGCTTGGGCGCTGTGGGTTTCGCTTGCGGCGGCTTCTCGAAGAGCTTGGCGAGTCCCTTGACCTTCCGGGCCGGGAGCCAGAACTCCTCGTGGTCCGCTTCCGTGACCTCGGTGTCCGCCCCGAAGCCTTCGATGGCCTTGAGCTCGCCGACCGTCAGGGGGCCTTGGAGCTTGCTCTTGATGTAGGCGTAGTACCGCTTGGCCATAGGCGTATTGGCGCTTCAGGGATGTCACGATTTTACCACATCGAACAGCCAGGGGCCGTCGCCGCGGTCTTTCTCGTCCTGAGGCGGAGGGTTGTCGCAGGTTTTACTATGCTGCTCGAAAATCGCAGATTCGTTGGAGCTTATGAATATAAAAATCCTTTTCGAGATCCACAAGGGCCTGCCGCAGGAAGGGCCCGGCAGCGACGTCTCGACAAAGCGGGCGCTGTCCATGCTGCCGCGTCCGCGCAAAGGCCTGCGGGTCCTGGACATCGGATGCGGACCGGGCAGGCAGACGATCGAGCTTGCGCGCCGTATCGACGGGAAGATCACGGCCGTCGACGCTGCGAAAGAGGCGCGCCGGCAAGAAGGAATGGATCCAGGCCCTCGATTGTGAGCAGGAAGAGATGGAACTGTTTCGGAAGTATTCGAGATGGTACGGATACGTCTTCTACGTTCTGGAGCGGCCTTCGTGAAGCTCGTTCGAGTCGGGAGGAGCTATTTGGCCGTCTCTGCCAGGTAGGCGACGGCGAGCTTCGCGAAGTTCGCCGAGTGCCGCGAGTGGCCGCCCGAGGTGGCGAGCGTGTCCCGCGAGGTATGGATGTCCGGATTGACTTCGTTGTGGCTCGCCTCGAAGCCGAACGAGGCGGCGAACCCGCGGCGATGCCAGGAGGCGTGGTCGGAGCACGCGTAGCCGCACTCGGTGTAGCCCCAAGGCACCTTCACGTACTCGTCTATGAGCCGGCCCAAGAAAGCGTTCTGCGTCGCGTCCGTGTAGTCGCTTATGAGGTAGATGTCCTCGGCCGAGCCCTTGTAGTTCGTCATGTCGAACTGGACCACGCCCAGGACGTCCACGCCGCCGCGCTCGAACGCCTCGGCGATCTTCTGCGAGCCGCGCAGGCCCACCTCTTCCGCCGCGTAGGCTATCAGCTTGATGGTCTTGGCCGGGCGGTAGCCGGATTCCACGAGGACCCGGAGGGCTTCGGTCATCACCCCGATCCCCGAGGCGTTGTCGTCCGCTCCCGGGGCCCTGGATGTGTCCCGCCTCCGCCAGCCGGCGAGCGAGTCCGCGTGGCCCCCGATGACGACGACCTTGTCGGGCTCCGTGCGGCCGGTGATGGTGAGGACCACCGATTCTTGGGGCCAGCGCTCGTGGGCGAAGAGCTCGACCGAGATGTCCTGCCGGTCCGCCGCGATCTCTTTCCAGTGGTCCCGGATCCAGCGGGAGGAGGCGACCCCGGAGTCGGCCTCGTAGTAGCGGTTGTGAAACGACGAGAGTTTCTCGATGGTCCTCGTGATGCCCGCCTCTCCCACCCGCGCGACCATGGGCCGGACCACGTCCTGCCGGTCGATCGTGTAATTCCGCGGCTTGCCGCGGGCCGGTCCGGCCATGACGTCCGCCTCGGCGGCCTCCCAGGTGTCGTAAGCGAAGAAGCCGCCGCATCTGCGGAAGAAGCGGTGCATGAGCGCGGAGAGCAGCGGAAGCTCCGTGGTGTGGATCCGGAAGACGGCGGCGTTCGCGCCGTGGCTCAGGACCTTCCGGCGCGAAAAACCGAAGCGGTCGCCGAGGGCCGCGAGGTCCTCGTTTCCCACGCTGATCCAGACCGAGTCCCCGGGCTTCTGGAACGCCGGGCCGGAGTCGATCCTGTCGCCGGCGATCTCTCGGGCCGAGCGCCGCGCCTCCTCCACGACGGGCTCGACGGCGACGCCCTGGTCGAAGTCCGGCCGGCTCTCAGCGGCCGATACCGAAGCGGCGGCGAGCAAGAGGAACGCCGGGAGGATGTGGGAGGTTCGGATGCGCATTTGGGGTCCCAGCGGAGGCCGCCCGCTGGAGGAGATCATTATACCAAGAATGGCAAGAGGCTATCGCTTTCCTTAGTTAAAATAGATCTCCGGACCATTTGGCCGGCCGGCGGGTATATGCTTCAATTCTCGGTAGGCAGAGGTGATGAATAACGCGATCAAGCTGGGACCGCTGCTGCTGGCTCCGGCCATGATATGGGCGGACGCTTCGTCGCCGCGGCGGACAGAGATTCCCCAACAGGCCCTGCGGTACGCCGTCGAGCTGCGCGACTTCGCGCGCGACCTGGCCGCCGGGCAGGGTGCCTCCGAGGTGGGGCGCGCGGAGGTGGACTTCGCGGTCCCGGTCATAGCGCCCTATGGGATCGGGCGCGTCGAGGGCGGCTTGGCGGTCCGCTGCCTGCGCGCCCCCAAGGAGGTCATCGTTCCCTTTGAGAGCGTCTCCGGCGAGGGCGCCGCGCCGGAGGCGGTCCGCGGCGTCTTGAGCGACGGCGGTCTTCCGTTCGCCGCCGCCGCGGTCGAGGCGCTGACCCGCCACGTCCGTCTGTACGCCACCGTCCTGCGCGAGCTCGAGTCCTCCTGGTCCGAGACGCTCGCTCGCGACTGGCTGCGCACGTCGCCCGGGCACTTCGGCTTGCGGCCCTTCGGCGTGAGCGAGGGACCTCCGCCCCCGATACGAGCGCGGGCGTCGAGCCTGCGCTACTTGCGTTCGCTCGCGAGCGCGAATCCGGACCTAGGCTCAAAGACGGCCGCGCTCGCGTTGTGGCGCAAGGCCGCGTCGTTGAAGGCGCCCGGCCTCTCTTACGTCACCGGCGAAGACGTTTTGGAGGCGGTGCGTCTCCGGACGTGGCCCGGGCCGGCCGCCGCGCGGCCCCCGGCTCCGCCGCGCGCGCGCGACGGGGCGATCCTGGCGATGTTGGTCGCGCTGGCCGAGAAGGATCCGGCGCTCGCGGCGCTCGATCCCTACGCGGCCGACCGCTTGGTCGAGGCCCTGGAGTCTTTGCGGGAAGGCGGGCTCGTCCTCGCGAAGAAGGATCTGCCCGAGCCGGAGCCTTCGTCCAAGCCGCGGCTCTTGTTCCGTGACGTGACGGCTCGCAGCGGGCTTTGGCCGGAGGGGATCGAGCGCAGGACCTCGGTGGGGGGCCGCGGCCTTGGATTACGACCGGGACGGCGAGCTGGATATATACGTATGTCTTGAGGACCTCGGCGGCCGCCTGTTCCGCGGCCTGGGGGACTTGCGTTTCGCGGACGCGACCAATGGGAGCGGCCTCGGCTCGAGCGCCTGTCGCCCGGCCGCCGCAGACTACGACGGGGACGGCTGGACCGACCTCCTGCTGGCGGACTCGGCGGCGTCCAACCGGCTCATGCGAAACCGGGGCGACGGGACCTTCGACGACGTCACGGCGGCGGCCGGCCTGCCCGAGCGGTGGATGCCGACGCAGGCCGCGCTGTGGTTCGACTACGACAACGACGGCCGCCTCGACCTCTACCTCGTCAACCACGGCGGCATCACGCGGGGCAACGCGCCCTACAGCGGCGACGCCGTCAACGGGGTACCGAACCGGCTCTTCCGCCAGCGCCCGGAAGGCGGTTTCGAGGAGGTCCCCGGCGCCGCGGGCGCGGCGGACCCGCGATGGGGCCGCGGGGCCGTGGCGTTCGACTACGACGGCGACGGCTGGCAGGACCTCTTCGTGGCCAACGATTTCGGCCACTCGCGGCTCTTCCGCAACAGGGCGGGAGAGCGCTTCGAGGACGTGACGGACCGGGCCGGGGTGCGGGGATTCACCCACGCCCTGGGCGCCTCGACGGCGGACTTCGACGGGGACGGCCGCCTGGACCTGCTGGTCTCGAGCTTCGACCGGCGCTGGGCTCCCATGCCGTCTTTGGCGGACCCGCGTCCCCGGACCTTGGTGACCGGCGAGAACATGTGGATGGGAGAGGACCGCAACGTCCTGATGCGCTGCCAGCTCTATCGCGGCCTCGACGACGGGACCTTCGAGGACGTGTGGGAGAGCGTCGTCCCGCCCGTCTACACGGGCGCCGCCTGGAACGGGACGTTTTTCGACATGGACAACGACGGCCGCCAGGACATCCTGATCGTCAACGGTTTCCATCCCGACTGCCTATTTTACCACGGGGACCGGACGCTGCTTCTGCGCTACGACCCCTCCCGGAAGGCGTACGCCGACGTCTCGGCCCGCAGCGGTCTCGATTTCCCCGACAGCTCGCGCGCGAGCGTGATCGCCGACTTCGACGATGACGGGAATCTGGACGTCCTTGTCACCGGCTACGGCGGGCCGCGGCTCTTCCGCAACGAGTCGGCCTCGTCGTCGGAGCGAGGCTGGCTTCGGATCGTTTTGGAGGGCACGCGATCCAACCGTGAAGCGCGCGGAGCCCGCGTGACGGTCGAGTGCGGGGGGCTCAGGCAGGTCCACGCCTACGGGGGCTTCGGGGGAGGATTCGTGTCGTCTTTCGCCGGGGGGCTTCACGTCGGGCTCGGGGACTGCCGCGGACCCGCCACCGTGGCCGTGCGCTGGCCGAGCGGCGGGCTGGCGACCGTCGTCGAGAAAAAGCTCAACCGCCCGCTGCGCATCCGGGAGGATCAGGGGCCGCCGCGATGAACGCCGCGCGGTATCTCCAGTGGGTCCGTCCGCTGTTCGGGCTGCCGCGCTTCGGGGAGGCGCGGGCCAAGGACCCGGCGCTCGCTTTTTTCCTCTCGTTGCCCCAGCGGCTGGAGCGGGCCGCCGGGCCCGGGCACTTCCTCGAGTCCTCGGCCACGACCCTGCGGGGCTTGGACGTGGTCAAGCTGGCCCTCATCCTCAAGACGCCCCCGGACGCATTGGCGCGCGACGCGGCCCGGCGGGACCGTCCGGAGAAGGCCGAGACGGCGGCGCGCCTGCTCGACGCGCTAGGGTCCCGTCGCGGAGGACGATACGACAAGAAGCGGGCGGAGGCCGTGCTGGAGGCGCTGGGCCGCTGGCGCCTGCGGGGCTCGCTGATGGTCAGCTGCGACTTCGACCGCCGGGCGCTCGCGTTCGGCAAGCTGTCCCTTTACGCGTACCTGCCCGGTCCCGCGCAGCTTCCGGAGCTGCTTCGCCCGCTGGGCCTTGAAGCGCATTCCCGGGAGGTCGAGCGGCTGGCGGGGCCGACGCTTGGGTTCTTCGGCCTCGATCTCGTCCCGGATGGGGGCGCGACGCTGAAGTTCTATAACCGCGAGCGCTATTCGGGGCAAGGCCTTCCCGAGCATGTGCGCGCCGCGGCCGAGAACCTGCGGGAGCTGACGACGGTGCGGGACGTCACGCGCCTGACGCGCGTGGGCGCGGACGTCCCCGCCCTGCAAGGGGGGCGCGCGGCGCCGGGTCCTTCTCCGTCCGTCGCGGGCGGGGACGGACGGAAGGTCTATCTCGGCTTCGAGGAGGGGGTGCCCCTCAAGGAGTTCGGGCGCGTGCGATGCCTCTCGGAGCACGTCGATTTCTTCGCCCGGCTCGCGCACCGGGCCCCCGGGCAGCGCGCGTATTTCCTGGGCTTTATGGGGCGGGAGTTGGAGGTCTATTTCGACGACCGTTCCCAAGGGGAAGCCTGAGGAGGGGGTATGGGGAGCGCCGGAGGAACCGTGAACGGCTTGGAGTCGACTTTGAGGGAGGGCAAGCGGCTGCTCGATAAGCGGGAGTTCGAGGCGGCGCTGAAGCGCGCGGAGCGGGCCGTCGAGCTGGCCCCCCGATGCGCCGACGCGTTCGCGCTCCGCGCCGAGCTGCGCCGCCGGAAAGAGGACCTCCGAGGCGCCCTGGCCGACTTCGATAAGGCCCTGGAGCTGGCTCCGGGGGAGCCCCGCTACCTGGGCGCGCGGGCCGAGATCCGGCGGCGGCTCGGCGACCGGACCGGGGCCGTGCGCGACGCCGCCCGGCTCATCGAGCTCTCCCCGGACGATCCGGGCGGCTACGTCTCCCGGGCGGAGGCGGAGCGCGGCCGCGGACGGCATAAGGAAGCGCTCGCGGACCTGGAGCGAGCCCTGCGCATCGATCCCGGCTGGGCGTGGATCCTCGTGGTTCGGGCCAAGGTCCGCCGGGCCATGGGGGACGCGGCGCGGGCGCTGGCCGACTGCGACCGGGCCGTGGAGATCGACCCGCGCGACTACAAGGCGCACGCCTGGCGCGGCGAGGCGCTGCGGGCCTTGGGGAGGCGGGCCGAGGCGGTGGTGGCTCTCGACGAGGCCCTGCGTCTGGAGCCGCAGTGCGCTTGGGCCTACGCCCTGCGGGGGCAGATCAAGGCGGAGGCCGGCGACAGCGAGGGTTCGGTCGTCGATCTGGAGACGGCCTTCCAGATGGACCGGAGGTGGTCGGGCGCCTACGATTTCCTGGGCGACGAGCGGCACGGCCTGGGGGCGGACCCGCTGTGCGCCTGGGTGTACGCCTGGCGCGGCCTGGCCCGCTGTCTCGAGGGCGACGTGGCCGCGGGCCTGCGCGACCTGGACCGGGCCGTCTCTCTCGATGGGAGCTCGGCCTGGGTCTACGGGCGCCGCGGCGAGGCGAGGATAATGGCCGGGAGGCTCGATGATTCCTTGGAGGACTTCGACCGCGCCGTCCGGCTCAAGCCGCGCGAGGCGCGCACGCGGTTCTGGCGCGGGGAGGTGCGGCGTCAGAAGGGCGACGCGGCCGGAGCGCTCGCGGACATGAACTTCGTGCTCCATCTGGAGCCGGACCTTTCCTCCCCCCGGATGTCTTCCGGCAGCCCGTTCTTCGGCATGGCGTACGTGAGCCGGGCCTTCATCAAGGCCGCGCTGGGGGACAAGCGCGGCTTCTTCAACGACCTGACGCGCGGGTACCGGCTCGTTCCGGAGGAGCAGCGCCGGGCCGCGCGGGGTCTGCTCTCCAAAACCGATCTGGGGCGCCTGGACGCGGCCCTGAAGGGCGGGCCGGCCGGCGCCGACCTCGAAGAGCGCTCGTGGACCGAGCGGGCCGAGGAGCTGTTCCGCAAGGGCAAGGGGCGTGAGGCTTTGAGGCGGCTGCGCGCCGCGCTCAAGGAAGCGCCCAACTCCGCGGTGCTGCATCTTCTTTGCTGGCGGGCCCAGGACGCGCATGGGCGCGGCTCCTCCGAAAACCCGG
The DNA here is from genome assembly GCA_043819795.1 of Elusimicrobiota bacterium. GTDB lineage: Bacteria > Elusimicrobiota > Elusimicrobia > UBA1565 > UBA1565 > JBDREN01. The sequence goes on from JBDREN010000004.1 coordinate 12,690, forward strand.
ACCAGCTCGAGCGGGCGATCGCGCTGGGGTTCGAGGAGCCCGCGGCCTACGCGTGGCTGGGCGGGGCGCGGCTGGGCCAGGGCCGCTGCGAAGAGGGCGTCCAGGCGTTGGCGCGCGCCGTGGCGCTTGATCCGGCCGGAGCCTGGGAGCATGCGTCCTGGCCGAAGGACCTTTCCGGAAGGGTCCCGCGCGAGGTGAGAGAGAAGCTCCTCAAGGACCTTTCCTCGCTCAAATGGCCGGCCGAGACCGCGCCGCTCGTCACCTATCTGCGGGCGCGCCTCATGCAGAGGTTGGCGCTCCACGACCGGGCCGAGGCCGAGCTGCGCAAGGCCGAGCCGCTTTTCGCGGCCTGCCCGTGGTTCTTCGAGTGTTCCGTGGGGATGACGCTGCTCAAGCGGGGCCGGACCCGCGAGGCGCTCGAGAGGCTCGACAAAGCCGTCTCCCTGGACGCGACCCAGGCCAGGAGCCTGGCTTGGCGCGGTGAGGCGCGATACCGGCTAGGCAAGGCGGGCAAGGCGGCGGAGGACTTCAGGACGGCGGTGGCGGCCGCGCCGGATGCCCATTGGGTGCGCGCCTGGTACGGCGAGTTCCTGCTGTGGACCGGGCGCTACGCGGAAGCGGAACGCGAGCTGGACCGGGCGATCGACATGAATCCGGATCACGGCTGGGCGTACGGCTGGCGCGGAGCCGCCAAGGCGTGCCGCGGCCGCCTGGCGGAAGCCCTCGCCGACCTAGAGCTCGCTCTGGCCAAGGACCCGGGAGACGTCGAGGCTTTGATCTGGCGTGGCGAGGTCCTGGCGCGGCGGAAGCGGTACGAGCAGGCCCTGAAGTCCTTGGACGCGGCGGTGCGCGGCGATTCCGGACGGTTCTGGGCCTACGCCTCGCGCGCCCGGGTGCGCGGGATGTCCGGCGACCGGGAAGGCATGCTCGCCGATTACGCTTTGGCCGGGCGGCTGGCCCCGAAAGGGCTGCGGAATTGGAGCGCGCGGCGACCGCGTCCTCCGGCGGAGAAGGCGATGGCGGATCTAGAGAAGGCCTGGAAGGAGGCGAAAGGAGACCGGTGGAACGTCGCGTAAAACGGGCACGGCGGCCCTCCGGGCTCGACGCCGCCATCGAGCGAGCTCGGCGGCATCGCGCCAAGGGGCGTCCGGACCGGGCTCTGGCCGAGTGCGACGCGGCGATCCGGCGCGCCCCACGCTTCGCAGCGGCGCACGCCTGGCGCGGCGAGATTCTGCGCGCGCTCGGCAGGCCGCGGGAGGCGGCCGCGGCGCTCGGGGAGGCGGTGCGGTTCGATCCGCGGCTCGCCTGGGCCTACGCCCTGCGCGGGCAGCTCAAGACCGAATGCGGGGACGACCACGGAGCGGGCGTGGACTTCGAGACGGCCTTCACGATGGACCGGGAATGCGTGAGCGCCGCGCTCTTCTTCGGCGGCCGGGAGAAAGCCCTCTCGAAGGACCCGTTGTGCGCCTGGATGCTCGCCTGGCGCGGCTCGGCCCGCGCGGCGGGCGGGGACGTTGGCGGCGCCCTGGGCGACCTCGACCGGGCGATCGCGCTCGACGCGCGCTGGGCCTGGATGCACGCCCGGCGGGGGGAGGCTCGCCTGATGGCGGGCCGGGCGCGCGGCGCGCTCGGAGACCTGGACCGGGCGATCGCCCTGCGTCCGGACGACGCGCGCGCGCGGTTCTGGCGCGGCGAGGCCCGGCGCCGCGGCGGCGACACGCGGGGCGCGCTGGCCGATCTGAACTTCGTCGTGTACTTCGAGCCCGATCTCTCGTCGGAGGAGAACGCCTCGGCGAGGGCCTTCTACGGCATGGCGTTCGTGAGCCGGGCCCTGGTGAAGGGCGCGCTCCGGGACCGGCGCGGCTTCCTCCACGATCTCGCGCGCGGCTTCGGCCTCATCCCGGAGCGGCTGCGCGCTCAGACTCGGCGGACGCTCTCGGAAGGCCGGCGCGGGGAGCTCGACGCGGTCCTCAACGGCGGGAGATCGGGGGACGACGGCGTCCCCGATGAGCGTTCCTGGCGCCTGCGCGCCGAGCGGATGTTCGCGGCCGGGCGCGGGCGGACGTTCTTCGGGCCGCTCCGGGCGGCGCTCAAGCGCGCGCCCAACTCCGCGGTACTTCATATCCTGAGCTGGCGGGCGCAGGACGATCGCGGGCACGGCGCGCCGCGGAATCTGCGCCTGCTGGAGCGCTCCATCGAGTTGGGCATGGACATCCCGGCGGCCTACTCGTGGCTCGGGGGCGCCCGTCTCGATCTGGGCCGCTACCGGGCGGGGGTGGAGGCTATCGCGCGCGCCGTGGCTCTCGATCCCCGCCACGCCTGGGAGCACGCCAGCTGGCCGCGGAACCTCTCTGGCCAGGCGTCGGCCAAGCGGAGCGCGGTCTGGCTCAAGGACATCTCGCGGCTGCAGGGCACGGCCGGGACCGCGCCGGTGCTGCGCTACATCCGCGCGCGCCTGTTCCAAAACCTCGGCCGGTACGACCGGTCCGAGGAGGAGCTGCGCAAGGCGGAACGGCTCTTCGCCGCCTGCCCGGGCTTCATCCACTGTTCGCTCGGAGAGATGCTTCTCAAGCAGGGGAAGATGCGGGAGGCGTTCGCACGGCTCGACCGTGCCGTCGCGCTCGATCCGGGGCGGGCGCGGAGCCTGGCTTGGCGCGGCGAGGCGCGCTATTGGCTCGGCCGGGCCGAGGAGGCCGCGGGAGACTTCCGCGCCGCCGTGGCCGCCGACCCGGAAGCGCACTGGATGCGGGCCTGGCACGGGGAGTTCCTGCTCTGGATCGGCCGCTACGCCGAGGCGGAAAGGGAGCTCGACCGCGCGATCACGCTGGCGCCCGAGCATGGGTGGGCGTACGGCTGGCGCGGCGCCGCGAAGGCTTGCTTGGGCCGCCTCGATGATGCGCTCGCGGATCTGGACCGCGCGGTGCGCAAGGACTCCGGCGACATGGAGGCCCTTATCTGGCGGGGAGAGGCCCTCTCGCGGCTCGGCCGCCACCGGCGGGCGCTGCGGGACCTGGACGCGGCCGTCGCCGGCGATCCGGGGAGGTTCTGGTCCTACGCCGTGCGGGGCTGGGTCCGCGGCACGGCGGGAGACCGCGACGGCATGCTCAACGACTACGCCCAGTCGGGATTGCTGGCCCCCGAGCGGCTGCGTCATTGGAAGCCTGAAAACCCGCGCCCGGCGGCTTCCAAGGCGATGGAGGATCTGAGGCGAGCGCGGGCGCGCGCCAAAGGGAACAGAACCTACAGGAAGGTTATCCAATGAGCGGCTTGGCTGGGAGGGGCGTTCCGGCATGATGGAAGCGGTGCGGTATTCCATGTTGGGCGTGTTCGGGCTTCTGTGGGCCCTCTTCACCTACTCGGACTATCGGTGGAACAAGATCCGGAACCGCTCGGTGCTCGGCGGGCTGCTGCTCGGGCTTCTGGCCTACGGCGTCCTGGCCCTGTGGACTTGGCGCGCCGAGGGGCGCTACTTCTACTGGGGGTTCTATTCGATGGCCCTGACCCACGTCTGCGCGGCCTGGGCGGTCGCGGTGGGGTTCTGGCTCCTGAAGATCTGGCCGGCGGGCGACGCGAAGCTCTTCGCGATGATCGCCGTGCTCTTCCCTCTGCTTGACCCGCTCAACGGGTATCTGCCCTACCGGGTCGTGCTGATCCAGCTCATGAACGTCTTTATCCCGGCGGCCGTGTTCATCATCCTCGGCGGCTTCCATTGGATGTGGAAGACTCGGGTGGTGAAACGGATCGCGGTCGCGAGGGAGATGGGCCCGAGGCGCTGGCTCGCGGAGCAGAGAGGACGGCTCCGCACGGCCGTCGTCGCCGAGGCGGCCGCCCGCCTGCGCGAGGCGCTGCGCGAGGCCGTTCGCAGGCCGCTGGCCCTGGCCTGGAAAGCGGCGGACTGGCTCAGCTTTTTCGCGGCGGCGGGGCTTTTGATGACGGTGCTTTTGGACCGGTACGGGCAGACGCCGTGGCTGGGGTTCGCGCTATGCGGGTTCTCCTTCCTCGTCTGGCGGGCGTTGGGGGTGCTGCGGTGGGCCAGGCCGGTCGCGGTCTGGGCGGCCGTGATCATGTATTTACGGCTGCATCCCGAGATCCCCGTCGACGATTTCGTGTCGCGGGCCGCGCACTTCATGGCCTTCGGAGTGACGTTCGGCATGGGGATGAAAGCGGCGTTGTCGTGGGTGAAGGGCGGGCGCGCGCTGTGGTGGGCCTGGATGGCGGTCCCCATGCTGCTCGGCGTCTTCGGGCCGCTGCTGCATCTGGCCTGGCCGATGATCGCGTTCGCGGTGTTCCTCGGCGCCGGGATGGCGGCGGTCACGCTCAATGTGAAGGAGGATACCTGGGACTGGAAGGCGGAGAATCTCCAGGCGTACATGGTCCTTTCGCCGGAGTCCGTGGAGATCATCCGCGAGGACGAGGAGTTCTACGAGGAGTATTTCTCTGTCCGGTACCCGGACGGACTGACGCGGGAGCAGGCCGCGGCGCTCAAGGACTGGTGCGCCGACAACTCGGTGGGGAGCCTGTCGATGCAGAGGACGCTGTCGTTCGCGTTCTGGATCTTCACCGGGTTCGCGCTGACCATCTGGCTCAAGCAGGACCTGCTCCACGCCCTGCTCCGGTTATGAGCCGCCGCGGCCCGAAGGAAGTCGAGATCAGAGAGGAGGATGGGACGATGCTGAATCGAAATGGACGGATCCGCATGCTGCTGCTGGCGTGCGTCCTGGCGTGCCCGGCGGCCCAGGCCGGCGGGAAGAAGAATGACCGGCCGGACCCGCCCGACCGGCCCCCGCAGTCCGAGGAAGAGAAGCGGCAGGGGATCCCGCCCGAGTGGCGCAAGCCGCCGAATGCGAAGGGGGGCTGGAAATCCCCGCCCGAGCAGCGCAAGCCGTCTGAGACCTACATCGAGTACCTGAGGGAGGTCGAGGAGACGGGGCCCGATCCGGAGATCGAGATCCAGCACTATACGCACATGCTCGGGCTCGACGATGAGCAGCGGGGGCGGGTCTTGAAGATCCTGGAGGACAGGCGTGACGTCTATCGGAAGAGCCACTCTCTGCGCATGAAGTTCCAGGAGGAGACGCGGGAGCTCGAGCGGCGTATACACGAGCTCAGCTCGAAGTTCGAGGTCGAGAGCCGGCTCATCGACGGGCTGCAGGGCAATATGCTCAAGAAGATCCGCGCGGCCCTGACCGGGGACCAGCGGGAGATCTTCGACTACATGCAGGAGCAGCGCCGGATCGAGGAGGCCGAGTGGCGCAAGGCGCAGGAGGAGGAGTTCCGCAAGGGGCGCACGAAGCCGGACGACGGGCAGGGGCGATGGGGCGGAGGCCCGCTCGAGCCGAAGGGCCCCGGGGGGCCCCCAGGGGGGGGCGCAGGACCTAAGCCGGCTCCTTGATGGTGTGGTAGCGGTCCAGGGTGGGCTTCTTCAGGACTTGGACCGCCCCGCCGGGCCAGCGGATCTCCACTTTCCGGATCTTCGGCTTGGGGCCGAGGCCGAAATGCATCCGGTCGTCGGACTGGCTGACGAAGGCGTTGGCCGGCTGGTTCTGGCTCGTGAGCGTCCGGTCCGAGAGCTTGACCGTGACCTGAGCGCCCCAAGCGTCGCGGTTGCCCTTGGTGCCGATGAGCTTGAATCCGATCCAGCGGTTCCGGTTCTTCTGCAGGGTGCGGTAGAAGCGCAAGGGCTGGCCCTGGTTGCCCTCGACGAAGCTGAGGCTGCCGTCGTTGAGGTAGTCTATCGCGGCGATCGCCCGCCCGTCGCTCACGTCGTCCTTCATGGCGGTGCGGTGGGTCACCAGCTTGAAGACTCCGCCCTGGTTGTGGTAGAGGCATTTTCTCTGGTAGCCCGCCATCGTGGCGTCCTCCATGGGCGGCCAGTTGCGCGCGTCCTCGAGGACGTCTCGCGCCGCGCCCGCCAGCACGCCCATGCGGTACCAGTAGTTCTTCTTCGGGTCGGCCGAGATGTAGCCGTTGGTGACGACCAGGTCCAGCAGGCTGTCGTTGTCGAGGTCCAGGAACTTGCCCCCCCAGGCCCAACCGCAGGTCGTGATCTGGTGCTCCCGCGCGCGGTTCCTGAAATACGTTTTGCCGCCCACCCATTTCCAGAGGGTGTTCCTGCCGAACATGTAGGGGGGGTGGTACATGGTGGTCACGAAGACGGACGGCTGCCCGTCGTTGTCGATATCGGCGACATCGGCGTTCATGCCGTTTAGGCTGTATTGGTGCTTGACCGTGTCCGAGATGTCGAGAAACCGGTCGTCGCCCTCGTTCAAGTAGACCCTGTCCCCGGCGTAATCGGTCGCGAAGTAGACGTCGGGGCGTCCGTCGCCGTTGAAGTCGTAGACGCCGACGGCCTGGGTCCAGGCCTGCTCGGCGAAGCCCAGGTCGCCGGAGACCCGCGAGAAGCGCCCCTTCCCGTCGTTGCGGTAGACGGAGATCTCCCCGCCGTTGTCGGCCGAGACGATGCTGTTCATCATGAACTTGGTCGTGTGGGGGTCCATGAAGTTGATCTTCGGGAAGTAGTCGCCGATGACGACGTCGAGGTCCCCGTCGCCGTCGAAGTCGATCGCGTTCGAGGAGTAGGAGGGGCCGCTGTGGTCGATGCCGGCGTCCTCGGTGACGTCGCTGAACGTCCCGTCGCCGTTGTTGCGGTAGACCGCCGTGTGCGGGTGCTGGAGGAGCAGGAGGTCCTTGAACCCGTCGTTGTCCATATCGAAGAAGAGTGGGCGCATGGAAAAGCGGTCCTGGTTGACGCGGGCGAGACCGGCCTTCTCGGCGACGTCGGTGAAGGTGCCGTCGCCGTTGTTGCGGAAGAGGACGTTGCGCGAGCCCACGGCCATGTTCGTGACGTAGACGTCGTACCAGCCGTCCATGTCGAAATCGACGACCGAGACGCCTATCCCCACCGATGCGAGCCAGGGATTGATGTGCCTGATCGAGGGATGGAGGGTGGCCTTTTGGTGGTGGAACGTGAGACCCGTCTCGGCGGTGGCGTCCACCAGCTCGAATGGCAGCGGCGTCGGGGGCTCGGCGGCGGGCGCCTCGGGCGGCGGGGACTCCCCGGCCGGGAAGGGCTCCTCCGCCTCCATCGGGGTCGCGGGGGACTCCGGCGGAGGCTCCGGATCGGGGTAGCGGAGCCGCTGCAAAACGATGCCCGGTCCGAGGACGGCGACGAGGACCAACGGGCCGAGATAGCGGTTGAGCTTCGGGCGCTTCATGGCGATATGTTAGCATATGGCCGGTGAATCTTATCCCGCTGCTGTTGGCCCTGTTTTCAGCCCCCGCTTGGGGAGCCGCGGCGTCCTCTTCCCCCGTCGCGGGCTGCGTCTCGAGCCTCGATCTGGCCCTGCGCACCGGCCGGACCGACGAGCTCCGGGGGCGCCTGACGGCGGACGCCGTCTGGGAGGACAAGTGGGGAGCGCGGGGCGGGACCGGCGCGTTCGTCGCGGGCCTCCGGGCGCTGAGCCAAGCGGATCTCGAACTGCCGGAGCAGGGGCTGAGATGGATGCGGCTCTCGACCTTCACTTGGCTCGGCACGGGCGCGGCTGCGTCGCAAAAGCTTCTGGCTCCCCATCGCCATTTCGTCGTGGACCTTTCGACGAGGACAGATGAGGCGGGGAAGTGCGGGTCCGTGCGTCTATATCGCGGCGCCCGCCCCTGGCCTCCGGCGCCCTCCCACGACCTGCCCCCCTACACGCCCAAGAAGCTCGAGTTGACGATAAGCGGGTTCAACGGACGGTTCGGAAAGGGGGACGTGGACGGATGGCTGGCCCTGTGGGAGCCCGGCGCGGAGTTCGTTTCCATGCTCGGTTCCTTTCGCGGCGGCGAGGTCCGGACCTTTTTCGAGCAACAGGCCAAGCGCTACCGGGAGCCGCGGATGGCCCCGGCACGGGACTTCACGGGGCCCGAGATCGGCGGGGCCCTCATGGAGGGAGTCCTGTCCGGGACCTGCCGGTCTAGCGGCCGTCCGTTCCGGATGCCCTACCTGATGCTCCTGCGCTACGGGAAGGAGGGGGTGCGCTACGTCTATGAGGCCTTCACCGTGGCCAACGACGGTTGCGGGCCGTTCTGGACCCATCCGCGCTAGACCACCCCAGGATCACCGCGTCCGCGAATTCTTGGAGGAGCGCCTTCGGGGACGGCCTCCGATCACCCGCGCCCGGGGCTTCCAGACACCCGCCGTCAAGGGAATCCCGTCGTCAGGCAGGAAGATCGGCATCAGGCCCGTGATGATGAAGAGGCTGTAGAAGGGGGCGTCCCGGATCTCGAAGATCCGCATCACGGTCTCCAGGACGGCGATGGCGACGCCGAACACGATCTGGCCCCGGGTCCAGCGCGGCGAGGTGCCCGGATCGGGGATCATGACAAAGGCGAACACGTGGAAGATCGGCCCGGTCGCGGGCGCCGCGACCGTCATGAACCGGCAGCCCTGGATGAGGCTCTGGATGAACGCCCCGGCGACGAACGCGGTGATGTAGGAGACCGGGAGCGCGATCCGACGGCAGCGGTAGCTCGTGATGAATCCCAGGGCGACGATCAGCGCCACGATAGGCCAGTGCCCGCCCCAGCGCACGTAGGTCACGCGCAGGTGGTCGCCGAAGAACAACAGCCCGAAGACGATGCCGAAGTTGATCGGGTTGAAGATATGCCGGCCGCCGGTGCGGATCAGGTGCTTGGAGAGGATCGCCGCTCCGACGACGACGGCGAAGGGCCATAGGTCCGGCGAGTCGCAGAGGAGCGTGACGGTGCATCCGGGGAACACCGCGCTGATCGGCACCAGGAGCAGGCTCCAGTAAAAGTACTGGAACGCGAAATCCAGGACCACGGCCGTGGCCAGGCCCGTGACGAACTGCTCGATGCTGCGGCCGAAGCCCGGGGATATGATCGCGAAGGCGACGTAGCAGCCGACGAACAGCAGGCCGGTCAGGCGCGGGTCGCTGAGCGAGGGGTAGATGATCGTCCGGGGGGCCTTCTTCGTCATGTCCGGATGTTAGCAAATTCCCCCCGCGTGCGCGTGCGTTGACAGTATCGGTAATAAATGACTAAATAGCAGCCGGGCGTCCGCGCCGTCCCGGAGCGCGATATCTTGCCGTTTCGGGGTCCCCTGCCCGCGGGCGGAGCGTGCCCGGATCGTCCCTTCCATACTCAGGTATCCGCCCGGGGTCATCATGAGCGGGGAGGCGGAGGGCGGGGAGAAAGCATGTCAAAGCGAAAGCTCAACGAGAAGGGCCGGGCGGTCTCGGGGACCCTCAACCCCGAGAAGCCGGACGACGGCCACGGACGCTGGGGCGCTCCCCCGCCGAAGCGGCGGGAGCCGAAGCGGACGCCGGCGGCCGGATGACGATGAGCGACGGCCCTCAGCCTCCCAAGGCGCGGATCATTCGAAGCGTGATCGCCGCTTTTATGAGCGGGGGAGCGGCGTCGGCGAAGGTCCACGGCGAGGCCGATAAGGCCCGCCCCGCTTTTATCACGCTGACGTACGGATGCCAATGCCGTTGCGAGCATTGCGGAGTCGGATCGTTCCGGAAGAAGGGCGGGAAAGAGCTGACGACGGATGAGGTCAAGAGGCTCGTGCTCGACGGGCTTGAGGAGTGCGGCCTGAACTGGGCGTATTTCTTCGGAGGCGAGCCGACGACGCATAAGGATTTCGTGGAGCTCGTCCGGTATTCGACGGAGAAAGGGCTTTTCAGTCGGGCCGACACCAACGGGATCAAGCTGGCCGACAAGGGCTTCGTGAAGGCGGCAAAAGACGCGGGCATGGGGTATTTCCTGGTCAGCTTGGATAGCGTCGATCCCAAGATCCATGACCGGTTTCGCGGGATGCGGGGGACGTGGGAAAAGGCCGTGCGTGCGATCAAGAACTGCGTCGAGATGAGGGTCCCGGTCGGGATCTCGACCGTGGTAACCAAGGAGAGCCTTCGGGGAGGGGACACCGAGAGGATCATCCGGCTGGGGAAGGAGCTGGGGGCGTTCAAGATGAGGCTTCTCACGCCCATGCTGGCCGGAAGATGGCGCGAAAGAGCGGATCTTAGGCTGTCGAAGGAGGAGAAGAGGGCGGTCTGGTCCCTCCTGGAGCCGGACCGGGTCTTTTGGGAGGATTCGTGCGACGGCACGGCGCCCCCATATTGCGAAAGCATCTCGAAAGGCGTCATCGCCGTTACCGGGTACGGGGACGTACAGCCTTGCTGGCATATGCCCATCAGGTTCGGAAACGTGAGGAAAGAACCCCTTAAAGCCATCGTGGACAGGATGTGGTCGAGCGCGTACTTCAAGCGGGAGAGATTGCTCCGTTTCGAGTGCCCGATGAACGACGCCGATTTTAGGGGCAAGATCGAGAGATTGACGGTGGGCAAGCGCGGCTATCCCGTCGACTACGATGAAAACGTCTTCGGCGCCGAACAACCGTGAAGCGGGCAAGCTCCCCGAAGAAGCCCGTCGTTTTCATCGTTCCGCCGTACTCCGAGGAGGTCTGGTCGGTCTCGGAGAAGGTCGTCTACTATAGCGTCGCCAACTTGGGCGCTCTGCTTCGGCGGCATGGCCACGATGTGCGCGTATTCGATTGCCAGGTGGACTATTTCCATCTGAGCGATCTGCTGTCCGCGGTCGAGAAGCATGCCGAAGTCGCTCCCGCCTTCTTCGGGATCCCCGTCATCTTCGGCTCCACGCGCAACGCGTATCTGATCGCAAACGGCGTCAGAAGACTTTTTGCCGATACGCCCATCGTGATGGGAGGGCTTCCCGCCACATTCGCCTATGAGAGAATCCTTAAGGAATGCCCCGCCGTGGACGTTTGCGTCGTCGGCGAGGGAGAGGCCGTGGCGCTTGCGCTCCTCAAAGAGAGGGACTGGAGAGGGGTTCCCGGCATAGCGTATCGCGAGGGGGGGCGAATCGTGAAGAATCCTCCGAGCGCATCGGCGATTGATATCGACCGGCTGCCTCCGCCGGACTACAGCCTCTTCAACGTGCGGAATTACGCGGGGTTGCTGTCGTATGAGACTTCGCGGGGCTGTCCGTACTCGTGCGAATTTTGCCTGCAGGGGGTGAAGGAGGGCCGGAGACTGCGGGAAAAATCGGTCGGCAAAGTGGTCGAGGAACTCAAGGCCGCCTCGAGGTTCGGCTGGGCGATCATGATCGTGGATAACGATTTCCTGACCGATCTGCCGCGCGCGAAGGAGATACTCAGGCAGATCATCAAGCATAGGCTCAATGAGTCCATGATCTTCGGCATCGCAACGAGAGTCTCGAACTTCCTGCGCAGCACGGACGAGCTGCTGGACCTGTGCAGAAGAGCGAACGTGCTCGGCCTGTACTTCGGCATCGAGTCCCTGGCCAAGAAGAAGAGGGCGGAGATCGGCAAGATCCGGGACCTGCAAGAGCTGAAGGAGCTGTTCCGCCTTATCGAGAAAAAGGGGCTGCTTTACCTCCCCTCGTACATCATGGGCTTCCCGGACGAGGGCCGCGAAGACATAGATGAGACCCTGGAGCAGGCCATCCGCCTGAACTCGCCCATGATAAAGCTGAACATCTTCACCCCCTTCCCCGGGACCGGGAGCCATGAGGAGCTGTCGAAGCAAGGCTTGATCGACCATGCCGTGCCGCTCAACTCCTACGACAACGTCCACCAGGTATTCCGTCATCCGCTGGACCTCGAGGCGGTCTATCGGGATTTCATCAAGAGGTATTACGTCAGGGACACCTACCTGAAGCGGGGCGGCGACCCGGACGCCAACTCCCGCATGATGGAGCGCAAATATCTCGAGAAGATCGAGATGGAAAAAAGAAAGAAGATGATGGGGGTGGATGACCGGGAGTTCGTCCGCGATGACGGATTGAGGACGGCGAGCGGGTTCGGCGGCTCCGGGACTCCCGCGTTATGGAGCTAGGCCGGCGAGCCTAGCAGCCCGTGGCAAAAGTATTTCGGAAGGCGAAATCGCCTGGAGCGAGCCGAGCCAAGGCGCGACGAGGGAGCATCCCTCGACGGGAT
>JBDREN010000005.1:0-16900 GCA_043819795.1 Elusimicrobiota bacterium
GACATGTGCGGCGCGCTCAACGGGATGGAGATCTGCTTCCCAGGGACTGAACTGCGGCTGCGGTTCGGGGTGGCCTCATGAGGCCGGAAACGCCGAAAAGCGGACAAAAGATCCCGGGCCTATGTCAGTAGGTCTGGAATCTCGACAGCCGTTCCGGCCCTCCCACCGGATCGCGGGGCCTCGCGGCCAGGAAGGCGCACGCACATCCCTCAGTGAGAGGGGCGCAGGCCGAAGTCAATCCGGCCGGAAGCGCCTGACCGGCGCACCACCCCCACGTTCCCGCCGAGCAGGTCTGGGTCCCGGCCTGGCAGATGCCCCGGCGTGTTGCTCATAGAGTGGCCAAAGGGGGAGGCGGAGCCGACGAAATACTGGCTGTCGACGCTGCCCGCCGACATGAGTCGCAAAGAATTGGTGAAGACGGCCAAGATGCGCTGGCGCATCGAGCGGGATTATCAGGAGCTTAAACAGGAACTCGGCTTAGGCCACTATGAGGGACGCGGCTGGCGCGGCTTCCACCATCACGCGACCTTGACCATTGCGGCCTACGAGTTCCTGGCGGCGCAGCGTTTGTCGTCCGGCGGCGTCAAAAAAAACGTTGCTCGACCAAAGGCGCCTGCCCTACCCGAGGATTACACGCCGCGCGGTGGCGGGGCGGACACAGCGCCACGTTCCCGACTCAATTGCGACCTTGCGCTATCTGATCGCCCGCAGGATCGCGCGCGAGCTGCCTCGCTGTCCCGGCTGCGGGTTGAGGGCATCCCGTTTATGACACAGCAGCACTAGAAGCCGCGAAGTCCGGCGTCATTTCCCCCGCTGCTGTCCCCGGAACGCGAGCACGCCGTGCGTCTGCGGGGCGTACACGCCGCCGAACGGCTCGTTGGCGACCAGATACTGGGGGGCCGCCTTCAAGGGGGACATGGAGAACACCCGCCAAATGCGCACGATGTTGTAGGTGTCCCCGTTGGCGACCGGCCTGGTCGTGCCGGGAGAGTTGAACGGATGTTCCCCGGCGACCTTCTCATGGAAGGATCCATTGCCTGAACCATCGGTGGTGAACTGCGCCACCACCCACCAGCTCCAAGCGCCTCCCTTCCCGAGCGTCACGTAGTAGGTCTTTTGAGGCTCGAGGTTCCAAACCTCTCCGTCGACGATCCATTCGCCCGCTCCCTTGGCGTAGTTGATGACCGCCTGCCCGCCCGCCGGCGAGCCGCCGCCCGCGATGACGAGCTCGGCGCCTGCGTTCGAGTACTTGGAGCCCGCATAAACCGTACCGCCGGACAACATGGCCGCCGCCAGCCCAACCGCCGCCAACGTCACGCTGAACTTGTTCATTGTCTGAATACTCCTTGATCGATCGCGCATCTTGCGTCTCCAGAACATGCGAAACGCACTTAGAGAATCATTTAGCCATATGCTCATGCCGGATGTCAATGATGCCCGGGCGCGCCGAAGATTTGTAGGTAGGGGAGCTGGCCCCATACCTCTCGGCGGGGACTCGGTCGCCTGAGCGGGCGCCGCTCGGGTCTCGGCGCGCTGCATGCGTATGCGCGCCTCCGACACGCCCCGCCGAGAGGCCCGGAACTGGGATTGGAAGACGGTGTTTGATGCGGCGGCCCCGCAGGTGGGGGATGTGGCCCGACGCGAGCATAACGCCGACCAGACCCCCCAGTGGATGGGCAAGCCCTGACATGACGTCACCGGGCCTGAGGTCCCGTGGCGCGGCTACCCACGCTCAAGCAGTTGCCGGAGCGTCCCGGGAGGGGGCTGGCCGGGCCTGAGTTCTCCTGGCGCGGCCGGCCACGCCCAAGCGGCGGCCAGAGCGCCCAAACGGGCTCCGAAATTTGTGCCATTTTTGTGGTGCAGCCTCACTCAGTCGTCGTTGCTAGTCGGATGGAAGTTCCGATGATGGTAGATTGCCTGTTCGGCCGTCAAGCCTGGTCTCCACCCGTGGGGAGCGATCCCGACGGCCAAAAGCGTTATGGGATTGGTGCGAGGGTTCGATCATGAGCCCGGCAGGGCTCAGGCCCCCGGCCTTCTTGGGAATGGCGTTAAGGCTGGGGGCCTTCGCCCGCTCCATTTTTCGATATTCCCCACGCATCAAGCTTGAATACTCGACGGAGGATTCAACTCTTCGGGAAAATATAGACGCAGCTTTTCCGCCTCATCCCTCGACGGAGGGACCGCCGCTTCACGGGAAAAGTCGACAAAAAGTCGACACCCCTTCCCGCCCTGGATCCGCCTGCGTCCGGAACTCCGGTCTTAAACAGCACGAGCGCGCTGAAGGTACCGTCTTCGCGGCCAAGTCACCCTGCGCGGGTCCTTCAGGCAGGCGAGCGTCTCGGCGACGTTGGCGACGATGGAGTCCGAGTCGTCTATGGCGCAGATGCTCGTCTTGTAGGGCAGGACGATCGCCTTCGGCACGCCTGCGGGCAATTCCACGCCGCTGTTGAAGGCCCCGTTGGCCGAGGGGCTCGTCTCGTGGCCCATGTTCACGGACAGGCGAATCGCGCCGAAGACATCCCTCGGTTGTCCGCATTACAAACAGCATTGTCCTACAATCACTTTTTCAATGTCATTGTCAGCGCGCTGTCATTGACTTGTCAGCGGAAACCGGTTATAGATAAAGATGGCGCCAGAAAGAGTCCGGCCGAGCGCTTGAGGGACGAGAAGGAAGAGTCTCCGGGTTCTTCAGGCAACGCCGGTCAGCTGGGTTCCCGGAGCCGCGGCGACGCAAGGCGCGGTTGTCACAGGCCTGACGGAGGGGTGAAGATGAAGAAACTGATGGCGATATGCCTTCTGTTGACGGGAGCCTTTCTCGTATGCGCCTCGTTCGCCTCTGCCGTGACTGAGGAGTGGGTGGTGAGGTATGACGGCCCCGCAAGCTCGAGCGATCAGGCCGCCGCCATGGCCGTGGACGCCGCGGGAAACGTCTATGTGACGGGACGGAGCCGGGGCAACGGCACACAAGACGACTATGCCACGGCCAAGTATGACGCGGGCGGCAACGAGCTCTGGGTCTCGAGGTATGACGGCCCGTGGAACGCCGTCGACTGGGCCCTCGCCCTGGCCGTGGACGCCGCGGGAAACGTCTACGTGGCGGGGGAGAGCGACGGCAGCGGCTGGCCGGTGAAGGACAAGGGGCGGGACTATGCCACCGTGAAATATGACGCCGGCGGCAGCGAGCTCTGGGTGAGGAGGTACAACGGCCCGTGGAGTTCCGTCGACTCGGCCGCCGCGATAGCCGTCGATGGTTCGGGCAACGTCTACATAACAGGCAGGAGCGTCGGCTACAACACGCATCTGGACTACGCGACGATAAAGTACGACACGGACGGCAACGCGCTTTGGGTGGCGAGGTACGATAACCAGGGGAAATTCCTGGTGGACGCGGCCCGCGCCATAGCCGTGGACGCCTCGGGCAACGTCTATGTCGCGGGAAAAAGCCAGGGCGACGGCACGGGCTTCGACTACGCCACGGTGAAGTATGACGCGAACGGCAACGAGCTCTGGACGGCAAGGTACAACGGCCCCGGCAATTCTGATGACAACCTCCATGCTTTGGCCGTGGACGCCTCGGGGAACGTCTACGTGACAGGATCGAGCCCGGGTAGCGGCACGGGGAGCGACTGCGCCACGGTGAAGTATGACGCGAGCGGCGGCGAGGTATGGGTGAGACGGTACAATGGCCCGGCGAATGGGACCGATTACGGCCATGCCATGGTCCTGGACGCTTCCGGCAACATCTACGTGGCGGGATCGAGCGACGGCGTCGGCACGCGCAGGGACTATCTCACGATCAAGTATGGTCCGGACGGCGATGAGTTGTGGGCGGCGACGTACGACGGTCCCTGGAACGACGGGGACAAGGCCTTCGCCATAGCCCTGGACGCCTTGGCGAACGTCTACGTGACGGGTGGAGCCAGCGGCGGCCCCACGTACCTCGACTATGCGACGCTGAAGTACGATGCCGACGGCAACGAGCTCTGGGTGGCGAGCTATGACGGCCCGGTGAGCGGGAGTGACGTCACCGTCGCCGTGGCCTTAGACTCGTTGGGCAACGTCTATGTCACGGGCGAGAGCGCGGGCGGCGGCACGGGCCAGGACTACGCCACGATAAAGTACTCCCAGCCCCTGCCGGCGACCGTGGACATCGCTCCCGGCGCCATAAACCTCCGGAGCAGGGGGAAATACCTAACCTGCCACATCGAGCTGCCCGCCGGTGGAGACATCAACGATATCGACGTCGCCTCCGTGGCGATAACGAAGGACGGAGCCTCGGTGCCCGCCGAGCCCTCCCCGACGGAAGTGGGCGATTTCGATTCGGACGGCGTCGCGGATCTGATGGTCAAGTTCGATAGACGCTCCGTCCATCAGATGCTGTCCGCCGGCCACGCGCAGCTCGCGGTGAGCGGCTCTCTCGCTGGCGGTCCCGTTTTCGTGGGAGCCGCGACCGTGAACGTCATCGCGCCCGGGAGATGATCGGGCGCGCTTCCTCCGGATGGGAGGGTGCATTAGGCGAGCTCGGTCCCTTCGCGAAAAGCCCGCGCAGGTCCTCCACGCGACCGCGTATTTCTACGGTCCTTCACCTTGACACGTCGGTAGCCGTGAGCGCCCGTCCGCTGTTGCGCGAACGCCACGAGGCGCTCTCGTTCATGCCGCGGACGGTGTCGAACGCGAGGCCGGAAACGCAGGATATCATGGCCGCAACTTGACAGAAAGTCGACACCCCCTTTCAGCCCCGCCACCGGCCGCCATGCGGGACTTCCAGCCGCCTGGTTCGTACACAGCGGCAATGGCGCGGACTCCTCAACCGCAGCGGGGACTCAACTTGTGGCCGCTCTCGCGCCTCCTGATCGTGGCCGCCGCGCTGTCCCTCCGGGCGTACTTGGCATTCGGCTCGCGGATTCTGCGTACGCGGTTCTTCCCCACGTGCAGGGTGCGCACGATGTGCTTCACCGCCGCCCCCGCCCTCAGTTGCTCCACGATCTTCCTGTCCATCAGCCTTCTCCCCGTTAGTCGTCCCATCGATGCCCCCTCATGCTCGCGAGGCTATGTGGGAATCAAACCCTCAAAAGGAGGTCCAAGTATCTGGGACGGAACAGCCGCACTGTCTCCTGACACGAGTTGACCCGGACTCTACCGCGCCGCGGGCTATCCGGGGACCTGACTATTTTTTGTTGTGCATATTTTTTCATGCTCTTCAGTATTCGTTTGTCAATGGGTTGTCATTGACTTGTCAGCGAAATCCTAGTACCTAATATTAGGGGAGGGGCGGCAATGATTACTGCGGGCTGGTCGGTAATATGCGCAGGCTGAAGAATGTGTCGCTGTCCGCTCCCGCAGCCGACGATTCTGCGCGGAGAAGGTCGACTTTCGTTCGCTTGCGGATCCGGCGAGGCGCCCCCGTTTCAGGGACAGGGCAGGCCCTTCCGGATGATATCGCTCCAAGGGACCGCCTCGATCCCGCGCCCCAGCTTGAGCCTGCGCTCCCCACCGTACACGAGGAACCCCCTGGAGAGCCTGAGGTCCTCCATGCAGCTCCTGAGCCCTGCCAGGCTTCTTTGATGGATCGAGCCGCCCAGCTTGATCTCAATGGGGAACAGCTTGCCCCCGGTTGAGATCAGGAGATCAACCTCCGCCCCGGCCTGGGTGCGCCAGTAGAAGAAGCCTGGGTCGGGGGACTTCCTCAAGGTCGCCTGGATGAGCTCCTCGATCACCAATCCCTCGAAAGAGGCGCCCCGTCCGGGCCAGGTCTCCAGCTCTCTGTCGTTCCTGAGCCCCGCCATGTGGTGCAGGATGCCGGAATCCCGGATATATATCTTCGGGCTCTTCACCAGGCGCTTGCGCACGTTCGCGAAGAACGGCGGAAGGCGCCGTATCATGAAAGCGCTTTCCAGGATGTCCAGGTAGTGGCCGACCGAATGGTAATGCAGGTCCAGCGATCTCGCCAGGTCCGACATGTTGAGGACGTTCCCATGCACGTGGGCGAGCATCATCCAAAGCTTCCGTAGCCTCGGAGCCGGCACCCGGATCCCGAGCTGGGGCAGGTCCCTCTCCAGCAGCGCGGTCACGTACGAGCCCAGCCATTCCGATCTCTGAGCCGAGGACCGCAGCCGGGCCAGCGGCGGGTACCCTCCCCAGAACCACCTCAGGGCGGAGAGCTTCCGGCTCCCGCCCAGCTCCGACGGAAGGAACGGGGTGAGCTCCACGATCCCGATCCTCCCGGCCAGGGACTCGCCCGCCTGCCTGAAGAGGGCGGGACGGGCCGAGCCAGTGAGCACGAACCTGCCGGGCTTGCGCCGCCGGTCGATGGCGCCGCGCAGCACTGGGAAGAGCTCGGGCAGGCGCTGCGCCTCATCGATCGCGAGCCGCCCGGGATTGTCCCGCAGGAAGCCCTCCAGGTCCGAAGACAGCAGATCCCAGTCGGTCGGGCGCTCCAGGTCCAGATAGGTCCAGGACCTCAGCTCCCCGCGGACCAGCGTGGTCTTCCCGCATTGGCGCGGCCCCACGATCAGCACCGCGGGGAAGGTCTTGAGATGGAGCCGGACCTTGTCCATGGCCGCTCGCCGGATCATATCCTAAGATTAGCAGACAATCTGCTATTTTTCAAGCCCAAAAGGCGCATGCGCTCTGCCGTTATGGTCAATCGCAATAAATATGCCGTTTCGGCGATCCCATCCCGGTGCGCCCTGGGCCGTCGGACCAGGCCCAGGGGAAAGGGCGACGTGTCGGCGAAACCGGTTTTCAACAGTCCGAATGATCATGCCGCGGACGGTGTCGAGCGCGAGGTTGGGAGCGCCGGATATCATGGCCACGACTCGACAAAAAGTCGACAATAATTCCCTGCCGGGCCCTCAGCTTTGCCGCTCATTTTGCTGAAATGTCCTGTCGTTTTCGGCAGAATTCCACGCCCAGCTGAGTGGTGGGACGCAAGCTTCCCAAGCTTTAGACGAGGGTTCGATTCCCTTCGCCCGCTCCAGATTTCCCCGCTACTTCCTGCTCATTTTTCTCGAATCCTCGTCGGAGGAATCAAAGCTTCGGGAAATTATAGACGCGGCCTTTTCGCCGCATCCCTCGACGAAGGGGCCGCCCCTTCGGGAGAAAAGTCGACAAAAAGTCGACAGGATTTCGACACCCTTTCCCGCCCTGGTTGCGCCTGTGCCAACTCAGGCCACGCGATACTTCAGGGTGGCGAAGTATCTATTTGGATACGACGCTACCTATATGGGGAATAGAGAGAGCTTGTTGCGCCGACCGCCGGACTGGATATTCTCGGCTCCCGGCGACGTGGCTGTCCTCAGGGTCTTGAGGTGCACCGAGCAAGGCATGGGCGGCAGGGGAATCACCGGAGAGGCGGGATACACCCATCGAACGTCCGTGATCCGCCCCCATGCCCTTGACAGAAGGAAGAATAAGATGTACATTATAAGTGTACTGATATATTGTAAGGGACATGGATATGGCATATCAGACGATTCCCGCCACAACGTTGCGCAACCATCTGGCCGACGCTCTCAAGGCGCTCGCCGGGACGAAGAAGTTCCTCCTGATTACGAAGAAGCAGAGGCCTGTGTCCGCGATCGTGGACATCGAGTTCTTCGAGGACCTCCTGGCCGCCGCCAGCCCGGAATACCTGAAAAGCATTCGCGAGGCCCGGGAGGACTACACGCGCGGCCGCGTCTTCTCCCACCAGGACGTCTTCGGCAAACTGTGAGCCGTGGCTGGCCGTTATGAGCTGGTCTACACCCGTCGGGCCGTCAAGGACATCCAAAGGATGGATGGCCTCACCAAGAAGCGTCTCGCCGGGAAGCTTGCGGAGCTGCGGAAGGATCCTTTGCGGCTGGCCAAGAAGTTGACCCATCCGAAGCTGGGCCAGTACCGTTACCGTCTCGGAAACCACCGGGTCGTCTTCGACCTCAAGGGCAGGAAGATCGTGGTGCTCCGGGTCGGGCACCGGCGCGAGATTTACCGATAGGCCGCAGCGCGGCCCCTGTTTCTTCCCTTTGCCGCCCCGGGCGCCGGCCGCCGCGGCGGCGGGGACTCCTCCTCCAGCGCCCAGGCCCGTCGGCGCCGACGCGATGGTCTGAGCGCCCGCCTCGGCCAGCCTTCCGGAAGGTCGCGACGCCTCAGGCAGGCTCCGCGGCGCAGCCTGCCGAAGTGGTCGAGGGATCCGGACGCCTGCAAGGGGCCGCAAGAATCCCAGGGGCGTGGGCCCATTGACGGACTGGTTTAGGCCCTAAGACACCTGCCTTCGGGCAGGAATCCCGTCAAACATATTCCATATAGCATGATGGACCGTTTACCAGAATTCGGGACGCGGGCGCTGGCGTGCGTATTGGCCGTCTGCCTGGCGTCATCCCCTGCGGCCGCCGCAGTAGCGCGGGTGGCGCCTGCGGTGGTCTCGCCGGCGGCGGCGGTCGCCGCCCTTCCCGTCGCCCTCCCGGTCCCCCTGTCCTCCCGGTCCCCGGCGACCCTGCTCGACCACTCCCTCCCCTCGCCGACGAGGCTCGCGCCGTCCCTGGGGGCGTCTTGGACGCGGGCCGGGCTCGTCCCGGGGACCGCCGCGCGAGCGGCTAAGCCGAGAGCCTTCCCTGTCGCGACCGGGGTCCCGACCCGGCGGGCGCAGACGGCGGGGCCGCGCCCGCAACCGGCTTCGGCGCCGGGCGACGCCCGGCAGGCGAAGGCGCGCGGGCTCGTGACCCAAATCCGAGCCGGCCTGGTGAGGATCTCCGCGGGGATCAGGCGCGCGCCCCTCCGTGATGCCGCGGGCTTGCTGGACGCGGCCTATTCGGGCACCAGGCGGCTTCCTGCGGCCGGCTTCGCGGCGCCGGTCGCGGGCGGCGGCGCATCGCCGGCCTCCCCAGGGCGGCTCGACGCGCCCGCCGGACCGCGCTCCCCCGGGGAGCCCGTCCTCACGCGCGCGGAGCGCAATCCGCCGCTCGCCGGCGTATCGGGCAATTTCCGGGTGGACATCTCCCGCAGCGGCCGCTCGGAGAGCATCACGGCGCCGCAGGCGGCGGGACTGGCCGCGGCGGTGGCCCGGGCGATGCCCGAGGGGACGCTCGACGACTCGAGCGTGACGGAGATCCTCGTGGTGGCGGACTTGTCCGATGTCGAGGATCTTGCGGCCAGCCCGCTCGGCAGGGTGCGCCGGAGGAGCTCGACCGCGGCGGTCGTGGACGAGGAGCCCGGGACCGGATTCAGGCGGGTGTATCTGCGCCGGTCGGCGCTCAAGGAGGACCTCTCCCCCAAGGAGCCCTTGGGCGCTCAGGCGACCGCGGCCCTCGCGGCGACGGGAGGCGGCGGGAAGCTCGTGCCGGTGCGCCGGCTCTCCCCGCGGCGTATCGGGCCCTTGCTGCGGCGGGAGTCCCCGGTCTTCGTGGGGGGGCTCATCTCCATCTCGGCCGAGCCTCCGGAAGGCTTCTTCGCGGCGTCCACCTTGAGCGAGTTCCAGCGCCGGGGCTGGCGGCCGGCCAAGGCGCCGGACGCGGGAATCTGGGTGTACCGGGTTCCGGACGCGCGGCGTGATTCCTATTTCGATTTCAACTACGCCTCGCCGGACAGGCCGACCGACACGCCCCGGGCGGGGAAGTTCAAGGTCGCGACCGGGATCGGGCCGGCGCGCGACCCCGCCTCCCCGGGAGGCGCGGAGGCGGACCTGCTGTGGCTCGGCGACGAGCAACACGGGGCTCTGGAGGGGTTCCTGAGGACCCTCGCCGGCAAGGACCTGACCGTCGAGGATCTGTACCGGCACGAGGGCTTCGTGCAGCGCCTATCACAGACCGAGGTGGTGGTGGGAGGCATCGACAAGGCGCACGCGCTCACCCCCCGGGGCTTCGACGCGCTGGAGACGGACCCGGCGCTCTACCGCCGGGTGTTCAGCGAGGAGTACGACGCCTACCTCCTCTCTCTCTTCAGTCACGACAAGCAGGCAGAGAGCGGCAAGAGCTACCTGCTGGCCACCTCGCGCGGGTGCAGCCAGGGCTGCGCCCTCTGCTGTTCGGGGGGACTCTCCCGGTTCCAGTATTTCTCAGCGGGGCGGATGATGCGCGAGCTCGAGAAGATCGCGGTCCACGCCGGACCCGCCGCCGGCAAGATCAACGTCTTCTTCGTTGACAGCAACTTCAACGCCGATCCGAAACGCATCATCGAGTTCGCGGACCTCCTGGAGAAGAGCCCCCTCCGGGGAAGCTTCCGCTTCTTCGTGCGGCACAATACGGTCAACGGCTTCCTGCGGCCCTCCGCCGGCGGGGAGAAGATCCCCAATCGCGACCTGATCCGGGCTTACGCGCGGCTGGGCATCCGCGAGGTCCTCATGGGCGTGGACGCCTACGACGACGCGGGGATCCGGACGCTCAAGACCAACTGGCGCCTGCTGGCGAGGAAGGCGGCCGAGGCGCGGCCCACCTACACCGCCTCCGAGCTGTCGCGGCTGATGCGCGCCTTCGAGAGTGAGGGGCTCGCCGCGCGGGGCTTCTATCTGACCAACAACCCCTGGGTGAGCGACCTGGACCGCATCGACTCCTACTACAACCTGCTCGAGCTCTGGCTGGAGAACCCCCATTTCTCCATCGACTGGCGCGGCCGCGGGATGATCCGGCTCAAGCCGTTCCCCGGGAGCCCGATCACCAAGGCGGCCGAAGGCGCGGGGACGCCCCTGGGGGCGAACGGACGCTTCGTAGCCAGGACCGCGCTGGGCGAGATCGATGAGATGGTGGACTTCTCGAAGATGTCCCGGCCGGCGGCGCGCGCGGGCGCCGAGGCCGCCGTCGAGCAGTTCCGCAAGGGGATCGCGCGCGTCCGCGCGGCGGCCGAGCGCGTCGCCTCGGACCCGCGCTCCGGCGCTCCCGAGCGCCGAGCCGCCGAGTCGGCCATCCGCAAGCTCATCGCGCGGGACGCGCGGCTCGCCGCGACGCTGCGCCGGCGGCGCGCCACAGGGGCGGAGGCGCGGCTGGCGCGGGACATCGGGCGCTTCGCCGCCGCGCACCAGCGGCTGGGCGCTTTCGACGCGAGTGAGCAGAAGACGGCCTTCGAGCTGGCGTCGGCGTCCTTGATCCAAGGCCTCAGGGAGCTCCGGCGGCCGGCTGAGCCAGGACCCGCATCCGGCTATCTCCCCGAGGCCGCGAGACTCGACCCCTCTGCCCCGCACACCCTCAAGGACGTGCCCGGCTATCTTTCCGACAACCTGAGCGCCGAGGCCGCCGACGCGGCGCGCAAGGGGGAGGGCGACTTCCTCATCGTGGTCGGCGACGGGCGCACGGCCGTGGCGCAGGCCGAGGCTCTGGGATGGCGGGTGCAAGAGCGCCTGTCCAAACCGCAGGGCTTCCACCAGGTCTTCCGCGCGAAAGACGCGGACGGCCGCAAGGCGTTCCTCGTCACGCGCGTCAACGGCCGGGACCGCATCCTGCACGTGCAGACCCTGCTGCGGCTCGCCGGCCTGCCCGCGGGACGCCTGCGGACGGTCGGCGGGCCGGTCTCTTGGAAGCGGGGGTATCTCGAGACGTTCCGCAGGCTCGGGCACGTGCCCGACGGGGTGCTCTACGGGTTCGCGAACACGGCGGTGGACGCGATCCTGCTACGCAACAAGGGGGAGAACGCCGGCCGCTTCGCGCAGCTGAGCCGGTTCTACGACCGCAAGCACGCCGAGCCCAAGCTGACGCAGCACGATCTCGACGGGCTCGAGATGCAGGTCCTGGAGTTCGAGAACGGCAAGCGCCTGTGGCTCTTCAACTGCATGTACGGGGACCTTGCGCGCGACCTGATGGCGGCCTTGGTCGAGCACGGCGCGAGGAACATCACGTTCCTGGGCACCGCCGGGGCGCTAGCCCCTGGGCACAAGGTGCGCGACGTGGTCACGCCGGCCCACCGGATCCATCCCGACGGGTCGCGCGAGCCCCTGGACCGGCTGACGCCGATCCCCGGGGTGCGGCGCGCGGGAGGCTACCTGCGCGTGGCGACGCCGAACGTCGAGACCGAGGCATGGGCCGAGAAGGCGCTCGCGGACGGGGCCGACTTCGTCGAGGTGGAGCTCGGGCACCTCCTTGACGAGCTCCGGCGGCATCCGGAAGTCGGGTTCCGGGCCGCGCTGGCGGTCTCGGACGTGCTGACCGGCGCGGGCCGCAAGGACATGACGGAGTGGGGGCTCCGGGACCTCCGGGCCCTGATGCCGGCCATCGGGAAGATCGTCGACTCGATGCTGGGCGCCACCGGCTCCGAAGCGTACCGCGTCCGGTCCTATCGCCACGTGCGGCTGGTCGAAGAAGGGCGGACGCGTCCTTGGCTCGTCGGCCGGGGCCGCGCCTTGCGCAGGGCCTGGCTGAGCGTGGACCCCGACAGCGGGCGCGGCCAGCTCCTTCAGATGATCAGATGGCTCACGGCCCCCGCAGTGGCGATCCTGCTCGCACGCCCGATGGCCGAGCGTCTCTTCCAGGGCGCGTTCGACGGCTCGTGGTTCGAAGCGGGCCTCATATGGGCCATCCTGTCCGCGGTGTCCGTCTTCCATGAGGCCGGGCACTATCTCTTCGCCCGCATCGCGGGCGCCAAGGTGAAGTCAAGGCTGATGCGCGCGGAGAGGGTCTCTCTCGACCGGCCCACCGACCTCCAGCGCGCCATCACCCTCCTGGGCGCCGCATTCATGAACTTGGGGATCGGAGCCGCGTTCCTCGCCCTGGCCTTCGCGGCGGCACACTGGCCCGGAGCGGCGGCGCTCACCTCCCTGGTCGGCAGCTTCGCGGTGGTGAGCCTGCTCGTCGGGATATTCGAGCTTCTCCCCGTCTATCCGCACGCGGGCACGGGGCTCGCTCTGCGCCTGCTGGGCAGGCACCTGCGCGGCAGGATCGCCCCACGCGAATCCTCCCCGCCGCAAGCGGAGCGGCAATAGCTGTAGAAAGCGCCTGCCCGGGCTCAACTTCCTGGGGACTGGTCGTCTTTTTCCTCGTTCTCGGCGCCGTTCTGCGCCGCTCTTCGCCCCCGAGATCCTGCCTGGGGGTCGCCTATACGGCCGTGGACTCGGCGTTGGCTGGCGCCTCTTGGACCTCCTGGCGGTTCTGGCGCGAGACGCGGGAGCGACCCGGAGCAGGGTCGGGGGGCGGTTCTTAGACGGGGGGATTCTACCGGACCGGCTTCTCCTCGGTCGCGGGCCTCAGAGGTCCTTGACAGGATTTGGGAATATGGTCAGCGGGAGTCGCCGGACGCGGCCGTCCTACTCGAAGAAATCATACTTCTTCTCCAGCTTGCCGAAGAGCGCCACTGTCCCCTCGTATTGCCGCCATTCGAACGGGAACTCGTACCGGCCTTCAAGAAGCCCGGGGAAACTCATCACGACATTCATTAATCGCATGGCAGCGTCCAGTCTTTGTCCACACGTCATCAGTGATCTCGGGGCCCTTCCCGAAGCGGGTTCCTCGAGAATGATCCGCAAAGACGTTTCGGCGATATCGACCGACATAAACACGTCGGCCGCCTCCACCTTCCGTCCGATCCGCGCCTTGTCGTGGTCAGCGATAATCTTCGCGGCGCCGTCAACCGGGATGCCCGCTTTAGGCAGATAATCAAAATCGTATTCTTTCTCCAGGCTCCCGAACAATTCCTTGACTCCTTGAAACTGTTTCCAGTCTCGAAAGCCCTCGTGCTGCAACATCCCGGGATGCCGCGTCTCAACATTGAGCAGCCGCATGGCGGATTCCAGCTTCTCCTTGCACTGGGTCCATTCGCGAGGGGATTCTCCTTTTGCGGGTCGTCCCAAGATGATCCTAAGACTGCTCTCGGCTATATCCACATCACCACCGACCTCACCCATGGTCATCGCCGAACCGGCGCCCACCTCCAATGGGGCGCCTTCAACCTCGGGGACATCAGGTGATTCCGCCACCTTGTCCATCGGGTTGCCCACGTTTAGATCCGGCAGGCTCGCCCCGCGAGGATACTCTCCCTGTGCCCAGCATTGTCCCACCAGCAAAGCAACGCATGCCGCCATGATCCCGATAGTCTTCATGGTCTCTCCATCCTGCGAGGTAAACCGATGTTTGAGGTATAACAGGGGACCCATGTTCTCGCCACCCCGTCCGCGCATGGCTGGCTCAGCCTTGTCGGATAGGCGGTCGGGTCCCGATACGCGGCCGGCGGTATTCCGCTTTGACCGCGCTTGCTGGCGATCGAGCAGAGCAGAGTCCCCGACTCAGCCCTGGCCCCCCGCGGGAGCCTCTTTACGGGCCCGCTTGCGGCCGGAGCCGCCGCGCCGCCTCCTCTTGCGGGGGCGAGGGGGCGAGATCTTCTTGGCGGCGCCGTAATAGGCTTTGAGCTGGTCGCGGAGCTTGCCCCTTACGTAAGGTCCCGAGAGCAAGCCGCTCCCCTATCGCACTGACTTCCGGCCGGGGGGGACATCCTTTCAGGCTTAACTGGCGGATGCGGGCTCAGGCCCGAGCCCTTATCTCGTCGAAGAACGGGGTCCTGTTCCGCCGCACGCACTCGGCGGCGTACAGGTACATGGCGGCCGACCAGCTTTGCCAGTCCTGGCCCCGGACAGCCCCGTCCTGCGCCCGCAGCCACTCGTTGAAGCCGAAGGCCAGCCCCTTCCGGCGCGCCCGGAGGACCAAGCCGGTCAGCGCGACGAGCTTCTCCTCGGCCAGACGGCGCCTTCCGGCCGCCACCAGGGCGGCGACGTAGAACCCGCAAACGAAAGGCCAGACCCCGCCGTTATGGTACTCGCCGGGCTTGTTGAACCGGCGGTATCTCGGCCTCCAGTCCGGATCTCCCGGGAGGATGTACGGGAAGAGGTTCGGCGGCAGGTCGAGGGCCAGCTCTCCGCGGCGCCTCGATGAGAGGCACTCCGCTTCCACCCACGCGACGATGGCCCTGGCCCGAGAACGCGACGCTATCCCCGAGAGGATCGCGAGGCTGTTGCCCAGGAGGTCGAAGCGTTCGTCCTTGTAGACCTTGTAGCGCCACAGGGCGTAGTGGGGCCGCGCGCCTCCCTTGATCGTGAATCGCGACATCGCCTCGCGCAGCCGCGAAGCCCGGCCATGACGGCCGAGCAGCTCCAGGCAGGCATAGAGGACGGCGTTGACGAACAGCCCGTATCCGAGGACCCATTGCTCGTCGCGCCAGTCGCTCGTCGGCAGCTGGGCCACGGCCGCCCGGTCGGACGGGCTCTGATACCGCATCCAGGTCAGCGCTCTCTCCACGGCCCGATCCAGGAAGCGCGGCTGCTTCATGGCCTTGCGGTAAAGCCCCACGGCCATCAGGAACAACGGCGTGGTATCGCTCGAACCGCGATCTTCCGGATCGTGCGCCAGAGAGGGGATGTGCCCCAGCCGGCTCTGGTTCTTCGCGCACGCCTCGAGGACCTTCCTCAAGGAGTCCGCCAGCCTCTTGTCGCCGCAGGCCAGCATGCCCAGCGAGCAGATCATCAGGTCCCGCGTGTACGGCTCGGGATAGCCCCATCCGGCGACCCTGGGCAGGCCGCCGAACGGCCCGCGCATGTTGTGCAATAGCACTTCGATGGCGGCTTCTCTGGCCCGGTCGATTTTCTCTTGGTCGCTATTCAGCATATGAGATCCCTGGCTTCCCGGAGACTGCCTGGAGGCTCCGCCGCGGGGCCGGGCCGAGGATCCTCGCGACATCCTACCTCCCCGACGCCTCGACAGCCCGCCTCAGATGTCGGATGGCGATGAGCAGCCCCTCGTCCTCGCGCTCGCCGCGATAGACCGGGTCGTGCCGGCCCTCGATGTCGAGACAACCGTCGTAGCCTTGCGCTTTCAGTTCCCTCACGATCGCCGTCCAGTCCGAATCGCCGAGCCCCGGGAAGCGGTGCGCCGTGGCGTCCGCATGAAAAAGGCCCTGCCGCGCGACGACCGCGCGGTCCACGTGCGCGTCCTTCGCGTGGACGTGGAAGATCCTCGCCCCGAATCTTCTCAGCGTCTCGATCGGATCGATGAGCATGCAGACGAGGTGGCTGGGGTCCCACTGCAGGCCGATGTCCTCCATCGGAAGCTCGTCGAAGGCGCGCTCCCACATCTCGGGGGTGCACATGAAATTCGTCCCGCCCGGGGGCTGGTGAAAGGGGCCATGGGGGCAATTTTCGAACGCGACGCGGACGCCGAGGCCGGCCGCGAATCTCGCAAGCTCGCTCCATGTCCTCTTGAACGCGGGCAGGCTGTTCTCCAGCGGCTCGCCCGGGACCCGACCGGCGAAGCAGCCGACCACGCCTGCGCCGAGGAACGCCGCCAGCTCGACGGAGCCGCGGAACAGCTCCGCGAGTTCATTGGCTTGGGCCGGGTC
Source organism: Elusimicrobiota bacterium (assembly GCA_043819795.1). Classification (GTDB taxonomy): domain Bacteria; phylum Elusimicrobiota; class Elusimicrobia; order UBA1565; family UBA1565; genus JBDREN01. The sequence continues at coordinate 16,279 of JBDREN010000005.1, forward strand.
GAGGATGTTGCGGTACATGCCCCCGACCGATGAGACCGTCAGCTGCGCCGACGCGAACGCGTCCCGGACTTCGGCGGCGCGCTCCCGCCAGCGCGGGCGGGGGGGCAGGAATGGGTCTTCCGGCCCCGCGATCAGCGCGGCGCTCGCGCACCCGTGCCTGCGCGCGAACGCGATGCGCTCGGGATCGTAACGCATCAAGAAGCCGATCTTCATGGCGGCGCGGCCCTATACCGGGGCGGAGCGGCTCGCGGCATCGCCGCGATCCCGCCCCGCGAACGGATCGACCGTTCTAAGTATGGCCGAAAAGCTCGGGACTTCAAGGGCCGGCATGACGACGGGACTGTATCTCCAAAAACGGGAAAGCCTCACGGAATCGTCGTCCACCGGCGTCGTGCAGCCCCGCCATCTCCGGCTCGCCTACGCTCTAAGGAACTCGAACGACGGCTTCCCCGCACCCGATCGAGGGACGCGCTCTCTCGGGCCCTTTGGGGAAAGCGGCGGAAGGCCTAAAAACGGCTTTCCGTTGGGCCGCTCGGCCCTTCCTTCAGTGGCCCGGACTCAGGCATAGTATCGGCCGAAGCGCATGCAAACGATCCGACCTTCCGTCGCCGCGCGAGCGCCG
>JBDREN010000006.1:0-15638 GCA_043819795.1 Elusimicrobiota bacterium
CGCTCCTCTGACCCGCAGATCGCCCAGCCCCTGCCCGCGTTTGAGTTCGCTGTTAGTCGCTTCGATCCCCGCGCGCGGGGCGTAGCGCTCGCGAAATGCCTCCGTCTGCTCCGCCGCCCGCCGCCGGGACGGCAGGTTGGCCTTGAGCGCGATGAGCGCCAGCGTCGTTCGACCCAGAGGCTCTCGACGGGTCTTGCCGCTCTCCACCGTCAGCGCCGGGCACCAGCTCCGCCGGCGGCAGCGCACGCAGCAGGCCGTCGGCAGCTGGAGCAGCGCCACCGGCCCGTCTTGCGGGTCATCGCGCAGCACGGTCTGCAGCGCCGTCACCCCGCAAGGGCAAGTGGACGGCGGCTGGGACGGCACGAGTTGCACGGTGAACTCGGCATCCCGCACGCACAGCGTCGGTGCCGCCGCCTCGGTTCCCGCGCTCCCCGGTTGCGGGGCGATCAACTCCACCCCCTGCCGGGCGCACCCCGCCACGTTCTCCACCGAGCCGAATGCCGTGTCGGCGAGCAGTTCCTCCGGCGCGATCTCCCGCGCGGCCAGCGCCTCCACCGTGGGGGCCACCCGCTCGGCATCGCCCTCGCACGACCGCTCCAGGCTGGCGTGGGTTATTAACTGCACGGCATTGTCGGGATCGCACGTTTCGGCGATCAGCGCCTCGTAGCCCTGGCCCTTGTGCCCGGAATAGGTCACCTCTGGATCGTGCGGCGTCTGCAGGCTGTTGCCCCCGATCTCCTTGGGGTCCTTCAAGTCCACGGGCGCGTCCCCGTCATCCCGGTCATCGTCGTCATCGCGCGGCTTGACCGCGCGCGCCCCGATCGTGCACTGCTCCGACAGCAGCCGCTCCAGCAGCTTGAACTCCTCCATCTTGCTGATCGCCCGATGGCCGCTGAAGCGCTCGACCAGCCGATACAGGTCCCGCGCCACGACGCGAAGCCTGCGCGGTCCCTCCTCCCGCCGTGCGTCCCGATACCAGCTTTGTTCCCCGTGCCGCTTCAAGAGCCCCGCTGGCAGCCGGTCGTGCAAGTCGCGGTGCCCCTTATAAAGCGCGTGCAGGAACACCCGGATCGTCTCGCAAAACAGCCCCAGTCGATTGAGCCTCGCGAAATTCGACAGGATGTGCGTCGAGTCCAGCCGTTGGCGGTCGATCCGAACGCCCAGCGCCGCAATCAGCTCGTCGGTGATCCGACGAAACGCCAGCTTCCCCTTGCCGCTCGCCATCAGTTTCGCCCGGAAGTTGTGCAGCGTCTTCTGGCAGAGGTCTGCCTCGTCAGGATCCAGTTCGAAGGCGCACCACCATCGCGTGTCGAAACGCAACGCATCCAGAGCTTCCTCGTCGGTCAGGTCGTTGGCCTCTTTCAGGATCAGCGTCCCCATCACCAAAGCCACCGGCCGATTTGGACGCCCCGCCCCCTCGTCGTAGAACTCGGCGAACTCGGGCTCCGCGCGGACAAGAATCGGCAAGGCCTTCTCGCGGAACGGTCCCGCCCAACTCTTCTCGCACGCCACTCGCTTCTTCGGCGGCAGGAGCCCGGCCGCTCCGAACATATCCTGCTGTGGGTCCGTGGGTCGAAACATGGTCTCTCCGTACGCGCGCGCGTACGGAGAAGTTAGCTTTTCCCGTCGATAACTACAAGCGCCCTTCTCCACCCGAAACCTCAGCCGTCGGCGCCCGTCCTGCTGGGACTTTTCAGAGTAGGGGAGGCCCGATTTCGTCCATGACGAAACCGGGTCCTCCCCCCTCACAGACCCGTGCGTGCAGAATTACCGCACACGGTTCCTCAAGCATGACTCACCTCGCTGTCATCGGGTGAGTGATCCATGGGGGCAGCAGCGGGTTTTTGCTGAGGATGGCCTCGTACTTGGGCCAGTTTACGGTCTTGCCTCGAGTTCGTCGGTTTAGCCATTTCTTCCACATACAGCGAACACCCCGGTAGAACCCCCACATACGTTGGTAGTTCGTTGGGCGTCCGTAGTATTGGTAATGGCCCCGCAACTTCCGGTTGAGGGCTTCGCATTGCTTCGGCACAGGATCATGCCTATGCTTTTGGCACCATTCCGAAATCCCCCGCAAGCTCCGTCTAATTCGCTTGCGCATCGTTCGGACATGGACTATGAAACGCCCCCGTCGGCTCCACGCGCATTTATGCGTGAAACCAAGGAAGTCGAAGGTGTCTGGCTTTCTCCCTCCAGGCCGCTCCGCCTTTTGTAGGGCGAAACGCCCGAACTCAATGAGTCGGGTCTTTTCCGGATGGAGAGTCAGGCCATACTCCGCGAACCTCTTGGTTAGGACCATCAGCATCCCTTCCGCATCCTTCCGGTACTGAAAACAGAGAATGAAGTCGTCGGCGTATCTCACCAGGTGTGCTTCCCCTCGCGTTCGGGGCTTGACCACCTCCTCAAACCACGTGTCCAGCACATAGTGGAGGTAGATGTTCGCGAGCAAAGGGCTGATGATCTGCCCTTGTCCCGTGCCCGTCTTTGTGATGAGAAGCCGCCCCTTATCGATAACCCCGACGTTAATCCATTTCCCGATCAGTCGTAGAATGCTTCCGTCTACTACTCTCCTCTTGATTATCTCAATGAGTTGCCTTCTCACGATCGAGTCGAAGTAGCTCTGGATATCGGCTTCCAGTACGTAGGACACCGGGTGGCGGCATATAAGCCTACCCACCTGGTCCAGTGCGTCATGTGGGCTGCGCCCAGGACGGAATCCGTGCGAACATTCCAGGAAGTCAACCTCATAGATCGCGTTCAGCGGTTCGAGCGTCGCCTTCTGCACGATCTTATCCTCCAGGGATGGAATCGATAGCGGACGACGCTTATCGCTGCCATCTCCCTTCGGAATATAGACCCTGCGCAAAGGTTGCGCCCGGTACCGCCAATTCTTTACGCGATCATGAAGCCCCCGGATGTTCGCTCGGACGTCCTTCACATACTCCCGATACGTGACGCCATCCACACCCGCACTTGCGTCCTTCCGTAGGCCCTTAAAGGCCCGATACAACGCCTCCTCCGTGAGCAGGTGAGCGATCGAGAGGAACTGCCGCTCCCTGTCTCCCTTTGCCAACTCGGCTATTCGGCTGAGTTTCGTTGACACGGACTCAGGCATCTGGGTGCCTCCGTGTTTCCCGCAGCCGGCACGTCCGCTTGTTCGCCCCTTCCCTCCAGCGGGTCCCGGAGCCGGGTAAGAAATCGACGCGAACCATTAGGATCGAGCCTATCCGTTGTCCACCCCTTTCGCGACGGTGGTGCCTCACTAGCCCTTCCATAGGTCGCTACCGATTCCTCCCCTCATCCCGGTTCCCCGCCTTCCTCGGTACTATTGGGTTCGTAAGACTCCTCCTCGCCCATCCCAACGGCCTCTGGTCTCCCTTGGCCAACTGGTACCCTCGCTGGACGCTTCCTTCGCTCCTTGATCCGGCGCGTCCTGCCAACCAAGGCCAGGTCCGTTGCTGTCGGGTGGACCACACCCGTTTTCTGCGTGGAGGCGAGGAGGCCTCCCAGGTTCCTGGGGAATCACTTTGAAAGCGTGCCCCGGGCTAGAGACTCCGGCGGCTCCCAGCGACCTCGCATATCGGTCACCCGGATTCTGCCTTCCGCCTCGTAAATAGCGTCGGCTTCCGCAACTGCATTCGATTTCGGAGCTGAATCCTCACGGCCCGCTTCCTTGCTGTCTACGCTTCACCCTGCCGGAGCAGCCACTGGCCACCCGACAAAGTGCAAGACTCGCTACCAGTCTGCCCGCTACGGCCTTGACCGGGCTGGATTTTCACCAGCTGGATTCCATCGCAAGGTTTCACACGCTCATTCGCGATCCTCCTCGCCCAAGCTTTTCCTGGCGCGATTACGAGGGAATCAACTTTGTTAACTAAGTTAACACTTGACGCCCTAGACGCCGGGGGCTTTGCCCCCGGCCAATATGGTAAAGTTACCAGAAGTGTCGCCGTAATGCCGCGAAATAGGATTACGGGCTCCCGCGACGCCGTTGGGTCACGGGGACCTCGTCGTCGCGCGGCTCCTGCATGAAGCGCCTTGTTTCGCCTTTCTCGAGGGCCATGGTCTCTCTGGGCATCGTGGCGGCCGTCTTTCCCCTGGCCGCCTACACTTCGGTCGAGCTCACCTCCACGCCTTGGTTCTGCGGCTCCTGCCATGAGATGGAGCCGGTGAAGGAGGGCTGGATGGCCTCCGAGCATTATCCCCGCCCGGACAGGCCCAAGGGGAGGCGCGGGGCCTCGTGCCGGGATTGCCACTTGCCGGGCTGGCATCATCCCGCGTCCGTGTTGGCGCAGAAGATCCGGCACGGCCTCAAGGACGGCTACCGACATTTCTTGCCGGCCCGGGATCACGAAGCCAAGGACTTCTATTTTGCGCTGAAACAGGTGTACCTCAGCCAGACGACCGACGCCATGTGCCTGCGGTGCCATGCCACAGTGCGGGATCCCGCTGAAGACGTCATCGAGACGGGCCTGGGAGAGATCCGCGGCCTGCACTCCTCGAAGGAAGCGACGGTCCTGCGCTGCGTGACCTGCCACAAGAACATGGGCCATGGGATCTACGAATGACACGGCTGACCCGCCGCGAGTTCCTGGGCGCCGGGGCCTTATCAACCCTGGGCGCCATCCTGCTGCCTGAGACGGTCTGGGCCAAGCTCGGCAAGACGGCCCCGCCGCGGGGTTATGCCGTGACGGGTTGGTCCGGGAACGAGTTCGAGCTCCCCCACAAGTTCCGCGACGGTTTCTCCCCGCCCGAGGCGAGCCCCTCGGAGACCCGCGAGGTCGTGGTGGTCGGATCGGGGATAGCGGGCCTGGCCGCCGGGTTCAGGCTGCGGCATACCGACCTTCTCGTTCTCGAGACCGCGCGGGACAGCGGCGGCAACTCCCAGGCCGGCCGATGGCGCGACATCCCCCTTCAACATCGGCGCGGCATATTTCGTCCAGAACGACGACGAGATCGGCGCTCTGCTTGCGGAGGCGGGCCTCAAGCTCGCCTCGGTCAGGAAGCCCTTGGATCGCTGGTACATCGGTGGGAAGTGGGTTGTCGAACCGTGGGACGAGCCCGTGATGGCCGGCCTGCCGCCGGGCCTGCGCCGAGCCATGCGAGGCCTGAAGAAGGCCCTGGAGGACGTATCGGAGGGGCCGGATTACCCGCACATCCCCTACCGGAGAAGCTCCCGCAGAGCCCTGGAGCTGGACCGGATCTCGTTCGCCGAATGGCTCAAGCCGTACGCCCACCCCGACCTGATGCCGTTCCTGATCTCGTACTGCTATTCGGCGATGGGAGCCCCCCCGGAAATGGTGTCCGCTTACGGCGGCGTCAATTTCTACTCGGAGATCCTCGCCGACATCCACGCCCCCCCCATCGGCAACGCGGCCATCGTCAAGAGCCTCGTCCAGGGCATCGAGTCCGCGGGCGCCGGCAGGATCCGCAACGGGTGCCACGTCCATAAGGTCTCGCCGGCCCCCGACGGCTCGGCCATCGTGCGATATGTCAGGGGCGGGGACAGTCTCGCCGTGAAGGCCAAGCGCGTCGTCCTTGCGGTCCCGTATTTCGCCGCGAGCGCCCTTCTGGACCCCCTCCCGGACGGTCAGCGCTACGCGCTGAAAGCGCAGCAATACGCCTCGTACGTGGTCGCCAATCTCTGCTTCGACCGGCGGGTCAGCCTCGAAAGCTACGCCAGCTCCACGGGGGGGAAGGTCGCATTCGAGGATTTCATCCCGGCAGACTGGGTGGCCGGGACGCCGCGGCCGGGCGGGGCCGGCGGGCCTCAAGTCATCACCGTGTTCGCGCCCCTGCGCGAGTCCCTAGCCGGCCGCTGGCGCCTGCTGTCCGCCGCGCCCGAGGAGTTCGCGGCGCCGTTCGTCCAGGCCTTCGAGAAGCTTGTTCCCGGCGCCTCCAGGCACCTCAGAGAAGCGCACATGACGCGGTGGGGGCACGCGATCCTCGTGAACAGGCCGGGCATGTTCACCCGGTGGCTCCCCAGCATCCAGAAGAGGATCGGCCCGGTCCTGCTGGCCCACAGCGACGGGCAGGGGCTTCCCGCGTTCGAATCCGCGGTCTACGAGGGGCTGGCCGCAGCACGACACGTCCTCGAGGCCTGGAGATAGTAGGCAGCGTCAGGTGTCAACTTTGTTAACTAAGTGAGGCCGGGGCTAGTCTTGGACCGCCATATGCGCTAAAGTTAGTTGACAGAGTTAACAGCTGACGCTCCATGAAACGCACGCTCTTGGCGTTCCTTCTCGGCCTCAGCGCCGTATTCTACCCGCCCCGCCTTCGGGCCGATGAGGAACAACCGGCGGAGCTCAGCCGGCGAGGCGAGGAGCTGCTCAACGCGGGCAAGGACAAGGAGGCGGAGCCGCTGATCCGGCGCGCCAAGGAGATCCGGGAGAAGTCCTTGGACCCCCGCCAACCGAAAGGGGACGAGCCGCCTCCGCCGCATAAGTTCTGCATGCCTCGTTTCGGTCCCGAAGCTTTCCCGCTGCGCCACATGCCGGCTAAAGGGATGGCGCCCTAACGCCCATGGTGAATCTGTCTTTGCCCCGCAGAAGGAGGATCGGGCCGCTCGACGTCATCGAGTTCGCGGCGGGGCCGGAGGCGCCCACGATCGTCTGCTTCCACGGCTACGGGGCCAACGCGGCGGACCTGGCCCCCTTGGCCGGGGAGGTCCCCCTGGAGCGCCCGGCCCGCTGGATATTCCCCGAAGCCCCGCTCGAGATGGAGATGCTGCCCTCGGGCCGGATGTGGTTCCCCCTCGACGAGGAGAGGCTCGAACGCGCGCAGGTCATGGGCAAGCCTTTGGACTTCTCCGGCTCCAGGCCGCCCGGCCTCGACGAAGCGCATGAAACGGCCCGCGGCCTTGTCGACGCTTTGGAGACGCCCTGGAACCGCCTGATCCTGGGGGGCTTCAGCCAGGGCTCCTCGCTGGCTCTGGAGCTCGCGCTCAACGCGCCGGAGTCCCCGCTGGGGCTGTATATCCTGTCCGGCAATATCATGGATGAAGAATCCCTGCGCCGCCTCGCGCCGGCGCGCGCCGGCACGCCCTTTTTCCAGTCCCACGGCACGATGGACCCGCTCCTCGGCTACGAGGGCGCCAAGCGGCTCGAAGAAGCGCTCAAGGAGGCCGGGCTCAAGGGCGAGCTGCGCAGCTTCAACGACGGCCACACCATCCCGATGGACGTGCTCGTGGGCCTGGGCGGCTTCCTGGACGAGCGCATCGCCGAGGCGGGAAAGGAGGCGACGGAATGAACAGCGCACGTTTCGCGGGCATCGCCATGACCGGCCTTCTGCTGGCGGGATGCATGCCCATCCCCAAGGCTCCCTCGCGCCGCGACCCCTTCGCGGGCATCGACATCCGCACCGCCCCCCCGGCCTATCCCGGATTGACCCTGGCCCTGATCCTATCCGAGAACACCAAGGCCGCGATCGAGTACGGGCACCAGGGAAGCGCGATGGCGGGCTTCGACGTCAACCGGTTCATCGAGGAGGATATCGAAGTCTATAAACGGAACTTCAAGACGGTCGTCAAGGTGGAGAAAATGGAGGAGGCCCGGGCGATCAACGCGGACCTGATCGCGCTCCTCGACACCTTCGTCGAGGCGAAGAGAATCTTCAAGATGGACTCCAGCGTGGTATTCTTCTCGCCGGACCAGCGCCAGATCGAGAAGATCGGCGCGCAAGGCGAAAGGAGCTTCTTTACCGCCAGCCCGGCGACGGTCGTTTCCGGGGTGGCGGAGGAAGTCAGGAGAGAGATCGAAAGCTCGCTGCGCGCGTCCGCGAAGCTGGCGGCATACGCGAAGACCCGGGGGGGCTCGGCCCCTCGGAAGCCCACGCCCCCCGAGCCGGCGGCGAGGGCGATCCGTTCCGACGTGGACACGCCGGGCTACAAGCTCAACGAGCGTCCGGACGACTTCGCCCTCGTCATCGGCGTCGAGAAGTACTCCGACCTCCCCCCGGCCGAGTTCGCCAAGCGAGACGCCGAGGCGGTCAAGGAGCACCTGCTCGCCCTGGGCTTCCCCCGCCGCAACGTGATCCACCTCTCCGGGTCGCAGGCCGTGCGCTCGGCTCTGGCGAAATACCTTGAGGAGTGGCTGCCGAGGAACGTCAAGCCCGAGAGCAGGGTGTTCTTCTACTTCTCCGGCCACGGCGCCCCGGACGCGCGGACGGGCGGGGCCTATCTCGTGCCCTGGGGCGGGGACGCGAACTTCCTGAAGAGCACCGGATACCCGTTGAAGGAGCTCTACCGGAGGCTGGACGCGCTCAAGGCCAAGGAGGTGGTCGTGGCCCTGGACGCCTGCTTCTCGGGAGCGGGCGGGCGCTCGGTCCTGGCCAAGGGCGCGCGGCCCCTGGTCCTCAAGGTGGACACCGGCAGTCCCTCCGGCGGCAAGATCACGCTGTTTACCGCGGCCTCGGGGACCGAGATCACCTCCGCCCTGGACGACCAGGGCCACGGGATCTTCACCTACTTCTTCCTGAAGGGGCTCAACGGGGAGGCACGGGACCGCTCGGGACGCGTGACCTCGAAGGGGCTTTACCGCTACCTGAAGCCGAAGGTCCAGGACGAGGCCCGCCGCCAAAACCGGGAGCAGACGCCCGGAGTATTCTATCCCTCCGGCGCCGGCCCGGTCCTGCGATAGAAACGCGAACGGCCCGAGATCCGAGTCACGGATCCCAGGCCGCCGCGGGACCTCACGCCCGCGTCGCGCGGATCAGCCTTCGATGATCTCCTCGGCCAGCTCCCGGTCGACGTTCGACACGTACTCGATGCCGCTGATCCGAGCGGCCTCCTCGGTCAAGGCGCAGAGGTCGTCGCGGGTGATGTGCTCGAGCGAGAACTTCCTGGCCCCGCACATGAGCTGCCGCATCCCCTGGGCGCAGCGCTGCAGGTAGGAATAGACCCCGATCGCGCCCGTGGGGAGCTTGGCGAAGTCCTTCCCGTACTGCTCCTTGAGCGAATGCGCCTCGACGAAGATCTCCTCCACGGAATTCCCGAAGCGCTCCACGAAGACCGGAGCCTTGCCCGAGGCGATCTTGTTGCCGATCGTCTTGCCGACCATCGCGGCCGTGAGCGGGGCCCGGGCCATGGTGATGATCTTGAAGTACGGCGCCCCGAAGGCCAGGCCCTTGAATATCTGGTCCTCGAACACGAAGCCGCTCGCCACGGCGATGGGCGGGACGTACTCGCCCTTCTTGGCCAGGGTGTCGCAATACTGGTAGAGCAGGCTAAAAAGCTCGACGGGCGGCATGCCCCACTCGTTCATCATCTTCCAGGGGCTCATGCCCGTGCCGCCGCCGGCCGCGTCCACGGTCAGCATATCGATCTTGGCCTTCGAGGAGAATTTCACCGCGCGGGCGAGGTCCGCCGGGCGGTACGCGCCCGTCTTCAGGGTCACGTACCGGGCGCCGGCCTTGCGCAGCTGGTCCACCCGCTCCATGAAGCCCTCCTCGGTCACCATCCCCACCCGGGAATGGCGCTCGAACTCGGTGAAGCTGCCCTTCTCGAAGGCCTGGATGACGCCCTTGTCGTGGGGGTCGGGCAGGACGACGTAGCCCCTATCCTTGAGCATCTGGGCCTTTTTCAGGCTCTTGATCTTGACCTCTCCCCCGATGTTCTTGGCGCCCTGGCCCCACTTGAGCTCCACGGCCTTCACGCCCAGTTTCTGGAGCGCGTACTCCTGCACGCCCAGGCGGGTGTCCTCCACGTTCGCCTGGACGATCACCGCGCCGTAGCCGCCCCTCTGCCATTGCCTGAAGAGCTTGACCCGGCGGGCCAGCTCGGGGGAGTCCGTCACCTTCCCTCTGGAAATGGTGGTCTCCGGGTCCATCCCGCAGACGTTCTCCCCCACGGTGAGGCCCACGCCGGAGATCGCGGCTCCCGCGGCGAGCCCCTCCCAGTTGTTCGACGCCACGTTCGTGGAGCCCATGCCCCCGAACACGATGGGGAGCTTCAGCTTGATGCCCGGGAACGCGCGGCCGATCTTGGTCTCGAGGTTCACGTTGGGGAAGATGGCCTTGTCCGAGTCGGCCTCGATCCCGTGCGCGCCGACCGCGGTCCCCATGATGTTGAAATGCGACAGGTCGACGGGATAGGCCTTCTCCCCGGCCGTGGTGATGATGCCGAAGGGTTGGGGATAGATGACCTCGTGGGCCCTAAGGGCGGACCTGCCCACCTCGCACATGCCGATGCACCCGTCCACGCAGGTGGAGCACAGCCCGCTCAAGGGGCTTACGGAATCCACGGTCCTGTTCTTCGTAAGAGTCGCCGCGCTGGCGTTCAATTTGATCGGAGCCATACTATCCTCCCGAGATCACTTCTTCTTTTTGTTCCTTCCCGGACGTCTTGCCCGGAGGCGTCGTCTCTTTCTGCCTCCCCCCTTCCTTCTCCCGGACGCAGGTCCCGCAGGAGCCGGTGGGACCCATGTAGCATTGATAGTCTTCGTGAAGATCGGCGCAGGTAGGCTGAAGGGGCGCGCAGTTGCCGCAGACCGCGTTGGCCGCCTCCGGACCCTGGCAGCGCGAGTTGCAGACGGGGCAGATGTACATGCAGCCGCCGCAGTGGCGGCACACGTCCGACTTGGCGCCGAAGGGCGTGGTGATCCTGCGCTCTTGGCCCCGGCCCACGAATCCGATGGCGCCCGCCATCATCTGCTCTTCGCACATGCGCACGCAGAGCCCGCAGAGGATGCAGTCCTCGTGCTTCTGCCTGAACCGCACCTCCTGGACGCCGAACTTCGCCGCCAGGTCCTGGATCGTCTTGGAGCTCGGGCACACGGAGAGCAGGAGCTCGACGATCATCCGGCGCGTGCGGAGCACCCACCGCGAGTTCGTCCGGACGTTCAGCCCTTCCTCGACGGGGTAGGTGCAGGCGGTGACCAGGCGGGCCCTTTTGCCGACGCCGGTCTCGACCACGCAGAGCCGGCATCCTCCGAACGGGGAAAGGCCGTCCTCATGGCACAGCGTGGGGATCTCGAGCCCCAGGAAGCGGGCCGCGTCCAGCACGGTCCAATGGCGCTCGGCGTCCAGGTCGATCCCGTCTATGGTTACGCGGGGCATGACTCCTTCGCCTTCCCGGTCTTCACTGCGTCGAGGCGGCAGACGTTGAAGCACATCCCGCACTTGATGCATTTCGCGGCATCGATCGCGTGCGGCTTCTTGAGCTCGCCGGAGATGGCCTCCTGGGGGCAGGCCTTCAGGCACAGCAAGCAGCCCACGCACTTCTCCGGATCGATCCGGTATTCCACCAAGCTCTTGCACACGCCCGCCGAGCAGGTCTTCTCCCTGATGTGCTCCTCGTACTCCTTGCGGAAATAGCGCAGCGTACTCAGGACCGGATTGCCCGCGGTCTGTCCCAGCCCGCACAGCGAGCTATCCTTCACCGCGTTGGCCAACTCCTCGATAAGATCAATATGCCCCTCTTTCCCCCTCCCCTCGCAGATGTCCGTCAAAAGCTCCCATAGCCGCTGCGTGCCCTCGCGGCAGGAGAGGCACTTGCCGCAGGACTCGTGCCTGAGGAAGTTCATGAAGTACTTGGCCACGTCCACCATGCAGGTCCGGTCGTCCATCACGATCATGCCGCCGGAACCCATGATGGAGCCCGCCCGGTAGAGGCTCTCGTAGTCCACCATCAAGCCCAGATGCTCCGCCGGGATGCAGCCGCCCGAGGGGCCCCCCGTCTGCACGGCCTTGAAGGGCCTGTCGTTGATGATGCCGCCGCCGATGTCGTAGATGATCTCCCGGAAGGTCGAGCCCATGGGGACCTCGACCAGGCCGGTATTCCTCACCTTGCCGACCAGCGAGAATATCTTCGCCCCCTTGCTGTTCCTGGTCCCGAAATGGGAGTACCAGCTCGCGCCCCGGCTGATGATGAGGGGGACGTTCGCCCAGGTCTCGACGTTGTTGATGTTCGTGGGCTTGCCCCACAAACCCTTGGTCGCGGGGAAAGGCGGCCGCTGCCTCGGCTCGCCCCTTGCGCCCTCGATGGAAGCGATGAGAGCGGTCTCCTCGCCGCACACGAAAGCCCCCGCGCCCCTTTCCATGTGGACGTCGAAATCGAATCCGGAGCCGAGGATGTTCTTCCCCAGCAGCCCGTACTCCCTGGCTTGCTCGATCGCGATCCGCACGTGCTCCACGGCCACGGGATACTCGTTCCGTACGTAGACGTAGCCCTCTCCGGCGCCGATCGCGTAGGCCCCGAGGATCATGCCTTCCAGGACGCCGTGCGGGTTGCTCTCCAGCAGGCTCCGGTCCATGTAGGCGCCCGGGTCTCCCTCGTCCGCGTTGCAGATGACGTATTTCGGCCTCCCCGGAGCCTTCCGGCAGAACTCCCACTTGAACCCGGTCGGGAATCCCGCCCCCCCCCTTCCGCGGAGCCCCGCGTTCTTGATCTCCAGGATCACGTCCTCCGGGGACATCCGGCTCAGCGCTTTGGTCAGGGCCTCATAGCCGTCGATGGCGATGTAGTCCCGTATCCTGGTGGGGGAGATCCGCTTGTTGTAGTCCATGAGCAGGCGGAGCTGCCTCTTGTAGAAAGGAATCCTGCGCTCGTATTGGAACCGCTCTCCCGTCTTGGGGTCGCGGTAGAGGAGCCGGCGAACGACGTTGTTCTTGAGGATGGTCTCTTCGATGACCTGCTTGGCGTCCTCGGGCTTCACCTTTACGTAGCAGATCCCCTCGGGGATCAGGACGACCAGGGGCCCGTTCGCGCAGAAGCCGTGGCAGCCGGAGATCCTGATATGCACCTTGGACTGCAGTCCATTGTCGGCGACCGCCTTCTTAAACGCCTTCTCCAGCGCCGCGGCGTCGGCCGCGGAGCAGCTTGTGCATCCGATGCTGACGCGGACCTCGAACGCGTTCCGCTCGGCGTTGGCCGCCTTCCTCAGCCTGTCGTATTCCGCCACTCCGCGCAGCTTGTTCGTCGGCGCCATGGCTCTCACTTAAAGAACGTCGAGTACTTGGCGTAAAAAGCCCTGATCTCCGCTTCCGGGTCCTCGAATTCGACGATATGCTTCTTGCAGCCCATGCGCGCGCAGACCTGCACCATCCCGCCCTCCTGAAGGGCGATGGGGATCATCGGGGCGCGGCATGCCTCGCACACCCGGGTTCCCGACATCTCCTTGCTGCAGTGCGGACAGAAGAAGCTCAAGATCTTCCCCTTGGGGATCGCGAACGGTATCCTGATGGTATAGCTGCCGTACAGGCCGCTCACGAACATGTCGCCCTTCTTCTTGCCGTACTTAATGGCGAACCTGATGGAAGGCTTCGAATCGATCCTGTTCTCGCGGTCCATCAGGGACTTGCGGCAATACCTGCACATCAACCTAAGCTTGATCATCTCAGCCCCTGCGCTTGCTCTTATGTCCGCCGATCAGCGGCTCCACGTCCTTGATGCTGACTTGGCCATGGTACTGCCCGTCCTTGACCACCACGGGACCGATGGCGCAACATCCGAGGCAGTTCACGGTTTCCAGCGTGAACTCGCCGTCGCTCGACGTCTCGCCGGGCTCGACGCCGAGTTTCTTGCACAATTCCTCCGCCACGTGAGCCCCGCCCCGTACATGGCAGGCGGTCCCCAGGCACACCGAAAGAAGATGCTTCCCCTTTGGCTTGAAACGGAACGAATGATAGAACGACGCGACGCCGTATATGTCGATCAGCGAACGGCCCGTGCCTTTGGAAACGGCCCTGAGGGCGTCTTCGGGAAGGTAGCCGAGCTCAGCCTGGATATCCTGGAGAATAGCGATAAGGCTCAAACGCCCGCCGTCGCGGCTCTTGAGGATCCTTTCAACGACCTTGGAAGCCGTTTCAGCGTTCCCGCAAACGGTGCGTGCAGTCATACGCCCGTCACCCCGTATCTACGGCTTCACGGCTGACGGCACTGGCTTCTGCTCCCTCCGCTTCGCGCGCGTTTCGCGCATCTTGACGTCGAAGTGGGCTGTTCAGGAACAGTCTTATTCTTCTGGAATGCAACATTCCAGCCATCCATACTCTGCGGCATACCTGAGCCGCCCCCTCGGTCGCGACACGCGGCCGCCAACGGCAAAAATCCAATCAAATCCTGGATATCCCGGTTGGCAACCCCGGGCTGCGACGTTTCCGGAAGGACTGCGGTTGGATGGGGCGGCAGGCCTCGGTTTCAACGATCTGATGATCGCCGATCCGAGGCTCAATCCCCGAACGAGGTGCCGACCGCGCGGGCGGCCTGGATCAGTGGGTGATTGCGGGGGACAAGACGCTGCCGGCCTTCTCCGTGGTCGAGCGCGACGTCCGTCACGCGGCGACCCTTCATCACCACGAGCCTGTTCCGCTTTCCCGCCATGAGGGCCGTTACGGCCGCGTGGCCGAAGAGGGTGCCGAGCACCCGGTCCTCATGCACGGGAGCGCCGCCCCGCTGCACGTGGCCCAGGACGGTGCAGCGCGTCTCCACACCGGTCCGCGCCTCGATCTCCCGGGACACATGCCGGCCGATCCCGCCAAGCCGCACAGGCTCCGGGCTCGCCGGGTCGTAGCGGTCCACGACCTGCTCGCCGCCCACGGCCCGCGCGCCCTCGGCCACGCACAAGATGGTGAAGCGCTTGCCGTGATGGGAGCGCCATACGACCTTCCGGCACACCTTGTCCATATCGAAGGGCATCTCCGGGAGCAGGATGACGTCGGCCCCGCCGGCCACGCCCGCATAGAGGGCGATCCAGCCCGCGTTGCGCCCCATGACCTCCACGGCCATCGCCCGGTGATGGCTGGCGGCGGTCGTGTGCACGCGATCGATGGCGTCGGTGGCCACGGCCGTGGCGCTGGAGAAGCCGAAGGTCACGTCCGTGCCGGGAATATCGTTGTCGATGGTCTTGGGCACGCCGACGCAGTTGACGCCCTTTCGGACGAACCGCGAGGCCACGGCCATGGAGCCGTCCCCGCCGATAACGACGAGCGCGTCGATCCGGCGGCGGCGCAGGCGCGCCACGCAGCGATCGGTCCGGTCTTCGTAATGGACCTTGCCGCCCTTGCGCACGGGATACCTCCCCGGATCGCACTTATTGTTCGTCCCGAGGATGGTCCCCCCGACCGTCAGGATGTTCGAGGTCTCCATCTCGCCCAGGGTGCGGAAGCGGTCCTCAATGAGCCCCAGGAACCCGTCCTCGATGCCCACGACCCGCAGGCCGTGCTCCATGATGGCGCTCTTGGTGACGGCCCGGATCACGGCGTTGAGCCCGGGACAGTCGCCGCCGCTCGTCAGCACGCCGATGCGCCGGATGGGTATTCGCTTGGCCATGCGCCTATTTAACATCTATCCCGAACGAAAATCCAGGGAGGGCACGCCGGCTCGGGCATGGATCGGGGATACCGCCCGGGGCATGCGGCATCCAGTCAAGCGCGCGGCAAGGCTTCGCGCGATGCGCCAAGAAGATGGTGAATCGGCGCCAGTCGCCGCGCTTTGTCGGTTGAAGCGGATGCGGCGCTCGAGCCGCCCCCTGTCGATGGGGACTCCGACCCTAGCTCCCGCGGTCGCAGCGCCGGCAATATCCGCTGCGGCGATCACTCGGGTCCCGGAGCCTGCTGCCGCAGCCCGGGCACCGTCCGCGGCGCCAGCTCCTTCGTTCCTCGGAGGTGCCCCGGCGGTCCCGGAGGCGATCGCGCCGCCAGTCGTC
>JBDREN010000007.1:0-24440 GCA_043819795.1 Elusimicrobiota bacterium
GAAGTGCTTTGGCGCGGCATGGCGCGTTTGGCTGATATCGATATGGCTTACAACCTTTACCACTGACGCCTCCATCATGAATCTTCTCAAAAATCCCCATCTCCCCTTGTGCTCAAAATAGTTGTGGGTAAAGATTAGCCCGACGGGGGAGAGGGTCAGGGTGAGGGGGGGAAAACTCATGGAGGTGTCCACTCGTATACGGTAACGAGGCATCGCCCATGAACCCGATAGACTTCGAGCTGGACGGAGGCCAGCATCGAGAGCGCCGACAGTACGATAAGAAACGGACCGCCTTCCTGCGGTCGAAGGGGTGGCGGGTCCTCCGCTTCTGGGACAACGACGCCCTGCTGGAAACGGATTGCGTGCTGGGGGCGATTCTAGAGGCTTTGCCCGACCGACCCTCACCCGCGCTTCGCCGCGCTCAGCGCGACCTCTCCCGCAAGCGGGAGAGGTAATCCCGCCACTCCCGCAGGTGGGAGAGGTAATCCGCCCCTCCTTCCCCACGAAGCGGGGCAGAGGGGATAGAACGGTTGTTGATGGGACACCCAATCTCCGATGCCTCTCCGTCGGAGAGGCGGAGGATTCAGGAAGCCTTGCGGAAGTCGGGAACGGTGTTGCGACTGCACGGCGGCGCAGACTGCCGGCGGATGTTGACCGGCATCGCCTCCGGGGAAAGTGATTGCGCTCAAAAGGGCGGATCTTCCGAGCGGCTTGCGGAGGACGGGGATGCCGCGCGGATGGGAGAGCCGCGATCAGCCGCCGGTCCCGCGGCCCAGCGCCTCGGCCACGGTCTTGCGCATCGCGGTGATGTCGAAGGGCTTGTTCACGTAGCCGGTCACCTGCAACTCCTCGGCGCGATCCTCGCTGTCGTCTTCCGGGGACCCGGTGATGACGAGCACGGGCATTTTGGGGTGACGCTCGCGGGCTTCCTTGACGAGGTCCCAGCCGCTTCCGTCGCCGAGGCGCAGGTCCGCGATGAGAAGATCGAACCCGCCTTCCGCCATGCGCTTGCGGCCCTCTGCGAGGCTTCCGGCCTCGTCGAGGACGCGGGACGGGTCCTTAAGGATCCGCCGCAGCACGGCCCGGACCGGCGGCTCGTCGTCGACCAGCAGGATCCTATGTTGTCCCATTGCGTCCTCCCCGGGGCAGCTCGACGGTGAAAGTCGTCCCCTCGCCCTCCCGGCTCTTGACCGAGATGGCCCCTCCGTGCGAGGCGATGATGCCGTGAGAGATCGACAGGCCGAGGCCGGTGCCCTTCCCGGCCTCCTTGGTGCTGAAAAAGGGATCGAAGAGCTTGTCGATGTTCTTCTTGGATATTCCCGCGCCGGTGTCCTGGAAATGGATCCGTACCCTGCCGGCCTTCTCTTCGACGCGGATGATCAGCTTCTTCGTGGGCCGCTCCTGCATCGCGTGCATGGCGTTGGTGATGAGGTTCAAAAATACCTGCCGGGCCTGGAACGGGTCGGCGTAGACCGTGGGCGAGGGGGCGGGGCATTTCTGGTCCACGTCCACCCGGGACTTGCACAGGTCGTATTTCGCCAGGCTCATCGTCGATTCCAGGAGCGAGGACACCTGCACGTTCTCACGCTTGGGCTTGTTCTTGCGGCTGAACTGCAGCAGGTCCGATATGATCCGGCGGCAGCGCTGGGACTGGTCGTTGACCACGGTGAGCGAGCTCCGCTGCTCTTCGGTGAGCTTCTCGTCCTCGAGCAGGAGCTGGGTGAAGCCCATGATGCTGGTCAAGGGGTTGTTGAGCTCGTGGGCCACGCCCGCGGCCAGGCGGCCCACGGCCGCGAGCTTGTCCGAGTGCATGAGCTGGACCTCGGCCTGCTCCAGGCGCTTGCGCGCTTTCTGCGCCTGGCCCACGAGGAAGGAGACGAAGAAGGCGATCAGGTAGAAGAAGGGTATCCGCAGCAGGACTTGGGCGCTCATGAGCTGGGCTTCGCGTCCCCCGCGCGTCCAGAAGAACAGGTAGACCAGGCTCGCGACGGTCCCCGTCAGGAAGCTCTGCCAGGCCTCCACCTGGAGCCCGGACATGAAGATGACGAGGAAATAGAGCAGGTATAGGTCGCTGTCGAGCCCGTCGCTGGCGTAGATGACCAGGGAGATGATGACGATGTCGAAGATGAACAGGGCCGACTGGACGAGAGGCTGGCTCCACCTTTCGCGGGGGACGACGAGGAGCGCGGTGTTCGAGAACAAATACAGCAACACGAGGGCGAAGGGAGTTAATGAGAAGGACGCCTGCATCTTCGGGCTGAACAGCAGGAAGAAGTTCAGCAGGAGGAAGATGACCAGCCGCAGGCAGAGCAGGGCGGACTGCTCATCGAGGCTGAATGTCGCCGGGTTCCGCTTTTCGGGGGAGGCGGTGGATGCCTCAGCCATTGTTCCGTTTCCTCCCGCTCTTTCCGTTCGCCGTTGTCCGGCCGGCGTTGCGGCGGGGAGCATTTTCCCCGGCGCCGGAGTCCGCGGACTGCGCCTCGAATTTGTAGCCGTAGCCGGTCACGCTGACCAGCCGCCTGCCCACCTCGGGGCCGAGCTTCTTGCGCAAGGAGGACACATGGACCTCGACCGTGTGGGGGTCGTTGTAGTCGGCCAGATCGTAGCCCCAAACCGACTCGAGGAGATGGCGCGTCTGGAGCACCCGGTCCGGCTGCCGCATGAAGGACATGAGGAGGTCGAACTCCTTGCGGGTGAGCTTGACCTGAGCGCCGCGCACGCTGACCGTGCGGCCGGCCGGGTCCAGCTGCAGGCCGCAGGTCTTGAGTATCTCGGCGCCCTCGCCCGGCTGCTCGAAGCGCCTCAGGACCGCGTGGACGCGGGCCAGAAGGACCTTGAACGAGAAGGGCTTGAGGATGTAGTCGTCCGCCCCGCTGTCGAAGCCGCAGATCTGGTCCGTTTCCCCGATCCGGGCTCCCGACATCAGGATCACTGGGATGGAGCGCGTGCGGGCATCCTTTTTTAGGAGGCGGCACAGCCGAATCCCGTCCATACCCGGCATCTCCGCGTCGGTGACGATGACCTGCGGAGCCACCTCCTGGATGATGGCGTAGGCGGCCGAGCCTTCCCGCGCGGTGACGACGTTGAAGCCGTGCGCTTTCAGATAGGACGAGACGCTCTGGAGCACGGAGGGGTCGTCGTCCACGACCAGGACCGATATCCCCGAGGGTTCTTGTCGGCGCGTCATTTCTTGCCCTCCCGAACGGCGGTTGGAGCCAGCCGATAAAGACTCCTCTCCATCTCCGCTATGTCGAACGGCTTCCCGACGAAATCGTCCGCCCCGGCCTCAAGGCATTCCTTCCGGGTCTCCTCGACCGCGTAGCCGCTTACGGCCAGCACGCGCACGCGCCGGAAGCGCCGGGTGTTCCGGATCGACCGGCAGATCCTCATGCCGTCCACTCCGGGCAGCCGGATGTCGAGGACCACGAGGTCCGGCACGAGCTCGGTGATCTTGTGGCCGGCCTCGAACCCGTCGGCGGCCTCATGGATCTCCGCTTCAGGGGCCACCTTGCCGACCACGCGCGCGATGAGCTTGCGGGTGGGCTGCTCGTCGTCCACGATCAGCACCGTCCACCGTGCGGATGCCCGCAGTTCCGGCGGCGCGGGGATGTTGTGCTCCCGCAGGAAGGCGACGACGTCCTCGGCCCATACCCTGCGGTGACCGCCCGCGGTGGTGAAAGAGGGGAGCTTGCCTTCCTTGATCCAGCGCCCCACTGTCGGCGGCGTGACATCGCACAATCGGGCCAACTCCGTGGTCCCTAGGCCGCGTTTTATGTTTGCACTATTCATTATGTATTATAACTATAACACGTTTATACTGTTTGTCAAGACCCAGTGACAAAAGTCAATCCAGCGCCGCAGGCTTGCCCTGCGGTGCTTAATCCCCTGCGTCATTGGGAACCCCATCGCAAGAATGTCGTTGTCCTTCCAGCGCCCGGGGCATGCGACATCCAGTCAATCCAGCCCCGCAGGCTTGCCCCGGGGTATTTTGACATGCGGTCAAATAGATGAAGTTTTTCAGCGTCCCAGGCGGGTCCCGCCGCAACTGTTCCGGCCGGGACGCTCTAAGGGCGATGGCCGCTTGTGTACACGAAATGCCGGGAGCGGGCGATGAGGTTCTTGATCCGGAACCTCAGCTCATCAGCGTTGAAGGGCTTGGCCACGTAGTCGTCCGCCCCGAAGTTCAGCCCGTGGATCATGTTCTCCTGGTCGGCGAGCCCGGTCAGCATGAGGACGGGGATGTGATTGGTGAAGGGGTCGTTCATCATCTCGGCCAACATGCCGTACCCGTCGAGCCGGGGCATCATGACGTCCACGACGACCAGGTCCGGCCTGTGCGCGCGCGCCATGTCCAGGCCCTCCATGCCGTCTCGAGCCGTCAGGACCTCATACTCGCCTCCGCCGAGAGATTTTGTGACCGTCCTGCGGACGGCGTCGTCGTCGTCCACCACCAATACGCGTCGCCTGGTTTTCATATCCGCTCCTTTGCCGATATCCTGGTTGTACGCTCTTAGAGTCGCATGCGGGGCTCTCAGGGGGCTCAGGGAAAGCTCAAATCATCCGCAAATCCCCGGAGCGGTGGGGGAATCCGGCGTGGCGGGATAGGGGGATCGCCTATTGACAAACCGGGGTAAACGCGCTATATACATATATTACAAGGATTACTAATTTAGGGCGCGCTCCGAAGCGCCGGGGAGCCTCCGGGATTTTTTTGACGACGAAAGGCCATGTCTGACCGAACGGTAAAACGCGGCGGAATTTGGAAAATATTGGGATCCCTGCGTAAATTCAGAAGCCTCCCTTTGCCCCAGAACCCTCAGTCCTGCGGGCTTCTGGGACTGGTGAACTTCCTCCTCGTGGCCTACATCTGCCACGAGGTCTATATCCTGCGCCATCCGGGCGCGGGCTGGACCGACGACGTGGGGCTCGTGGCCTTCTTGTTGGCCGTCCTCTTCGTGGTGCTCCTCACCTTCTCCGCCAGGGACCGGCGGTTCGCGGCCACGGCCATGTCCAAGAGGGTCCTCGATGGTATTTTCGCGGGCATGCGCGACGCCCTGATCGTATTCCATCCGGACGGCACGATCCGGAAGGTCAACGAGGCGGCGATGAAGCTGTTGGGCTACTCCGAGCTGGAGCTGGTCGGCAGGCCGGCGCGCGATCTGTTCCCGCAGGGGGACGGCGCCGACAAGGTCGGCCGGCTCGACGAATGGATCCGTGCCGGCGCGCCCGGCGAACGGGAGCTGTACGTCCTCACCAAGGCGGGGGAGAGGGTCCCGGTGGAGTTCTCGGCCTCGCCCCTGCGCGACGAGCGGGGCCGGATGGCCGGGATCATCGGCGTCGCACGGGACATCAGCGAGCGCAAGGCGGCGGAGGTGAGGGAAACGGTCCTGCAGGAGCAGCTTCTGCACGCGGAGAAGCTGAACACGCTGGGCCAGTCTCTTTCCGGCATCGCGCACGAGATCAATAACCCCCTGACCGGGATCATGACCTTCTGCCAGCTCCTGCTCCAGGAGGACGCGATCCAGGGCGACGCGCGCCACCGCGAGGACGTGGAGACGATCTTGCGGGAGGCGGAGCGGTGCAAGAAGATCGTCAAGAACGTGACGACCTTCGCCCGCAAGCACAAGCCCGAGAAGACCTTCGTCGGATTGAACGGCATACTGCAGGACTGCCTCCGCCTGCAGAGCCGGCTGTTTAGGAACCGGCACATCCGGGTCCGGACCGAGCTGGCCGGCGACGTTCCGAAGACGATGGCGGACTTCCACCAGCTCCAGCAGGTCTTCTTCATCCTGATCAACAACGCCCTCGACGTCCTGGAGGACCGTCCGGGAGAGGGAGCCGTCACGATCCGGACCCGGCGGGAGGGAGAGAACATCCGCGTGGAGTTCGAGGACGACGGGCCCGGCATCCCGGCGGACAACCTCCAGAAGATCTTCGAGCCGTTCTTCACCACCAAGGAGGTGGGCCGGGGCACGGGGCTCGGGCTCCCCATAGCCTACGGCATCATCGCGGAGCACGGCGGCCGGATCTGGGCCGAGAGCCGGCGGCAAGGGGCTCTGTTCGTCTTCGAGATCCCCGTCACCGAGGACGCCTCGCGCGCGGCCGGCGAAGCTCCGGCGGCCGAGCCCCCTCTTCCTTCCGGCTGGCGGGTGCTGGTGGTGGACGACGAGGACAGCATACTCACCGGCATCCTGCGGCTGCTCCGGCAGATGAACATGAGGCCGGACGTGGCCCGGGACGGGAAGGCGGCGTTGGAGAAGCTCCAGCAGGGCGACTACGACGCGGTCTTCTGCGACCTGAGGCTCCCGGGCTGCGACGGGATGGTGCTCTACCGCTGGATGAAGGAGAACAAGCCCGAGCTTGTTCCGCGCTGGGTATTCATCACCGGGTCGGCGAGCGACGAGGCGCGGAGCTTTTTCGAGGGGCCCGATCTGGCCTGCCTCCAGAAGCCTTTCGGCGCTAAGGAGATCCGCGAGACGCTGTCCCGCCTGGCCGGGCCGGGGCCGCGCGGGGGGGGAGCGATGCATGAAGGGCACGCTTGACGCCGGCGTGCTCGTCGTGGACGATGAACCGGCCATCCGGAGGCTCCTGACCCGCTGGCTGGAGCTGAAGGGATGCTCCGCCGCCGCCGCGGCGACGGCGGAAGAGGCCCTCGAGATGACGAGGGCCCGGCCCTACGACGTCATCCTGCTCGACGAGGGTCTTCCCGGGATGATGGGCCTGCCCGCCCTGATGGAGCTGTCCCGGCAGACCTCGGCCGCCATCATCATGATGACCGGCAGGCCGAGCGACGATCTCGAGAGGGACGCCCTGCTCCTGGGCGCCAGGGCCTTCGTGCGCAAGCCCCTGGACCTGGATGCCCTGGAGCGCACGATCAGGGAATCCCTTCGCGGGAAAGAAGGAGCCGCGCCTTCAGCCGGAGGATCCTAGGCAGCGGCGCGGTCCTCCGAGCCGGGCTCCTCCGGCTCCATCGGGCGGCCTACAGTAGGCTCACCCCCCATCAAGTCCCAGCCCTCTAAGGACGATATACCCTCTTCCTGACTTCCGCAAGGCTTCCTGAATCCTCCGCCTCTCCGACGGAGAGGCATTGGAGATCGGGTGTCCCATCAACAACCGTTATGTCCCCTCCGCCCCGCTTCGTGGGGGAGGATGGGGGGATCACCTCTCCCGCTTGCGGGAGAGGTCGCGCGGAGCGCCGCGAAGCGCGGGTGAGGGTCGGTTGGGCAAGGCCTCTGGAATCGCCCCCAGCACG
The DNA here is from genome assembly GCA_043819795.1 of Elusimicrobiota bacterium. Classification (GTDB taxonomy): domain Bacteria; phylum Elusimicrobiota; class Elusimicrobia; order UBA1565; family UBA1565; genus JBDREN01. Next base: position 7,253 of record JBDREN010000007.1, read on the forward strand.
CAATCCGTTTCCAGCGGGGCGTCGTTGTCCCGGAAGCGGAGGACCTGCCACCCCTTCGAGCGCAGGAAGGCGGTCCGTTTCTTATCGTAGTGTCGGCGCTCTCGATGCTGGCCTCCGTCTAGCTCGACGACCAAACGGCTTTCGACGCGGCAGAAGTCCACGATGTAGGGGCCGATGGGGTGCTGGCGGCGGAATTTCCATCCGGCCGGCCTTCGCGATCGCAGGTGGCGCCAGATGCGGGCCTCGGCGTCTGTGGGGGTCCGGCGCAGACCGCGAGCGAAGCCTATCGGGTTCATGGGCGATGCCTCGTTACCGTATACGAGCGAACGCCTCCATGAGTTCCCCCCCTCACCCTGACCCTCTCCCCCGAAGGGCTAATCTTTACCCACAACTATTTTGAGCACAAGGGGAGATAGGGATTTTTTAGAAGATTCATGATGGAGGCGTCAGTGGTAAAGGTTGTAAGCCATACGACGGAAACGGTGGCTTACCATACGGCTTTGTCTGGGTGTCCCATCGCGGAAGTCAGGAGCCGGCGGATCCTAGGCAGCGGCGCGGTCCTCCGAGCCGGTCCCCTCCGACTCCGTCGGGCGGCGTACAGTAGGCTCACCCCCCATCAAGTCCCAGCCCTCTAAGGACGATATACCCTCTTCGGCTCGCCGGCGTGTGAGCGTCCCGTGAGCGTCCCGTGAACCTGCATCAGCTGTCCAAGGGAAGCGGAATCGCCTTAGGCTCCGTCGGCGCGTGAGCCTCCCGCGAGCCTCGCTTGAGCCTTCCAAGAACTCTCGTTGAGCTTTATTTGAGGATTCTAAGACCCGGATATGAGCGCGCCCATATATATATATAGCAGCAAGGAGGAGGAGTCCATGAAGCCCAAAAAACGCTTGTTGATCGTAGACGATAGCCTCCCTATCCGGACGTTGGTGCAGCGCATCTTCGACGAAGGCGGGTATGAGGTCTTGACGGCCGAGGACGGGGTGCAGGGGCTCGACATGGCCCGCGCGCACATCGCTTCGATTTTTTCATGGGGTCTTCCTCTTTCCTCCCTAGGGTAGCGGGGGAGGCTCACAGGAGCCTCAGGGGGTGCTCAAATTATCCTCAACTAATGGATGGCCCCGGGATTTGAGGATGCCAAGATGCGTCAATGTCACGCAAGCACTCTTTCTATATGGATGTCAGCGGCCGTCCTTGACTTGTCGCCGAAGCGAGGCTATATACATATGGATAGGGACTTGGCGGAGGTTCAGGCAAGGCCATGGCCAGGATATTGATCGTAGACGACGAACGGGCGGTGGTCGATACCCTCGCCGAGTTCCTGAGCGGGAAGGGCCACGAGGTGGTCTCGGCCGGCGATCCTATCCGGGGCCTGCAGGCGGCTCGGCGGTTTGAACCCGAAATCGTCCTGCTCGACTACCACATGCCCGGCGACACCGGCGCCCACCTCTTCGAGGCCTTTCGCCGCAACCAGAAGCTCAAGGACATTCCGATCCTGTTCATGTCGGGCAGCAAGACGGAGGAAGAGTTGGCCGCCGAGGTCGCGAGCCGCGAGAAGACCGCCTACCTTATGAAGCCTGTCCGGTTCGATGACCTCGAGAGGACGATCGACGATCTCCTAGCCTAGCCGCCCCCGACCGGGATCCGGTCCTTTGGAGCCTACTTCTCGAGCTTGTAGCCGACGCCCCGCACGGTGCTCAGGTATTTCGAGACTTTGGGGCCGAGCTTGCTGCGCAGGCGCGAGATGTGCGTCTCGACCGTGTGGGGGTCGTTGTAGTCGGCCACGTCGTAGCCCCAGACGGCTTCCAAAAGGAAGGTCGCCTTGAGCACGCGGCCCGGGTTCGCCAGGAACAGGGCCAGCAGGTCGAACTCCTTTCGGGTCAAAGTCAGTGCCTTGCCGTCGACCTTCACCTCGCGCGAAGCGGGATCGAGCTGGATGCCGTACTTCTTGACGCTCGCTTCTCCCGTCGAGGCGTGCTCGTATCGCCGAAGCACCGCGTGGATGCGCGCGAGCATGACCTTCATGGGGAAGGGCTTGATCAGGTAGTCGTCGGCCCCGCCTTCCAGCCCCGCCACCACGTCTTTTTCGTCCATCAGCTCCCCCGACATGATGATGACGGGGATGTTCCGCGTGGCCCTGTCCTTCCTCAGCAGGCGGCACAAGGTGTGGCCGTCTAGGCCGGGCATGTCCGCGTCGGTGAGGATGATGTCGGGGCGGGTCTCCTTGGCGAGCAGGCGCCCGTCGGAGCCGTCGGCCGCGGAAACGACCGAGAAGCCGTCCCGGCGCAGCTCCTTCTCGAGGGTCTTTCTCATGCTTTCGACGTCGTCGATGATGAGGATCTTCTTGGGCATAGACGGATTCTAGCTTCTTGCTCACGGGAACTTCAACCAAAGCGTGAGGCGCAGTTGAGGCCGTCTTGCGCCGCCGCTGAGCCTCGTCCTCCATACTTGGGGTATGGGAAGACGACCAGTGTCGGGGGCGATCCGGACCTTGGCGGCGGCCGGCGTCTTCCTCTGCATCCCGCCGTTGACTGCGTGGGCGGGGGGAGGCCAGAAGTCGATCGCGCGGAGCTTCCTGCGCGCGGCGAAGAAAGCCGGAGTCCGGCGCGTGGCGGTCCTGCCCTTCAGGCCCTTGGACGGCTCCAGCGCGGCCCAAGGGCGGCTTCTCGCCGAAGAGCTGACCACCCGTCTGGCGAGGGGAAGAGCCGTGAGCGTCGTGGAGCGCTCTTGGATGGACGCCCTCATGAGCGAGCACCGCCTGGGACGCAGCGGCGTCCTGGCCGAGGAGAGCCTCACGCGCATCGGGCGTCTGCTGCAGGCCGAGGCGGTCGTCGTCGGGTCTTTCGCCGCGGTGGGGGACGCTCTGGAGCTTCACGTCCGCCTCATCGAGATAGAGACCGGAGTCGTCCTCTGCGCCCGGCGCAAGCGCGTGAAGGCGGAGCCGTTCGCCGGTGACGGCTTCGCCTCGAGCCCGGCGTTCGTCTTTCCGGAGGAGGAGGCCGCCGCGCGTGGGCCCGGCTGGACGTTCGGGCCGCCGGCCGCCGTCGCGGAGGCCGGCTGCGAGGCGGCCGAGCGCCGCGTCAACGCTCTGGTCGGCGGCATCCTGGATCTCAAGGCCCGGTACTGGGCCGAACAGGCGCGGAAATCGGGGCTGCCCAGAGGGATTCTAAGCAGGACCGGCGCGTCGATCCCGGACCCGGTCCTGCGGGCGTGGTTTTACCGGCTCGTGACGGACGCCTTCGACCGGCGGGCTCCGTCCTTGAGCGCGACGGAGATGAAAAGGTTCATGGCGGCCGACCGCGAGGCGTTCATCCTGGGTCTTAGCTGCGTGCGGGCTTCTCCCCGGACCGCGGCCGGCGGCCGCGTCGGAAAGCGCTATGCGAGAGGACGGTGATCCGGAGGGCGCCGTCCGGACGGGGCGGCGGGAGGGAGTCGAATGAACGCCGATGGGATGATCCTTGTCGTTGACGACGAGCCGAGCGTCCGGTCCTTTTGCGCGAGGGTGTTGAGCGCCTCGGGCTTCGTCGTCAAGACGGCGCAAAACGCGCACGAGGCCCTGTCCGTCCTGGAGGTCGAGACGCCGGACCTGGTGTTGAGCGATCTTTGGATGCCGTACGCATCGGACGGGCAGCGGCTGCTCGAGGAGATCAAGAGGCGGTCTCCCTCCACGGACGTGGTGATCATGACCTCGTATCCCGATGTGAGCACCGCTGTCCCGGCTTTCAAGAACGGGGCGTGCGAGTATCTGGGCAAGCCCTTCAGCGAGGACGCGCTGGGATCGGCGGTGAGGCGCCGCTTCGAGGAGCGCCGGATGTCCGCGGAGCGGCGCTGGCATGAGCGGATGCAGGAGGAGCTCTCGGCGGCCTACTCGGAGCTTGAGAAGACGGAGCGTCTCAAGGACGCGGTCTTGTCCCGGCTGAACCACGAGCTGAGGACGCCGATGGCCGTGTCGCTCATGAGCCTGGAATGCCTTTCCAAGGGGATCTCGGACGGGTGGGGGATGAAGCTCTGCGGCAAGCTGCGCTCCGGGCTCGATCGGCTGCGGGAGACGGTGGAGGACCTTCTTCTATTCAAGGACCTCCAGCGCGAGGGATCGCTCCTGCGCACCTCGCGGGTGGACGTGATACCGGTCCTCGAGAGGGCTATCGCCGCGTGCAAGCCCCTATACGACGACAAGGGGATCGCCGTCAGGTTTTCGGTCGAGGGCGAGGCGGGCGCTCTGGAGGCGGACGAAAGACTTCTGGAGACCGCGTTCAAGCACCTTCTGCTCAACGCGATCCACTTCAACCGGAAGGGCGGCGGCATAGACGTCCGCGTGGGAAGACAGCGCGACGGTCTTGCGGTTTCTTTTGCGGACACCGGGATCGGGATCCCGGAGGAGAAGCGGCTCCGGGTATTCGACGGCTTCTATCAGGCCGCGGACCATATGACGCGCAAGGTGGGCGGCTTGGGCCTGGGCCTGGCCATCGTGCGCAGGATCGTCGAGGCGCACGGCGGCGGCGTCTTCGTCGAGAGCCGCGAGGGCGAGGGCAGCGTGTTCACCGTCGCGATCCCTTTCGGGGAGCCGATGGATGGGGAGTCGGCGATCGGGGAAGGCGGGCGGGCGGCTCAAGAGGCCTCCGGAGGCGACCTCCCGGGCTGTCCGCCGTGTTCGATTGCGGAAGCCGGATTCCGCGAGGCGGACTCGGCGCGGCGGGAAGAGCCCTATCTGCTCTTCGTGGATGACGGTATGCCCCAGGAAGGCGGCCCGTTGGAGGCGATCGTGGGGCGCGTCGGCGGACGCGGCTTCGTGTTGATGAGTCCCGGGCTCGACTTCTGAATTCGAGGCCGCTCGCCGCGGCGAGAGAAGCCCTTCCGGATCGGATTCCGGCCCGATCGCTGCGGCGCGCGCGGCCTATCCGGCTTTCGGTTCCCGCCTATGGAGCGCTTCCCACGTCATTCGCGCGAGGCTCTCGGGAGTGAAGGGCTTTTCGAGGAGAATGATGCCCGGCTCCAGCATGCCGTGATGGACGATGGCGTCTTCGGTATAGCCCGATATGTAGAGCACGCCCATGTCCGGACGCGAGGCGGCCAGGCGCTGCGCCAGCTGCTTGCCGCTCATGCGCGGCATCACCACGTCGGTCAAGAGCAGGTGTATGGGCCCGCGATACTGCTCGCTGATGCGGACAGCCTCCTCGCCGCGGCCCGCTTCGAGGACCGTATAGCCGTGCTCCTCGAGCGCGCGGCGGGCCGCCTTGCGGACTTTGTCGTCGTCCTCGACCAGGAGCACGGTCTCGCCTCCTTTCAGCTTCTCCAGCGGGACCTTCTGCGTTTCGTCGGGCGTGAGCTCGCCTTCCACGCGCGGCAGGTAGACCTTGAAGGTCGTGCCCTGCCCCGGCTCGCTGTAGACGTGGATGTAGCCCCCGCTTTGCTTGATGATGCCGTAGACGGTGGAAAGGCCGAGACCGGTGCCCTTGCCCATCTCCTTGGTGGTGAAAAACGGCTCGAAGATCCGGTCCACGGTCCGCTTGTCCATCCCGCATCCGGAGTCGGTGACGGCGAGCATGACGTACGGTCCCGGCTTCACGCCCGAATGCTCCGCGGCGAAGGCCTCATCGAGCTCCGCGGTCGAGGTCTCGATGGTGAGCATTCCGCCTTCGGGCATGGCGTCGCGGGAGTTCACGGCGAGGTTCATGATGACCTGCTCCAACTGCCCGGCATCCGCCTGGACGCGGCACGTCTCGTGCCGGAGAACGGTGGACAGCTCGATGTCCTCGCCCAGGACGCGGCGGAGCATCTTCTCCACGCACTCGATCACGCTGTTCAAGGACAATATCTTCGGCCGGAAGACCTGCTTGCGGCTGAAAGCCAGAAGCTGGCGGGTGAGCGCCGCCGCCCGCTCGCCGCAAGACCGTATCTCCTCCACGTCATCTCTGGCCGGGCTGCCGGGAGGCAAGTCCTTGAGCAAAAACGAGCAGCAGCCCAGGATGGGGGTCAAAAGGTTGTTGAAGTCGTGCGCCACTCCGCCGGCCAGCTTCCCGACGGCCTCCAGCTTCTGGGCATGCCGGAGCTGTTCCTCCGTTCGCTTGAGCGCCTCCTCCGCCTTCCTGCGCTCGGTGACGTCGCGGAAGACGCCCAGCAGGCAGCGCCTGCCCGCCAGCGTGATGGGCGTTGCGTTCACGTCCGCGAAGAAGACCGTTCCGTCCTTACTCACCACGGGTAAGTCCGGGGCCAAGGAAGACTCGCCGCTGACCTGCTTGGCGATATACGCGGCGACGCGGGGGAGGGCGTCCTCGGGATGGATGTCCTGGACTCCCAGGCGCATGAACTCCTCGCGGGCGTATCCCAGGCGGTCGCAGATCGCCTTGTTGCAGGCGACGAAGCGATGCGTCTCGATGTCCGCGACGGCCATCCCGTCGGTCGCCCCGTCGAAGAGGGTCGTGATCCTGGCTTCGCTCTCCCGCAGCGCCTCCGACGCATCCTTCCGCTCGGTGATATCCCTGGCGATGGTGGCCAAGGCGTATAGGGTCCCGCTTTCGTCTCTCAGGAGGGTCGAGGTCGCAAGGGCGTGGAAGGTCGTCCCGTCTTTGCGGACGTGGCCGACCTCGCCCGCATGGAACCCGAGCTCCTCGGTCTTCCTGATGGAGGGGACGACGTCCCGCTCCAGCTGCTCCGGGGTGTGGAAGGCCCTTACGTGTCGGCCGATGAGGTCGGCGGCCTTCGGGCATCCGTGCATCTTCGCCCATGATTCATTGGCGAACAAGAGATTGCCCTCCAGGTCGGCGATAGCCATGCCTTCGGAAGACTGCTCCACCATCGCCGACAGCATCCGGACCTCTTTTTGCGCCAGCATGCTCTCGGCCATCCGGCCCACATGCCGGGCGATATCGTCGATTAGGAGCCGCTCTTCCTTGAGGAAGGGCCCCTCGTCCAGCTCCAGTCTGGTCTCCAGATAGCGGACCTCCACGCTCCCGGCCGGTTTGCCCTGTACGGCGATGTCCGACGACTGCTTCCAAGGGGTCTCCTTGAAGTTCTCGGATCGATACTCCCGACCCTGGAGGACGACGCGCGCGCAGGTTATCTCCGGATGCCGCCATCCGGAGGGAATGATGTCCGCTATCCGACGCAGCTTCTCCTCGAAGGGAAGGTCGAGATTCTCGCGCAGGACGGAAATGTCATAGAGGCACTTCGTTTCCTTGACCCGCTCGCCCAGGTCATGGGTGGACTTCCTCAGCGCCTCCTCCGTCTTCTTTCGCTCGGTGATGTCCCAAAAGACCCCCAGGAGGCCGGTGACGTTCCCGAGTTTGTCTCTAACGGGAGTCTTTATCGTATGGACGAACATCTCCCGGCCGGCTTCGATATATTTCTCATCGAGCTCCTCCGGCCGCCCGCTGTCCATGATCCGCGTGTCATCCGCCCGGTACTTGTCCGCCCGCTCTCGCGGAAAGAAATCGTAGTCCGTGCGCCCCGCGATCTCATCCGGCGCGATGTTCAAGGCCTCGGCGTAGTTCCCGTTGCAGGAGACATACGCCGAGTCCTTGTCCTTGACAAACACCTTTTGCGGCAGGTTCTCGGCCAGGGTCCGGTATTTGTTCTCGCTCGCCCTCAGCTCCTGTTCGGCTTGCCGGTGCGCTCGACGCTCCGCCGCGTCGCGCAGCTCCCGGCCGACGGTGGGCCCGAGCCGCGCCAGGTTGTTCTTCATGATATAGTCGTTGGCTCCGGCGCGTATCATCCCGACCGCGACGTCCTCGCCGATGGTCCCGGAGACCACGATGAAGGGGACGTCCGGGTTCCACTTTCTGGCAACGGCCAGCGCCGCCGGGGCGTCGAAGCGCGGCATCTTGTAGTCGGAGAGGATGATGTCCCATTGACGCTCGTCGAGCGCGGTCTTCATGGCCTCGGCCGTGTTGACCCGCGTGAACGACGGCTCGTAGCCGGCGCGGCGCAGCTCCCGCAGAACCAGGCGCGCGTCGTCTTCCGTGTCCTCGACGATCAACGAGTCGAGTGGTTTGCCCATAAGGTCGTTTCCTCCATCATATCCGCCTCCTTCTCTCGGCCTTCCCCCGGCCGCCCTCATGGGTGCGGGCTTCCTGAGGGGGGGTATGCGGGGAATCCAGGACGTTTCGTACCAGCGCGGCCAAAACGCCGGGGGAGAACGGCTTGGGAAGGAAGTTCCGGCCGGAGATGAGATTCCCGCGGTGAGAAATAGCCTCCGCCGGATAGCCGGAAGTGAAGATGACCTTGATGCCGGGCCGGGCCGACTTCACGCGGCGGGCCGGCTCCGCGCCGTGTATCCCCGGCATCACGAGGTCGGTGAGCGGAAGATGGATGATCTCTTTGTGGTCCCCGAGGATCCGGAGGGCCTCCGCGCCGCCGCCCGCCTCCAGGAGCTTGTAGCCGCGGTTTCTTATGACGCGGAGGAAGGTCTTGCGCACCGCGGAGTCGTCCTCGACGATCAAAATACGGAGCTTCTTCTCCGTTCGGGTTTCGTTCATTTGGGCGGACGCTCGTTGAGCAGGAGCCAGTACAGGCCAAGATGCTTCACCGCCTCCGCGAACTGGTTGAAATCCACGGGCTTGCGCACGTAGCTGTTGGCTCCCAATTCGTAGCTTTTCATGAGGTCTTCCTCCTGGGTGGAGCCGGCAAGAATGACCACCGGGAGGATCTTGGTGCGCTCGTCGGCGCGAATGCGCTTGAGGACCTCGAGGCCGTTGAGCTTCGGCAGCTTGATGTCCAGGAGGATGACCGCCGGACCACGGGAGAGGTCGCGGCCCGCGTGCTCGCCGGCGGCGAACAGGTAGTCCAGGGCCTCCGCGCCGTCGCGGGCCACATGGACTTCGTTCGTGATATTGCTCTTCTTGAGGGCTCTGACGGTCAGGGCCTCGTCGTCCGGATTATCTTCCACCAATAGGATGGCCCCGTTGGTCATGGCTTGCCTCCTTTTTTTGTCCGATCGTGAAAAAGAACGTCGCGCCTTCGCCCGGGCTGGCCTCGGCCCAGATCCGGCCGCCATGCAGGGTGATGATGCGCCGGACGGTCGCCAGGCCGATGCCGTTGCCTGGGAACTCCTCGGTTCTGTGCAGGCGCTGGAAAGCCTGGAAGAGCTTGCCGGCGTAGGCCATGTCGAATCCCGCGCCGTTGTCGCGCACGAAAAGCGTCGTCATCCCGTCCTCGATGGCGGCGCCGAATCGGATGCGCCCTTTGGGCAGCTTGCCGGTGAATTGCCACGCGTTGCCGATGAGATTCTCCAGGGCGATCTTTATGAGGGCCGCGTCGCCATCGAGCGAGACGCCCTCCTCGATGTCCAGCTCGACATCGCGGCCCGGGTTCGCCTTCCGCAAGTCTCCGGCCACCGCCAGGGCGAGCGCGCTCATGTCCAGATTTCCCCAGGAGATTTCCCTCCGAGTGACCCTGGAGAGGCTGAGCAAGTCGTCTATGAGCGATCCCATGCGCTGCGCGGCGGCGCGGACCCGCTGGAGATGTTGTCGGCCTTCCGCGTCCAGTTTTTCCCCAGAGTCCTCGAGCAGCGCGAGGCTGAAGCCGTCTATGCTTCTGAGCGGGGCCCGCAGGTCGTGGGAGACGGAGTAGGCGAAAGAGGCCAGCTCTTCGTTGGTCGCTTCAAGCTGGGAGGAGTACCGCTTCAGTCTCTCGGCCGCCCGCCTGCTCTCTGTGATGTCGGTATGGACCGAGATCAATACCTTTCCGTATTCATGGTGCTGGAACAAGGATACGCTGGCATGGCACCAGAAGCGGGCGCCGTCCTTCTTGATGTTCTCGACCTCGCCTTGCCAGGTCCCTTTTTCCTCCAGCTCCGCCATGACCCTTTTCACGGTCGCGGCCGGATCGAGGTCTCCGGGGGCATTGACTATCGAAACATGCTTTCCGAGCATCTCCCCGGGCCCATAGCCGAACATCTCTTCGAATTTAGGATTGGCGACCAAGATCGTGCCGTCAGCGGCCCTGATGAGGTAAACCCCTTCGCCCACATTGGCCATGATCTCGCCGTGAAGGCGCATATCGGCTTGTGCGGCTTCGCGCTCCGTGATGTCGGTGAGAGTCCCGACCCATTCCCGGATGCCGCCGTTATCCCCGAACACCGGCACGCCTTTCACGCTGAAGAGGCGATAGGCGCCGTCGCGGCGGCGCAGGCGATACTGGGTGTCGTAAATGGAGCGCGTCTTTACCGCCTCCTCCCAGGCGGCCGCGGCCCCTTGCCGGTCTTCCGGATGCAGCGCGTCGAGCCAGCCCGATCCCCGTATCTCCCCGACGCTCTGGCCGGTGAAAGCCCTGTAGGCGGGAATATCCTCGCTCACCGCCCCTCGGGGGTCGGTCGTCCAGACGATTTGCGACGTCGCGCTCACCAGCGAGCGGAAACGCTCTTCGCTCCGGCGCAGGTCCGTCTTCTGCCGGTCAAGGCGCAGGAAGACCGCGACCTTGCTGCGCAGTATCTGGGGGTCGAAGGGCTTGGTGATGAAGTCCACCGCGCCGGTCTCATAGCCCTTGAAGACATGCGCCTCTTCGGTGTAGGCCGCGGTCAGGAATATGACGGGCAGCTCTCGGGTCTTCTCCTCCCCGCGCAGGAGCCCGGCGAGCTCGTAGCCGTCCATCCCGGGCATCTGCACGTCCAATATCGCCGCGGCGAAATCGTGGTTGAGGCTGGCGGCCAGGGCCGCATCGCCGCTGGCGGCCTTGACGAGCTCCGCCCCCGTGGCCTTGAGCACCTTCTCGAGAGCCAACAGGTTTTCGGCCTTGTCGTCCACGATAAGGAGCTTCTGCTTGTGCGCCGTCATGGCCTCTCTTGTGCCAGCTTGCTCAGGCCCATGTCAGGCTTAGTCCTATGGGCGGCTCGCGTCGAGCGGGAGCCAGTACCGTAGACCGTATCGTCCCGCCAGTCACGCGAGGCCTCCTTCTTGTGTCCGATCGTGAAGAAGAACGCGGCGCCCTTGCCCGGACCGGCCTCGACCCAGACCCGGCCGCCATGCCGGGCGATGATCCTCTGGACGGTGGCCAGGCCGATGCCGGTTCCGGGGAAGTCCTCGGTCCGGTGCAGGCGCTGGAAAGCCTGGAAGAGCTTGTCGGCATGGGCCATGTCGAATCCCACGCCGTTGTCGCGCACGACAAGCGTCATCTGCCCCTCCGCGCGGGTCGCGCGGAATTGGATCCGCGCCTTGGGCAGCTTGCCGGTGAATTTCCAAGCATTACCCATGAGATTCTCCAGGACGATCTTCATGAGCCCCGCGTCAGCGTTGAGCGAGATCCCATCTTCGATATCGAACTCGACATCGCGGCCCGGGTCCGCCTGCTGCAGGTCTTGGGCCACCGCTTGGGCAAGAGCGCTCATGTCCGTATTTCCACGGGAGATCTCCTTCTGCGTGACCCGGGACAGGCTCAGTAGATCGTCTATGAGCGCGCCCATGCGCTGCGCGGCGGCGCGGACCCGATGGAGATGCTGCCGGCCCTTCGCGTCCAATTTCTCTTCATAATCCTCGAGCAGGGCGAGGCTGTAGCCGTCAATGGCCCTCAGCGGGGCCTTCAGGTCGTGAGAAACGGAGTAGGAGAAAGCGGCCAATTCCCTGTTGCTGGCTTCGAGCGCGGCGGTGCGACGAATGACGAGCTCCTCGAGCTTCTCTTTGGTCGCCGCCAGGCGCAGGAAGATCTCGATCTTGCTGCGCAGTATGCTGGGCTCGAAGGGCGTGGTGATGAAGTCCACCGCGCCGGTCTCATAGCCCTTGAATATGTGCGCCTCGTCGGTGTAGACCGCGGTCAGGAATATGATGGGCAGCTCTCGGGTCTTCCGCTCCCCGCGCAGGAGCCCGGCGAGCTCGTAGCCGTCCATCCCGGGCATCTGCACGTCCAATATCGCCGCGGCGAAATCGTGGTTGAGGCTGGCGGCCAGGGCCGCATCGCCGCTGGCGGCCTTGACGAGCTCCGCCCCGGTGCCCTGGAGCACCTTCTCAAGAGCCAACAGGTTTTCGGCCTTGTCGTCCACGATAAGGAGCTTCTGCCGCTGGGCGGTCATGGCATTTCCTCCGCCAGCTTGTTGAGCGCCGCGCCGATCTCCCGGAGCGTCGCGATTCTCTCAACGCCTCCCGCCTCGATGGCGGAGCGGGGCATCACCGGGTGCTCCGCGCCGGCGGGGTCCTGGGCGAAAGTGCGCCCCCCGAGCCCGCGGATCGCCAGCATCCCGGCCGCGCCGTCGGGGCTGGCTCCCGTGAGGAGGACGCCTATCACGCCGGAGCGCCAGGCGCGTGCCGCGCTCTCGAAGAGCACGTCTATAGACGGCCGCGAGTGGTTCACTTTTTTCAATGGGTCTGCTGAATAAAAAGACACCGCCTCACCCGGGCGGGAGGGTAGTTTCCCTTAATAGGGCGATGCAAAGACGTTTAATACGAGTATTAATAGTTTACATCTAATAGGTGCGGATTGCTATAGGGAAAAGCCGTATTCTGACCTGGGGGAAAATCCCAGAGGAAGGCGCGGGCAGGATGCCTGTGCCGATGGCGAAAGGGCGCCGGGATGGAGGGGGGCCCTGCACCGCTTCGCGACGCGGCGCGGGGGGGCCGAAAGGGCGTCGGGCGGCTAAGACCCCCCGCGGGCTCGGCCTCGGCGCCGTTGTTCGACGAGGCCCCATTCCACGGCGAGCCGGACGAGCTCGGCGGAGCCCCTCAGGCCCAGTTTCTTCTTTATGTTCTCGCGGTGGGATTGGACCGTCTTGACGCTGCGGTGGAGCGTGTCGGCTATCTCCCGCGTCCCCCGGCCCCGGCCGATGAGGCGGAAGATCTCCATCTCCCGGTCGCTCCGCGCCTGGATGGGGGAGGCGCCTGGGCGCGCCGTGCCGAGGCCGATGCCGACCTGCCGGCGCATGATGTCGGACCGGACGGCGTCGCTCAGGAAGATATCGCCCTTCAGGACCCGGCGGACCGCCCGGACCAGGTTCGCCGTCAGCGCTTCCTTCATGATGTAGCCTTGGGCCCCGGCCCGGAGGGCCCGCTCGGCGTAGACCGACTCGTCGTGCATGGAAAGGATCAGGATGGGCAGCTTGTGCCTTCGGGCCCTGATCCGCTTGACGAGCTCGATCCCGTCGTCCCCCTTGAGCGAGATGTCCACGACGGCCATGTCCGGCGATCTTTCCTTGACGGCGAGAAGCGCGGCGTGGGCATCGTGGACGATGCCGCAGACCCTGAGACCCGGCTGCTGGCCGAGGACCTCCGCCAGGCCCCGGGCCACGATAGGATGGTCGTCCACGATGAGGATCCCGCCCCGCATCGGTCCCGGCCCGGCCCGGGCGCCTTTGCCGGCCGTCATGCTCCGCCCTTGGCGGCTTGGCCCCGCGAGCGTAAGGAGCAGACGACTTTGGTCCCCTTGCCCGCCCCGCTTTCGATCCTCAGCGAGCCATGGACGAGGCCCGCGCGGTGCCTCATGATCTCGAGCCCCATGCCATCGCCCCTCTTCGAGGGGTCCGGCAGGCCCACGCCGTCATCCTCCACGGTCAGGAGGACAGTCCCCTCGCGCTGCTCGAGGCCGATCGAGATCTCCGAGGCTTTGGCATGGCGCGCGGCGTTGTGGGCGGCCTCCTGGGCGATGCGGTAAAGCTGCGTGGCGACCGCCGCGTCCTGAAGCGATACCGGCTGGTCCGCCCGGAAGCGGCACGCGACCCCGAAGTTGGACCGCACGTGGGAGGCCAATCCCTCGAGAGCGTGCATCAGTCCCTCCGGCTTCGCCACGACAGGGACCAGCCCTTTGGCCAACCTGCGGACATCGGCCACGGCCTCATCCACATACCGGACGATCTCGGTCGCCGCGCCCGCTCCGGCGTCGGATCGGGCCGCCAGCCTTTCTTGGAGCGCGTGGCAAATCAGCGACACGCCCGTGAGCTTCTGGCCCAGCTCATCGTGCAGGTCGTTGCCGATCCGCCGCCGTTCCCAATCACTGATCCTCAGGACCTCGGCCTCCAGCCGCCGGCGTTCGGCGATGTCTTTGATGATGGCGGCCAGGCCGATCGGCTTGCCGTCCGATCCTTTGACGACGAAGGTCGTGAGCAGAATGGGGACCCGGCTGCCGTCCTTCCTGATGTACTCCTTTTCGTACTCCGTGGGGCGGCCCGTCCTCAAAACCCTTTCTACGATCCCGGCCTCGTACCCGTGGTACTCATTCGGCGTGAGATCCTGATATCTTTTCCCGGCCAGCAATTCCTCCCTGGGATAGCCGGTTAGGCCGCAGAAGGCATCGTTTATATGGGTCAACGTCCCGTCCGGATCGGCGAACACTATGGCGTCTTTGGAGGACTCGTAGAGGCCGGTGAACCGGTCCTGAAGCGTCCGGGCCTCCTCCTCCAAGCGCTTGCGCTCGGTGACGTCCCGGTAGACCGCGACGACCTTGCCGGAGGGCAGCCTGTAGACGAAGTTTTCGCGCCAGCCCGCGATCCGGCCGTCCTCATAGAAGCTCAGGGGGTGATGCTCGCTCTTCCCGGTCCTCCATACGCGGCGGAAGACGTCCAGGAGGCCGAACTTCTCGACCCCGGGAAACGCCTCCGTCACGCGCTTGCCGAGCAGCCTTTTTCTGCCGACGCCGTCGATGACCTCCACGGAGGCGTTGACGTCCGTGAAGACGAAGTCGCTTCCCCCGTCGACGGCCTCATAGACCGCGATGCCGCCGGGGCTGGTCTCAAAGAGCCCCCTGTAGTTGGCCTCGCTCTCCAGCAGCTCCCTCTCGACGCGCTTGCGCTCGGTGATGTCGGATTGGACTGAGACCGCGACCGTCCCATATTCGGGATGGTCGAACAAGGAAACGGTCGCAGAGCACCAGAAAGGCGTCCCGTCTTTCTTGATGTTCTTGACCTCCCCTCGCCAGGACTTCTCCCTTCGCAGGGCCGCTATGATCTCGCTTGCCGTCTCCTCGGGGCTCTTCTCGGTGGGGGCGTTGATTATGGAGATGTGCCTGCCCGCCAGCTCGCCGGGGGCGTAGCCGAACATCTTCTCGAACCTCGGATTCGCGTAGACGATCACGCCGTCGCTGAGCCGCATGAGATTGACCCCTTCCGACATATGGGCCATGATCTCGCCATGGAGGCGCAACCTGTCCTCCGCTCGCTTGTGCTCGCAGGACTGTCCGATCTCCCTGGCCAGGGCATCAAGCAGGTCCCTCTCCTCCTTGAGGAACGGCCCATCGTCGGCTGCCGGTCGTTCCTGGAGATAGTACACCTCCACGGCTCCCGTCTTCTTGCCGGAGACCATGATGTCCGCGGATTGCCCCCATGCCGTCTCCCTGAAGCCGGGCGTCTCGAACCGCCGTCCCTCGCAGGTGATCCGGGCGCGGGCGATGTCCGGATACTGCCAGGCGGGCGGGATCAAAAGGGCGATCCCCCGAACGACCTCATCGATGGACGTGCCGGGTCCCATCGCGATCCTGGTGGCCTCAAAGAGGCATTTGAGCTCCTTGACGCGCTCGCCGAGTTGATGGGAGGTCCGCCGCAGCGCCTCCGCGGCCGCCCTGCGGTCCTGGCTTTCGAAAATCTTCCAGCCGCCTTCCCGCCGGATGAGGGCGAAGCGATGGCGCTCGGCCACCTCGAGGACCTCGGCCGCGTCGCACCGCTCGAGGGCATAGGAGCACATAGCGAGCATGCGGTGCTCGCCGATGACGCCGTTCACCGCTTCCTCATGGGCGGCGAAATCCTTCCAGTCCTTTTTCTCGAGCCAAAAGATGTTCCCGCTGAGGCGCAGCCCGTCGAATCCCTTTCTCAAGGCATGCTCTTCTTTCTCGAGCCAGCCTTTGAGTACGCTGTCGGCGTCGAAGCTTCCTGACGGGGTGTACCACCGGCCGGCGTCCAGGATCTCGATGCGGCCCCGCCGGATATGCTCGTCGAGGTCCTTGACCGCTTCCCGGAGCGAGGACTTCGCGTCTTCGGCCCCCAACGGGTCCGAAGCGATCCACATGCAGAATTCGTTGCTCTCCAACCCGGCCTTGAAGTAGGGCACCAAGACGTCGCTCAGGTCCTCTTTGGTCCGGCAGAAATGGCAGAAGTGGGTCCCCCACGGGGCGTCACCGATCACGTCGATTCCCGTCTTTCTAGCGTGTGCCGTCATGTCCGTTCTCCCGCTGAAACGGTCCTTGCCATCGACGCGGCTTGCCGGACCCGCGATGATCCCCTCTCACCCGGCATCCCAACGGTTCGGGCCGGGCGCCCCTCCGGCATGCGTCGTCCGCGGTATCGCTTGTCTCGAGGAGCGACGCTGCCACGGGAAAGGGCGCGGGTCGTCTTTGCATAGGGCCGTTCAGGCCGGCGACGCTGCTGTTCCCCGTCGTGGGATGGTCCGCTCAGGTGTGACCGAAGGGGGCGCAAGACCGAACGCCTCTACTCAGTATAGCCAGCGATCTTGCGGCACGCAATAGAGGATTTTGGGGATTTTGGGCTGGATTCCGGGCGGGGACCGGGGGCGGCCGGCGCCCTTACTGGAAACGCCTGCCGGAGAGCTCCTTGAGCCGCGAGACGGGAAGCCGCACGGTCACCTCGCAGCCGGCGTCGGCGGTGAACTCTGAGTTCACCAGGCCCGAGCGCGCGAAGACTGACTCGATGCGGCCGGCGAGCTCCGAGTCCGAATCCATGGCGCGGGCGAGGGCCGCGTCGTTGGAGAGGGGGACGTCCTTCGCGAGGGAGCGCATCTCGTATTGGGCCTGCAGGACGGTGGCCTCCAGGGCCATGGCGGCGCACTCGCTCGTGGTGCCCGCGGCGAAGGCGGTCCCGCCCGTCGCGGCGCGCGCCGGGGCCCGCTCCGCGGCCGACCTTCCGGCGTCCACGTCGCCGGCGTAGTGCAGCGGGCGGCTGTCCACTCCCGCGTATCCCGTGCCGACGAGCCAGATCGCCAGGGCCAAGGTGACCGTCTTGAGTATGTGCTCTTTTATCTTCATGGTATTTCCCTCGCTCAGTATTAGGGTAGCGGACGCGGCTCAAGCGAACCTCAGGGAGCGCTCAAATATTCCTCAACTAAGGAGGGCTTGGGTATTTGAGGATTAGTTGAGAAGTACTTGAGGGTGAAGGGAGCGCGGGGGGCTATGCTCATAAGAGGCCGGCAGCAGCGGCCGGGAAGTGGACGGCGAGACTCCGGCTACGGACGGATCGATCATGAACGAGAGCGAATCGGCGTTGTGCGAGACCCGGACGGGATGTCTTCCCCCCGCGCCCAGCCTGTTGGTCATCGACGACGAGCGGGGGATCCGC
>JBDREN010000008.1:0-31616 GCA_043819795.1 Elusimicrobiota bacterium
GAGGGGGCGATGGAAACATCAGCGGACCTGGGCGCCCTGGCGCAGGCGCTTAAACGACAATGCGCGGCTCACGGTTGCAAGGTGAGTCAAATTGACCAGTACTCCGTGTGGATGCGCCATCGCCCTACTCGACCCAACTCGGGGTGAAAAAAGGCGGAGACCGCAAGTTCGAATCCCGTCGACCCCGAATCAATTTCTCGGAGAAAGGCTGATTTCCAAAGGGAATCGGCCTTTTTGTCGGTTCCGCTATAGGGCTCGTTACGAAATAAGTGGATGGATTTTGGACGTCGAGGCGCCCGGCTGGCAAGGCCGTGCGGTCAAGGAGAACGCCCGGTCGCGCGCAGCAGGTTACGCTTGGCTCCGGCGTGGCCCGCCTCCGCCCCCTTGCGGAAGTGGAGCAGCGCCCATCCGATCTTCCCGCGCTCGGCGTAGATCACGCCCAGGTCGTTGCGCGCGTCGCCGTGGTCCGGATCGAGCGAGACCGCCCGCTCAAAGCACTCGATGGCAGGCTCGGGCCGCCCCTGCGACGCGCGCAGGCGGCCCAGCTGGTAGTGGGCCGGGGCCGAGTCCGGGCGCAGCTCGAGGAAGCGGCCCAGGACCTCCGCGGCTCGGTCCGGCCGCCCGCCATCCGCCAGAGCGATAGCGAGGTTCCGGTAGGCGTCGAATTCTCTCGGAGCCAGCGCGATCGCCTTCGCATAGGCTTCCAAGGCCTGCTCCCGCCGGCCCTGTCTCTCCAGGACAGTACCCAGGTTATTGCGGGCCATGACCGACCCGGGATGCAGCCTGAGGGCTTCGCGATACTGCTCCTCGGCCCCCGCCAGGTCTCCCGACCGGAAAAGGTCCCCCCCAGGTCGTTGTGGGCCCGCCCCCTGGCCTCGGGCGTCCCCAGGCTCAGGACGCGCCGGCGCAAAGGCAAAGCCTCCTGGAACCGGCCCTGCTTGGACAAGGCGGCGGCGAGGGGGACGTAGGCGGGCACATAGTCGGGCTTGAGCTCCATGCACCGGCGCAGATGCGCTCCGGCGGAGGCATGCGACCCCCGGTTGAGCAGTGCCGTTCCCAAGTTGTAGTGGGCCATGTAGCTCTTCTCGTCTATGGATAGGGCATGCCGCCACAGGCTGAGGTCGTCATGCCAGACACCCGCCTGCCTCCACGTCAGCAGTCCGAGGACGAGGAGCGCGGCGGCCGCCAACCCGCGTGCCGTCGCTCGACTCCGGAAGCGCAGCAACGCCCACCCCCCCAGCGCGGCCCACGGAAGACACGAGAGGTAGGTGTATCGGTCCGCGGCCAGCTGCGGCCCTCTGGGAAGCACCCCGGTCACGGGCGCGAGAACCGCCAGATAGCAAAGCCACGCGGCCAGCGCCCCCGGCCAGCGTCTTCGCGCGGCGAAGAAGGCGGCCGTGGCCGCCAGCGTGGCCGCGCCGTGGGCCGAGAAAGCGACCGCCCTATCGTTGAAGTTCGCGGAGGCCTGATAGAGCGGCGATAGATCCAAGGGAAGAAACGTCTTGCGTACATAGAAGGCGGGCCCGTACAGGAGCAGGGTGATCCGCTCCGGCAGGCCGTGGCGCTCGATGGAGAGACTCGCTTGCGAGCCCCAGAGGGTGTTCATCCCGGCGATCAGCGCGATCAACAGGAAGGGGAGCTTCTCCAGCCAGACGGCGCGGGCGCCGGGGTCGAGCCAGCGGCGGGGATCCGCAGGCAGCCGCCGGAGCGGATAGAAATCGAGCGCCACGAAGACCCAAAACAGGCCGACGGTAATCGCCCAGCTCGCCAGCGCGCAGACGAAGAACGCGCCGCAGGCGAGAAGCCGCGCCAGTCTCTGCCGCGGCCGGACGCGCGCCTCATGGGCGCCCAGATAGCAGAGGCAAGAGCACAGGTAGAACGCTCCGGAAAGGACGTCGTGGCGAGCGCTGACCCACGCCACCGACTCCGCGCGCAGGGGGTGGATGGAGAAGAGCATGGCCGCGAAACCGGCGGCCAGCCAGGTCCCGAGCGGGTCTCCTCCGGCGAGGTCGGGCGCGGCGAGCATGAGCAGCCGCCGGGCGAGCACGCAGAACAGGGCGGCGTTGGCCGCGTGCAGGAGCACGTCCGTCAGGTGGTATCCGCGGGGGTCCATCCCCCAGAGCGCGTGGTCCAGAGCGTAGGACAGCCACGTCAAGGGCTGATAGTGCCCCATCAGGTACGTGGTGAAACTCCACTTGAGCCGCGTCCAGCCCAGCCCTCGGATAATGCGGGTTGTCGAGCAGGTTGTACGGGTCGTCCCAGAGCAGGAACCGGCCGTCGAGGACCGGCAGGAAGGCCCCGAAGGTGATCAGGCCGGCCAGGAGCGGCAGCTGCCAGCGCAGTCCTTCCCTCGATTCAGGAGACATATCGGACAGGATGACCCGGGCCTGCGGCGATGCATCCCCGGCACGAGCGCTCTCCAGGCAGGGCGAGCACCGCCCGCCCCTACTCGGGCTTGACGGGGTCGCGATCCCGCTCCTCTTCCTCGATGCGCTTCTCCTCGAGCACGGCGTCGTAGTGCTCGATGTCGCCGAGCTTGCCGCGCTTGCGCTCGTCGATCATGGCGAACGTCGTGGCGCGTCCGTAAAGGATGAGGGTGTCTCCGGCGACCGCCTTGGACTGGGGGTCGGGGATCCCGCGGTA
The DNA here is from genome assembly GCA_043819795.1 of Elusimicrobiota bacterium. GTDB lineage: Bacteria > Elusimicrobiota > Elusimicrobia > UBA1565 > UBA1565 > JBDREN01. The sequence continues at coordinate 2,644 of JBDREN010000008.1, forward strand.
GGTCCCGTCGCGGCGCCTGATCCCGAGGACGAGCACGCCCTCTTCCCGCAAGCCGACCTTCTCGAGCGTCTCTCCCTCGAGCCAGTCCCCGGGCTCGATCAACAGCTCGGAGACCTGGTATTCGCCGGCCAGCTGCAGAAGAGCCGCGTAATCCTGGACGTCGAGACGGGTGTAACGCTTCAGGAGATGATTGACGACCCGGTACAGGAGCCGGTCCGCCCATCGGCTCGTGGCGAACAGCCACAACACGACGATGCCCGCGAGAAGCAGGGAGATCTTGACGGCCACGGAGCCCGCGCCCTCGGAGCGCATGAACGTCAGGATCAGAGACGAGACGGCGGTCGCGACTCCGGCGTGTCCGAGCACCATGAGGATCAGCACGATCCGGCGGCGCACCGGATGGTTCACCACGCTCTCGGACTCGGACGTCGTGAACCCCACGCCGGAGAAGGCCGACAAGGACTGCAGTTTGGCGCTCTCCCGCGAGAGTCCCGTAAAGGTGAGCGCGATGGTGGCGATCCTCGTGACGACGATCATGAGGGTCAGGATGAGCAACAGAGAGAGGACCGGGAACATGCCTTAGAGGCTCCGCGGCCCAGATGATAGCTTTTTTTCGCGGGCCTGTTCCCCGGCCTCCGTTCGCGATGGCGGTTGACAGAGTACACCTCTCTTGGGTAAGGTGATGTGTCGGACGAAGGCCAGCCTTTCCTCCAACGATGTTCGCCATCATAGTCATTATCCTCGTCAGCCTTCTGGGCGTGCTCCTCTGCTCCCTCTCCGAGGCCGCCCTCTACGCCATCTCGCGCAGCCGGATCGAAACGCTGCGGCGGCTCCGGCATGCGGGGGGAGAGAGGCTGGCCCGGCTGCGCGACCACGTCGAGGATCCCATCGCGGCCATCCTGATCGTGAACACGGCCGTGATGACCCTGGGCGCCATCTGGTCCGGAGCCCTTGTCGAGAGGCACTACGGCGACTTCTGGATGGGGGTCTATTCCGCCGGCTTCACCGTCGCGGTGCTCTTCATCAGCGAGATCGTGCCCAAGAGCCTGGGGGTCCGGTTCGCCGACAGCGTGGCCCCGGCCGTGGCTTGGCCGCTCCAGATCCTCGTCTGGCTGATGTGGCCGTTGGTGAAGGCCGCCAGCGTCCTGACCCACCTTTTCGGGAAGACCATCCGGATATCCCACCCCACGGAGGAGGACCTCATCAGCATGACGCTGCTGAGCGAGGCGGGCGGAAAGATCCTGCCCCAGGAACTGCGGTGGGTCCGGAACATCCTGCGCCTCAACGACATCAAGACGCGCGACATCATGACGCCCTACGCCAGGATCAAGCGCCTGCCCGCCTCCCTGCCGCTGTCCAAGACCAGCGCGGACGCGGAGCACTGGCGCTACAGCCGGGTCCTGCTCGCCAAGGACGACGAGCCCGACACGATCCTGGGCTACGTCCCCCGGCGGAGCGTGTTCGCCGCGTTGGCGCGGCGCAGCCCCGAGACCACTCTGCGAAGCCTCATGCGGCCCGTGCACGTTGTGCGCGACGACCGGCCGTCCCACGAGCTCGTCGATTTCTTCGTCAGGCACAAAGACCAGATCGCCGTGGTCCAAAACGCCGCCGGCAAGCTGGTCGGGGTCGTCACTTTGGAGGACGTGCTGGAGGACATGATCGGCGCGGAGATCGACTAGATGACTTTGGTCGCGATCATCGTAGGGGTAAGCCTCGGCGGGTCCTTTTTCTGCTCGCTGATGGAGGCCGCCCTGTACTCCGTCCCTTTGAGCCGGATCGAGACCCTGCGCCGCCTCCGGAGGCCCGGAGGCGAACGCCTGGCCGTCCTCCGCCAGAACGTGAACCAGCCCATCGCCGCGATCCTCGCGATGAATACGGTGTTCAACGCCATGGGAGGCGTATTGGCCGGCGCGCTGGTGCAGCTCCGCTACGGGGACCACTGGCTCATGCCCTTCTCGCTCGTCTTCACCGCCGCCATCCTGGTGTTCAGCGAGATCACCCCAAAGAGCCTGGGCGTCCGGTTCGCCGACAGAGTGGCCCCCCGCATCGCCCGGCCCCTCCAGTTCCTGGTCTGGGCGCTGTGGCCCTATGTCTGGGTCGCCGAGGGCCTCACCAGACTTTTCGGAGAGTCGGCCCGCATCTCCGCGCCCACGGAAGAGGACATCGTCAGCGCCGTCCTTCTCAGCCTGGCGGGCGGGAAGATCCTGCCGCAGGAGGCGCGCTGGCTGAGGAACGCCCTCCGGCTCAACGACATCAAGACGCGGGACATCATGACGCCGTACTCCAAGATCCGCCGGGTCCCGGAGAAGATGCCGCTCTCCATGACCAAGGTCGAGGCGGCCCATTGGCGCTTCAAGCGCATCCTGGTCTGCAAGAGCGACTCGCCCGACACGATCGTGGGAGTGGTCTACCGGCACACCGTCTTCCGCGCCATCATGGACCGCAAGCCGGACGCCACCATGGCGGACCTTATGCGCCCCGTACGCTTCGTCCGGGACGACCTCCCCATCACGGACCTCCTCAACCTCTTCCTCCGGTACAAGACCCAGATCGCCGCGGTCGAGGACGGCAGGGCCAGGCTGGTGGGCGTGGTGACGCTGGAGGACGTGCTGGAGGACATGATCGGCGCGGAGATCGAATAGCCCGGCGCGTCCTACAGCGAGAAGGCGAAGCCGAAGCCGAAATACCTCGTCCGGAGCCGGTAGAACTGCCCGTGCGGGATCTGGCCGGTGTAGTACTCCGCGAACAGCCGGACCGAGCGGGCCTCCTGATACGGGCTGGAGAACAACAGCCCCGTCTTGACGCCGAGGCTCCCGATCCAGGCCGTCTCCTGCCAGGCGGACCACTCGATCCCGGCGATCAGCCTGCCCCCGAGGATCGCCGCGTCCCGCCCCAGATGCTCGACGCCCGCCTGGATGCGTTGCCTCTTGAGCGGAGTGACCGTCGACAGGATGCGCGAGGGCCCTCCGTAGACCCGGAGCTGCTTGGAGTCCCATGAGACGAGCGCCTCCAGGACCTCGAAGCTGAGGTTGATGCGCTCGACCGCGATCGGCTGCGAGGTCAGCAGGAACTCGTCGCCCAGGTGCGACGATTGGTGGTATAGGCGCGCCCGCGCCGACCAGCGGCCCCGGCGGAAGCTCAAGGGGAACCCGATCACGTAGTCGGCGTTCAGCAGGTCGTGCGACTCCGCGTCCAGGTTGAAGACGGCGAAGACGCCCCCGCTGACCCCGATCTGCCAGCCCTCGCCTTCACGCGCGCCGAGCCGGCGCACCAGCCCGACATTCTCGCCGAACCCGACCGAGCCGACCTTGTAGGAGCCGAAGTCGGTCCTGTACGCCTGCCAGCTCGCGAAGAACCGCGGCTGCTTCTGGTCGGCCAGGGGCGGAGCGAAAATGTCCCCGATGGGGAAAAACACCGCCCTCCGGCCCGGCCGCGGCTCCTTCCAGGCCCCCCAAGACCTCCACTGCGTCTCGAGCTTCCCGCGAGGGGAGGGACCTTCCCCGGACTCGGCGCCCGATGACGCGCAGGGCAGCGCGGCGCAGACGCCCATGACGGCGCCGGCGAGCAGGGCGCGGGCCCGCATCAAAGCCAGCCCTTCCTCCGGAAGTGGAGCGCCATCCCCCCTCCCACGGCGAAGACGGCGACCCAGAACATCGCGTAGCCCCAGTGGAGCTTGAGCTCCGGGATGTAGTCGAAGTTCATCCCATAGATCCCGGCGAGAAAGGTCAGCGGGATGAATATGGCGGCGAAGATGGTCAGGGTCTTCATGACCTCGTTCATCTTGTTGCTCACGCTCGACAGATAGACGTCCATGAGCCCCGAGAGCATCTCCCGGTAGGAATCGATCGCTTCCACGATCTGCACCGTATGGTCGTAGAGGTCCCTGAGGTAGACGATGGTCTCCTGATCGATGAGCGCGTGGTCGGCCTTTTGGAGCCGGTTGACGGCCTCCCGGAGCGGCCACACGGCCTTGCGCAGGTGGATCATCTCGCGCTGGAGCCTATTGATGGTGGTCAGGAGCTCGGGCGAGGCCGCGTCGATGACCCGCTCCTCGAGCGCCTCGATCCGGTCGCCGATGCGCTCGACCACGCTGAAGTATTCGTCCACGACCGCGTCCGTGAGGGCGTAGGCCAGGTAGTCGGGTCCGGCCCGCCGGATGCGGCCCTTGGCCTTGCGGATCCTGTCGCGCACCCCGTCGAACACGTCGCCGGGGCGCTCCTGGAACGAGATGAGGTGGTTCTTGCCGAACACGACGGCCACGTTCTCGGCCGTGAGGATCTCCCGCGCGTCGTCATAGCGGAGCATTTTGAGGACGAGGAAGATGTGCCGCTCGTGCTCCTCCATCTTGGGACGTTGGCCGGTATGGAGGATGTCCTCCAGCAGCAGCGCGTGCAGGCCGAACATGCTCCCGAGCTCCTCGATCCGGGCGACATCGTGGAGCCCGCATACGTCCAGCCAGGTCACGGTCGCGCTCTCGCTGAAGGGCCTGCAGTCGGAGAGCCTGTCGACGCGCCGCTCGTCCAGGCGATCCGCATCGTAGTCCATCACCTTCACGGTGACCGGATCGCCTCTATGCGAGCCCGTATAGACCAAAGCTCCCGGCGGGGAACTCTGGGACTTTTTCGACATCCGCTTGATCAGCCTCGCCATCGCCGCGTTCCCTCCGTCATGACAAAAAGTCCCCTGGGGAGATCCCGCTCCGCGCCTCTTGCTCCGGCGGGCGCAGCGCCCCGATTCGGCGCTCCCATCTTGTCACTTAAGCAAATCGTGGAGCCAAAGGCGAGGCTCTGCGCGCCAGGTTCCGGATCATCTCGCTCCGGCACAGGTCTACGGAGCCGTCCCGGAATCTTGAGACGGGGATTGACGCTGTTTCCAATACGTTGGTGGTGGAGCCGGAACGGGAATCCCCGGAATCGTCCCGCCGCGTCCGCCGCGCCTCGTGGACAAATCCTCCGCGGAAGCTCCGCTTGACGGCCGATGTCAATATACTCCGTCGCCACGCCGGAGCGAACGCCGTGCTGGAAATCTCCGAGGATCTCGCGGACGTGCGCCTGAGCTTCTCAGCCCCGCAGAGGCCGCTCGCCCCGAGGCGAGCGGCCGTGTTCTACCGAGGCGCGCAGGTCCTCGAAGGCGGCATCATCCGACGACTCACCCCTTCGCGTAGCTCTCCGGGTCGTCCTTGAACTTCCCGCCGCAACCCGGGCAGCAGAAGTAATAGGCCTTGCCCTTGTACTCGGCGACCTGCGTGTCGGCCTTGACCTTGAAGGTCGAGCCCATGACCGGGCACGTCGCCTCCCGGCCGACCTCGGAGGCGAGCGCCTCGCGGAGGGTCACGATTGCTCCGGACGCGTCTTCGGCGGCCTCCGGGGCCTCCTTTTGCGCCTCCATCCCGGCCTGGGCGCTCCCGGCGGCCTCGGCGGCGGGCGCCGCTCCGTGCTCACGGCCGCCGCTCTCCGGGCCCGAGCCCTGTCCGCATCCGGCCAGCATGGCGGCGAGGAACGCCGCCGCTCCTATGTTGATGCGATTCATCTCATCTTCCTCCCTGATTCACTTCCGATAGTCTACGAGATTCCGACTCTCGCGCCCGCGGCGCGGCGCCGTCCAGGAGCCGTACCAACTCCAGGGGATCGCTTGTCGGCAGCGCGCAGGCGAAGTCCCCGCAGACGTACGCGGCCGGCTCGCCCTTCAAGGGGACCATCCCCTTGAGGACCGGCAGGCGCCGCGCCATGCGCTCCCTTTCCTTCCCGGAAGGCAGGACGATGAGCGTCCTCGCGGGAAGGCGGCGGGAATGCACCACGCGCAATAGCGCGCGCGTCCCCGGGTGGTCCGGAGCGCCCGCGATGATGATCTGCCGGGGCGGGGAAGCGAGCCGGCCGGCCGCCGCGAGCATCAGCATCATGGAGCGCGGCGCGGCGCGCAGCTGCCCGCCGTATCCCGCCAGCGTCCTCTCCGCCGCCTTCCGGTAGTCCTCGCGCCCGGTCAACTCCGCCAGGCGGAGCAAAGACAGGCAAGCCACGGAAGCGGCGCTCGGCTCCACCCCGTCGGAATCCTCCTTCATCCTCGCCAGCAGGCGCGGGGCCCGCCCCTTGGCCGTCATGTAATAGCCGCCCCGCTCGGGGTCGAAGAAGTCTCTTTGAAGGGTGTCGGCGAGCTCCAGGGCCCAATCGAGCCAGTCCGGATCGAAGGAGGCCTCGTAGAGGTCCACCAGCCCCTGGGCCAAGAATGCGTAGTCGTCGGCCATCCCGGCCACGGCCCTCTCCCCCTCCCGCCAGCGGTGCCAGAGCTTCCGGGCGCCGGGCTCGTAGAGCGCCTTCCGGATGAATCGCGCCGCCTCCTCGGCCGCTTTCAGATACGCGGGCTCCTCGAACGCCTGGTATCCCTTCGCGAACGCCGAGATCATCAGCCCGTTCCAGGAGGCGAGCACCTTGTCGTCGAGGTGGGGCCTGGGGCGTTTCGCCCGGGCCTCCAGGAGCTTGCCGCGCGCGACCTCGAGCACGCGCGCGATCTCCACCTCGGTCTTGCCGAACGCCTCGGCCGTCTCCTTGAGCGTGCGCGCGGCGTAGAGGATGTTCTTCCCCTCGAACTCCCCGTGCGGGTCGTGGGGCGCGTTGCCCTCCGGCCGGACGCCGTAGCGGCGGCCGAACACCGCGCCGGCGGCCTGCCCCAAGGCCGCCACGACCTCCCGCTCGCTCCAAACGTAGAACGCTCCCTCGGCCTTCTCTTCGCCGCCGCCTTCTATCTTGCTGTCGGCGTCCTCGGCCGAGTAGAAGCCCCCCTCCGGATGCGTCATGTCCCGCAGGACGTAGTCGAGCGTCTCCCGGGCAACGCGCGCCAGCCCGGGGTCCCCGGAGGCCTGGAAGGCCTCGACGTAGTTGACCGCCAGCTGAGCGTTGTCGTAGAGCATCTTCTCGAAGTGGGGGACGCGCCAGCTCCCGTCCACGGAGTAGCGGTGGAAGCCGCCTCCCACGTGATCGTAAATGCCGCCCGCCGCCATCTCGCCGAGCTTGCGGCGCGCGATCTCGAGCGCCTCGCCGCAGCCGGTGCGCGCGTGGTGCAGGAGCAGGAAGCCGGTATCGGACGGCATGGGGAACTTCGGGCCTTGCCCCCCGTCATGCCGGGACTCGGGGAGCAGCGCCTCGAAGGCCTTGTCGAGCTGGGCGGGGGAGACGGCGGACGCTTCCCGCTCCGCCTCGGCCTGCGCCTTCAAGGCGGCCGCCACGCGCCGGGCGTCCTGGGCGATGTCCGAGCGCCGCTCCTTCCAAAGCCGCGCGATGCGGATCAGCAGCGGACGGAAGCCGGGGATGCCCTGGCGGGATTCCGGGGGGAAGTACGTCCCGCCGACGAACGGCTCCAGGTCCGGAGTCAGCCAAAGCGACAGCGGCCAGCCCCCGCCCCACCCCGCCATCAGCGCGGCCGTCATATACAGCTTATCCACGTCGGGCCGCTCCTCGCGGTCCACCTTGACGGCCACGAAACCGCGGTTGAGGACCTCGGCGGTATTCGGGTCCTCGAAGGACTCCCGCTCCATCACGTGGCACCAATGGCAGGTGGAATAGCCGATGGAAAGGAAGATGGGCTTGTCCTCCCGGCGAGCCTTCTTGAAGGCCTCCTCCCCCCAGGGATACCAGTCCACCGGATTGCGGACGTGCTGCAAAAGATACGGACTCTTCTCTCCGGCCAGATGGTTCATCCCGCGCTAGCCGCCTTCGGCGCCCTCGCCCAGCAGCGTTCCGGCCGCCGCGACCGCGAAGGCCTGGGAGAGCTCGCGGCCGATGGGGCCGGCGCCGATCACCGCCAGCCGCCCGGACAGGCGGTTCAGGGAGAATACCGTCTCATTGCTCAGGTACCCGGCCTCGGCCAGCCCGGGGATGGGCGGGGCGGCCGCGACCAGACCCGCCGAGCCCGCGCCCAGGACCACGAGGTTGTAGGTCCCGGCCGGCTCGGGATTGACCCAATCGGGCGGATGCGCGTTCGCGACCGTGTTTCTGTTGTGCTCATCGAAAGGATCCATGCTCACGGACGCCTCCTTGGTCTCGATCGTCTTGGTGGGCATGGCTTTTCTCCTAATCGATGCGTTTCGCGAGGGCCTTGCGCGCGATCCGGGTCACGGACACCGTCACGACGACCGTCGCCAGCAGGCCCGCCCCGTAAAAAGCCCACTCCTCCGGCACGCGCGCCCGGCCGCCGGCGCCCAGCGCGGCCAGATCGCCGGCGAGCGACCCGATATAGACGTACATGACGGTCCCGGGGATCATGCCGAGCCAGGAACCGAAAAAGTAGTCGCGCAGGGAGACCTTGGTCAGTCCGAAGGCGTAGTTGAGCAGGTTGAACGGGAAGACGGGGGAGAGGCGGGTCAGGCCGACGATCTTGAATCCCTCCTCGGCGACGGCCGCGTCGATCGCACGGAAGCCCGCCTTGCCCGCGATCTTCCCGGAGACCCAGCCGCGCGCCAGGTACCGGCCGATCAGGAAGGCGGCCGTGGCGCCCAGCGTCGACGCCACCGAGACCAGCACCGATCCCCGCACGACGCCGAAGAGAAGGCCCGCTCCCAGCGTCAGCACCGAGCCGGGCAAAAACAGCACCGTGGCGAGGATATAGGCCGCGGCGAACGCGACAGGCGCCATGGCTCCGAGCGCGTCGATCCAGGCGAGCGCCTCCCGCAACACCTGCCGGATATCGACGGTCCGCGCGAGCGCGACGACGACCAGCAGGCCGGCGATCCAGAGGACCGGCTTGAGGGCGGCGCAACGGCCCTCCCCGCCCGCCTCCGACACCGCCTGGGCCATGCCGCCTCCTCTGTCTCCTCTCATCTATGAGTGCCGATGGGGCGAAAGACGTTACATGCCCGCCGACGGGCTCAGCCGCCGGGATGCAGCTCGATGTCCGCTTACCAAGCCTCGACGCGCCCCGCCGTGTCGTCCGTATCGGTCATGATCGCGATACCGGAGATCAGCAGCAGGAGCCGCCCTTGCCCCCCGCGCAGCAGCCCCCGTCCGCGGAGGCCGCGACCGGCTCCGCCGGAGCGTCCGCCGTCCTCTCGCGCCCGTCGGGCTCCAGCACCCGGAACATGCCGCCGTACGGGCCGGCCAGCAGCTTGGCCGCGGCGCCGATGCAGACCTCCACGGGCTCGTTCCTGCAGAAGAGATGCCCCTCTTCGTCCATGACGGACTTCCACGGGCCCAGGTAGACCGCTTTTTGGCCGGTGAACCGGCAGACGCTCCTCTTGGCGTACTTATGGGCGCTCACGGTCACCGAATGAAACCGGTGTCCCCGCACCTCCTTCCAGAAGGTCCGCTTGAGCACGCGCAGCCCGTAGAAGCCGGCCCGCTCCAGCTCGGCCAGGAACTCCTCCTCGGAGAGGGCGCCGGTCAAGCACTCCCCCCACAGGCGCTCGTCCGCCTGAAGGGCGGCGGGCACGCGCCTGTCCGATACGATGTCGGCCACGCAGATGCGGCCGTGGTCCTTGAGGATGCGCCAGATCTCCCCGAAGACCTTGGGCTTGTCCGGAGAGAGGTTGAGCACGCAGTTGGAGCTCACGCAGTCCGCGCTCTCGTCTTCGACCGGGATGCGCTCCAGGAAGCCCTTGCGGAACTCGGCCACGTCGTAGCCCAGGTTGCGGGCCACCACGGGAGCGCTGCGGCGGGCCACCTCCAGCATGGCGTCGGTCATGTCCACGCCGATCACTTTCCCCTCGGGACCGACCTTCTTGGCCGCGATGAAGCAGTCGATGCCGCCGCCCGAGCCCAGGTCAACGAAGGTCTCGCCCTCAATGAGCCCCGCTTGGCCGACCGGGGAGCCGCAGCCGTAGAACCGGTCCAGGACCTCACCCGGGATATGCCCCGTGTCCGCCGGGTCGTACTTGACCGGGCAGCAGAGCTCCTTCCGCGGCTCCTCGGCCGCGCCGCCGTAGAACTCCTGCAGTACGCGGTAGGGCTTGTGCACGTCGAAGGCCAGCACGCAGTTGGAATGGAGGGTGCGCACCGGCGCGTCCACCTCCAGCCACTCTTTGGTCTTGCCCGGGGCCTCGCAGGCGAGCTGCTCGGTTCCCATCGCGTACCACACCACCGGCGCGGAGTAGCCCGTGCGCCGGTTGAAGGCCTCGGCGCGGGAGCGCGCGATCGCCTCCATGGCGTCCTTGATCGCCTCGACGTAGAGGGGATGATGGGGGTCGGACACGCCGTTCGAAAAGTAGTGGGCGTGCTCGACGTCCCCCCCGCCGGTCAGGAAGCGGAAGGGATCCGCGCTCGAAGCCATGCGCGCGAGCGAGCGCGAGCGCCAGTCGCGCGCCACGGGGCTGTCGAGCCACAGGCTCCTGAGCTTGCTCTCCTTCGCGGAGCCCAAACACAGCGCGTCCTGTCCCGCGGTCGCGGCCGTGGGGTAGACCGTTCCGTCGTGGTAGAGGCACAGGCTCTCCCAGCAGGCGTTGGAGAGGTCGTACTTCACCCCCGGCTGGCCGCGCAGGCGCTGCCGGAACGCCTCCTCGTTGTCCAGGCGCACCCCCAGCCCGGCCGCCCGGTCGCGCACGGTCCGGTACAGGTCGACGAGCTCGAGCCCGGTCGGGAAATCCGCCTCCGCGGCCCGGCCCCGCTTGTGCAGCCACATCAGGTGCAGCGACCCCGCGCCCAGGTCCCGGACCAGCTCGGGCATGGCCTCGAGGTCCCGCATATTGGACTGTGCGACCACTGTAGTCAGAGAGGTCTCGAACCCCCTCTCCACCAGAGCCTTCAGGCCCTTGCAGGCGGACTCGAAGCCGCCTCCGCCCCGGATCGCGTCGTTGACCTCCGGCGTGGCCCCGTCCAAGCTGACCTGAAACCGGACCTTGCCCCGGTCCAAAGAGTCCAGCGCGGCCAGACGCTCGCCGGTGAGCAGCGTGGCGTTGGTGAGGACGATCAGCTCGGCGTCCTTGGCCCCGGTCGCGGACTTCGCCAGCTCCGGGAAATCCGGGCGGATGAGCGGCTCGCCGCCGGTGAAATAGAATCGGTGCGTCCCCAGCTCCACGGCTTGGCCCATGACATCTCTATAGAACCCCGTATCCGCGCCCTTGGCGCCCTTTGGCCCCGAGGAAACGAGACAATGCCGGCAAGACAGGTTGCAGGTCTGAAGCAGGTGAAGCCAGAGCTCCCGCAGGGACTCGGGCGTGAGGTAGCGGTCCCGGCCGGGATACGTCTGCTTTGGGAAGGGCGAGGCCCTGAGCAGGTCGTGGCGGAGAGCGTCGCGAAGGAACTCGTGCAGCTCGAGCCAGGCTTTCGCCGGCGCCAAGCCGTAGCGGGTGCGGTACTCGTCGGCCAGACGCCCGAAAGGGGTCCTCCCGTCCGCGCGGCCCAGGATCCAGGCTCCGCGCTCGTCGGTGGCGGCCCAGTGCGGCCGGTCGGGGTCGAGCCAGAGATGGACGTCTCCCCGCTGGAACGCGTGCCAGTCGGGGCCGTGCAGTATCAGATCTTGGGTGAGCTCCATCATATTCCCCTCCGGCCGTCTCTCTTGGGGTAAGTGCCCCGCGGCTCCGGATCATTACTCCGCTCCCGCCAGCGCTCCAGATCGCGCGCCGTGTCCACGTCGAAATAAGCGGGCAGCAGCTTGACGCGCAGCGCCTCTTCGCGCGCCCGCTCCAGGGTCTTCTCGAATACGAGCGGGCCCGACCACGGGATGTCGCAAAAGAGGCCCGGCAGATGCCGGGACATGCCTATCAGATAATATCCCCCGTCTTCGGCGGGACCGACGACCAGGTCGTGGCTCTCCAACGCGTCGAAGGCCGCCGTGATGGTCGCGGCGGGAAGGCCCGGGGAGTCCGTGCCGATCGCGCAGACCGGACCGCCGGACTCGGCGAAAGCCCGTTCGAAGGCCGCCTCCAGACGGCGCCCCAAGTCTCCCTCGGGCTGGCGCCGGAACGGGGCGCCGGGAAGTCCCAGCCAGGCGAGGTCCTCGAAGCCCGGCTCGGGGGCGTAGGACCAGACGATATCCATGCCGGACAGGCATTCCACTTCCTCGCGGACCGCCCGCGCCATCGCCGCGTAGGCCTCGGCGGCCCTCGCCGCCCCGATTTCCCGGGAGAGACGGGTCTTCACCTTCCCGGGCACGGGCGCCTTCAGGAACACGAGCAGGGAGCGCCCGCCCCTCGCCCCCTCCGCGACGCGCGAACCCTCCGGACCCGCTCCGTAGTAGTCCCTCCACAGTCTTTCCGGAGTGGCGCCCAGCGCGAAGCGCGCGCGGATCCAAGAGTTCCGCAGGGAATTGACCACGGGGCCGTTCGCTCGCAGCCGGCGCGCGGACGGGGCGATGCGCTCGGGCAGGAGAACGATGCGGCCCAGGCCGCGCAGGCGCCGTGAGAAGAGCACGTCCTCCATGAGCGGCGCCGGCGGGAAGCCTCCCGAACGCACGTAGAGCTCCCTCGGCACACAAAAGCCCGCGTCGCCGTAGGCGATCCGCCGCACCCGCACTCGGGTGTTCTGTCCCCAAGCCACCAGGCGGTAGCTCCACCCCGGGCCGTAGTCCACGCTGAAGACCGTGGCGGCCGCCGAGGAGGACCGCTCTGGCGACCAGAACCGCTCCAGGATCTCGCACCAGTCGGACGGCGGCCGGGTGTCGGAATGCAGGAAGAACAACAGGTCCCCGGAGGACGCCTCGGCGCCCGCGTGGAGCTGGGCCCCGCGGTTGGGAGCGCCTAGCGACACCAGGCGGTCAGCCCGCGGACGCGCGGCTTGGGCGGTGCCGTCGCGGCTGCCGCCGTCCACGACGACGATCTCCACCCTCTCCGGAGGCGAGGCCGCGCGCAGACGCTCGAGCGAAGGGGCGATGTGCCGGGCTTCGTTCCAGACCGGGACGATGATCGAGAATCTCACGATAGCCGGCCGCCCCCTCCCGGCCCACCGGGGTCAAGGATGCCTCTCTCCCCGCGCGCCGGTCCCGAGCGGGGTCAAAGCCGCGCCGGGACGATTAGCGCTCGTTTACAGCTTGCCCACGAGCGGAGCCGGCACGGTGAATATCCGGGCGCCGGCCTCCTTGTCCATCATGAAGAGGGCGTTGCCGTCCCCCACGCGCTTGATCTGGCCGAGCCAGGTGCCGGCCGTGGCCTCTTCCTCCACCTGCTCTTTCACGAACCACTCCAGGAACTGCTTGGTCGCATGGTCGCGCTCCGAGATGGCGAGGTCCACCAAGCTATGGATGGAGGCCGTCACCTTCTTCTCATGCTCGAGCGTATGTTCGAACACGTCGGTCAGGGACTTGAAGTCCGAGGTCGGGGCCTCGATCGCGCCCAGGATGGCCCGCGAACCCTGCTCGCACACGTAGTTGAAGATGATCGTCGCGTGGCTCAGCTCCTCCTGGGCCTGGGTCCGCATCCATTTCGCGAACCCCGGAAGGTCCTGCGCCTCGAGATAGGAGGCCATCGACATGTACAGGTAGGCCGAATAGAATTCCTTGGTGATCTGGTCGTTCAGGGCCGCCGTCATCTTGTCGTTGATCATGTTCTCTCCTCGTTCCTCAGGATGTTCCGTCGTTCCTCCGCTATGAGTGTCGGGCCGCCGGGCCCCGTTACGCGTCCGCCTCACGCGGCGCCAGGTAGCGCATCAGATCCTCGACCCTCACGGCTCCGACCGTCCCGTCCGGCAGGCGGACCGGCAGCACGTGGTAGCGGCCCACCGCCATGTGGTGGAAGGCGAAGGCCACGGGATCGTCCGCGTCCAAGCATACCGGAAAGGCGTGCATGAGCTCGCTCACCGGCGTGTCCCCGCCCAGGCGCGCGCCGGGCGGAGCGAAAAGCAGGTCGCGCTCTCCCAGCATACCCCGCACCTCGCCCTTCTGCGTCACCATCACGCAGCAGGCCCGGTTCTCGCGCATGAGCCGCACCGCCTCGGCGAGGGAGGCGTCCGGCCCGACCGCGAGCGCCTTCCGGGGCGGGATATCCGCTATCGTCCCGCTGAGGATCTTCTCGCATAGGACGTCCTTGGGCCGCGGCATGGTCAGCGGCGCGAGCGGAGCGCTGCACGACTCGCAGGCGTCCTCGCCCGGGATGTTCTTATGGCCGCAGTCGGGGCATATGAGCTTCATCGCACCTCCCAGCTGTCGGGACCCGTGAGCAGCTCCTGGAGGTCGCCGGCGCCGTCCTTCATCTGGGACCGGACGCGCTCCTCCATCAAGCCGTCGTACGTCGTGTCCGGCACGGCCCGCAGCACCCCCATGGGGGTCGGGAACTCCGGCGGCTCCAGCCGGGTCAGCAGGTACGCGTATTCCGGGCCGGTACGCTCGTTGTGGGTGAGGATGTCCGGCGGGGGATCTCCCGGCGTGAACTTGACGACCTCGGGCCTCATGCCGTTGAGCCGGATGCCGCGTTCCTTGTCCTTGCCGAACACCAAGGGCTTGCCGTGCTCCAGCTTCACCGTGAAATCGTCGCGCGTGGCCCGGTCCTCGACCTCGGAGAAGGCGCCGTTGTTGAACACTATGCAGTTCTGGTAGATTTCCACGAACGACGTGCCCTTGTGGAGCGCCGCCCGCTCCAGCACGTAGCTCAGGTGCAGGACGTCGGTGTCGACGGCGCGGGCGACGAAGGTCGCCTCCGCGGCCAGCGCGATCCTCAGCGGATGCATCGGACGCCCGATCGAGCCGTAGGGCGAGGACTTGGTCACCTTGCCCCGCTCCGATGTGGGCGAGAACTGCCCCTTGGTGAGCCCGTAGATCCGGTTATTGAAAAGCAGGATATTGATGTCCACGTTCCGGCGCATGGCGTGGATGAGGTGGTTGGCGCCGATGGACAGGCCGTCGCCGTCTCCGGTCACGACCCACACCGAGAGGTCGGGGCGGGCGCACTTGAGGCCCGTGGCAATGGCCGGGGCGCGTCCGTGGATCGAGTGGAACCCGTAGGTATTCATGTAGTACGGGAAGCGGCTCGAGCACCCGATGCCGGAGATGAAGATTTGCTTCTCCCGCGGCGTCCCGATCCGGGCCAGGACCTTCTGGACCTGGGCCAGGATGGCGAAATCGCCGCAGCCCGGGCACCAGCGGACCAGCTGGCCCGACACGAAGTCGTTGCGCGTCAGCGGCCGGTTCGAATCCGGAGCGGGGAAGGTCCGGTCAGGCATCGGCCCCTCCCCGCCCCTCAAGGAGCTCCGCGACCCTGTTCCGGATCTCGGAGGTCTTGAACGGCTGGCCCTTCACCTTGCTGAAGCCGACCACGGGCACGAGATACTTGGCGCGGAGCAGCATGGCCAGCTGGCCCAGGTTCATCTCGGGCACCAGGACCTTCTCGAAACGCGCCATGATCTCCCCGAGGTCCGGCGGAAGGGGGTTCAGGTAGCGCAGATGCGCGGCCGACACCGGAGCGCCCTCGGCCCGCAGGCTCCTGACCGCGGTCGTGATGGCGCCGTAGGTCGAGCCCCAGCCCACGACCAGCACGCGGCCCTCCTTCCCGCCGAGGACGCTCGTCGGAGGGATCTCCGCGGACATGCGGCGCACCTTCTCCGCTCGGATGCCCACCATGCGCTCGTGGTTGTCCGGGTCGTAGCTCACGTCGCCCGTGACGTCCTGCTTCTCGAGCCCGCCGATTCGATGCTCGTAGCCCGCCGTGCCGGGAAGGACCCAGGGGCGGGCGAGCGTATCCTCGTCGCGCCGGTACGGGCCGAACGCGTCCGGGGCGGCGCCCGGATAGTGGGAGACCTCGAACTTGGGCAGATCGGAGAGGTCCGGGATTCTCCAAGGCTCCGAGCCGTTGCCGAGGTATCCGTCGGAAAGGAAGAACACGGGATGCCGGTATTTCATGGCCAGGCGGCAGGCCTCGATGACCATCGCGAAGCAGTCGGACGGCGTGGCGGGGGCGACCACGGCCGCGGGCGACTCCCCGCTCCGGCCGAACAGGGCCTGCAGGAGATCGGCCTGCTCGGTCTTGGTCGGCATCCCGGTGGAGGGGCCGCTGCGCTGGACGTCGATGATGACGACCGGCAGCTCGGCCATGACGGCCAGGCCGATCATCTCCGATTTGAGGGCCACGCCGGGGCCGCTCGTACCCGTGACCGCCAGAAGCCCCCCGAACGAGGCGCCCACCGCGGCGCCGATGCCGGCGATCTCGTCCTCGGTCTGGAAGTTCTTCACGCCGAAGGACTTCAGGCGCGCGAACCGATGCAGCAGGTCCGAGGCCGGGGTGATGGGATACGACGCGTAGAAGAGCTGGTGCTCGGAGAGCCTGCTCGCCGTCACCAGGCCCAGGACCGTGGCCTCGTTGCCGGTCAGGTTGCGGTAGCGGCCGGGCGCCAGGGGCGCCTTCCCCACCCGGTAGCGCTTGCCGAAAAGCTCGGCGGTCTCGGCGAAGGCGTGCCCGGCGTCGAGGGCCCGGGTGTTGGCCTCCGCCATCAGGGGGACCTTCCCGAACTTGCCCTTGATCCAGGCCCGGGTCGGGTCCAGCGTGCGCTCGTAAAGCCAGTACATCAGCCCGAGAGCGAAGAAGTTCTTGCAGCGGCCGACCTGCGCCGGGCTCAGCTTCATGCCCTCGAGCGCCTTGCCCGTCAAGGCGTTCATCGGGACCTTGACGACCTCGTAGGAGGAAAGGGTGTCGTCCTCCAGGGGATCCGCTGCGAAGCCCGCCTTCTTGAGGTTCTGGGGGGTGAAGGTATCCGTATTGACCAGGACCGTACCGCCCCGCTCCAGGTCCTTCAGGTTGGCCTTGAGCGCGGCCGGGTTGAAGGCGACCAGGACCCGCGGCTGATCGCCGGGGGTCAGGATATCGCTCGAGGAGAACTGGATCTGGAAGCCGCTGACCCCCGGCAAGGTGCCGGCCGGAGCGCGGATCTCGGCGGGAAAGTCCGGGAATGTGCTCAGGTAGTTGCCGGCGAGGGCCGTGGAGGCGGTGAACTGCCCGCCGGTGAGCTGGACCCCGTCGCCGGAGTCGCCGGCGAAGCGGATGGTGACGGCCTCGATCGCGGAGGCCGCGCGGGGCTCGCTCATGCTCCCTCCGCCTCGCCGCCGATCTGCTTCGGCCTGGGAGGCAGGTTGACCACCTCCGCCGCGAACATGTAGGCGAGATAGCGCAAGAGCGTCCCCACGCTCAGCAGGCCCGTCAGGCGGCCCTCCTCGTCGACTATGGGGAGGCACGATACGCCCTTCTCCCGCATGAGGGCCGCCGCCTCCCCGACCGTGGCGTCGGACCGGACCGTCGCGGGATCGCGAGTCATGAGCTCCGAGATCGGCGTCCCCGGGTCGGTCCCCTCCAGGACGCATTTGGCCACGAAATCCCGCGCCGAGAAAAGGCCCTTCACCGTCCGGTCGCGGCAGATGACGATGAACCCGCTCTTCCTCTCCCGGAGGATCCTGAGCACCTCGCCGTAGGGAGTGGTCTCCTCGGCGCAGACCGGCTCGGTCTGCTTCAGGTGGGAAAGCTTCTCGGCGAAAGGATCGGTCTGCTCGGTCGTCATGATGCCCGGCCCCTCACCAGAACTTCTCCATATGGATCTGTCCGGGCGTCCTCTTGGTATGCTCAGTGAAGCCCTCCGCGCCCAAAAAACGGATCGCCGATTCGATCATGAGCGGATTGCCGCACAGGAACACGTGGGTGTCGTCCTTCTTCGGATGGCCGCCCCAGGCCTTCCCGACCAGATCGGCCTTCCACACGTCCTCGACGAACCCGGTCTGCCCGCCCCAAGGGGCGTGCTCCTGCGCGGGCTCACTGACTACGGGGATATATGTGAAATGCGGGGAAAGCCTGTCAAGGGTCTCCAGCTCGGAGCGATAGCCCAGGTCCCAGGAATGCAGGGCGCCGTGGATGACCGCGTAGTTCCGGTCGAAGCCCTCGGAGGTGGCCAGCGTGCGGAGCATCGACATGTACGGGGCCAGGCCCGTGCCGGTGGATATGAGAAGGACGTTGGCGTCTTTGGGGACCGCCTCCAAGGTCATCAGACCCGTGAACTTCTTTCCCAGCCATACCGGGTCTCCGATCTTGAGGTTGAAAAGCCGGGGAGTCAGGGTCCCGGATCGCACCAACGTGATGTAGAACTCCGCGTGGTCCTTGGCCGTCGAGGACGACGCGATCGAGTAGGGCCGCAGGATCATCTTGTCGGGAGCCGGCGGCTCGGCCTCCTGGTCCGCGAGAGGCGTGCGGGGCGCGGACCCCGGAAGCCCGAGAACGGAATACTGGCCCGGCTTGAAGTCGGGCAGGTCCCAGCCTTCCGGAGCCACCCGCAGCACGAAATAGCCCGGCGCCAACTCCATCCTGCCTATCACTTTGGCGTTCAACTGGCTCATGATGTCTCCTTGACTGCGCGCCCGCTCCTCTCCGCGGCGGCCTCGGCCGTCGGCCTCGCCCCGGGCAGGCTGAAAGCGAACTCGGCCCATCGGCCAGGCTCGGAGGACGCGCTCAAGCGGCCCCCGTGCTTCTGGGCGACCCACCAGGCCAGGTACAGTCCCAGGCCGCTCCCCTTTCGGTCCTCCAATCCCTTCTGGCGAAGCCGCGAGAACCTCTTGAAGAGCATCCGGGACTGCTCCTCGGTGAAACCCACTCCCTCGTTGCGCACCGTGACCGTAAGCCGGCCGCCGGAGACGGACACGGACACCCGGACCTCCTGCGCGTCCACGCCGTACTTGACGGCGTTGTCCAGCAGGTTGACCATGAGCGTCCTCAAGAGCACCGGATCGCCGTGGAGCAGGATATCCCCCGCCGGGGCGTCGACCTTCAGCCGGGCGCCGCGCTGGGACGCGTGCGCGGCCGTCGTGTCCTGGGCCCACTGGAAAACGTCCCGCAGGAAGCGGACCCCATCCTCGGGCTCGTAGCGCATCTCCCCGGACTCGAGCCGGGAGAGGTCGATATAGTTGCTCACCATGTCGGAGAGATAGCCGGCGGTCTTGTTCATCGCCCGGACGACCTCGGCCGCCTCCTTCTGGACCTCCCCCTTGTAGCCGTCGAGATAGGTGGTGCCCCTGGCCATGAGTCCCGCCAGCGGGCTCTTGAGCTCGTGGGCGACGAAGCCGAGCATCTCCAGATAGTTGCCCTTGGCCTCCTCCAAACGGGCGATGATCCATGCCTTCTCCACCGCCTGCGCGATGCGGTCGACCACTTCGAGGAGGATCTGGGCGTGCTCCTCTTCATAGACGAGCGGCTGGCGGCAGGAGAAGAACATGAAACCCACCCGGCGCTCGCCCACCGAGAGCGGAAGCGTGATGTTCGCCTTGACGCCCTCCGCGAGGATGAGCCGCGTCGAATGGGATTCCGGATGGAGCGCGAGATAGTATGCCAGGTCCGGGATGATGCGCACGCCCCCGGAGTCCATCAAAGCCTTCAAAGACGATCCCGCGAGAGACGCCGAATAGCTCTCCCCCAGCCGCACGTCGCCGTACGCGGCCTTGAAACACCGGGCCGTGACGCGCAGCCCGTCCCGCTCGATGAAGCTCAGCCCGATCCGGTCGCGGGGAATGATCCCGTCCGTCGCGGACCACACGCAGTCGAGCACCCCGTCTATCGAGTCCCCGCTGTTGACCTGCCGCGCGATGCGCTCCAGCGCCGATCTGACGCGCGGGGAAAACGAGGACGAATCCCTCCTCGGTCGGGTGTAGACGACGGCGTCGCTGCCGGCCTGGTAAACCACCCCTATCGCCTCCGTTTCGTCCGTCTCGCTCCGGCGCGCCTCTCCCAGACATGAGGGTCCAGCAGCCGGTCCAACTCCTTGCGCGTCAGCAGGCCGCGCTCCTCCACGAGCCGGGTCACGGCGACGCCCCGCCGTTGGGCCTCCCGGAACAGCTCCCCGGCCCGCGCGTAGCCGATAAGCGGATTGAGAAGGGCGGCCACCGAAAGGCTCCTCTCCCGGTAATCCCGGCATCGGGCTGCGTCCGCGCGGATTTCGCGGACGCAGCGCCTCTCCACCTCGGGGAGGAAGTTGATAAGGAGCTGGGCGGAATCCAGCAGGTTGTGGGCCGAGAGCGGCATCATGACGTTCAGGTCCATCTGCCCCGCCTGCGCGCACAAAGCCACCGCCAAGTCCCGGGCGACGATCTGGAACGCCACCATGTTGAGGCACTCCAGGATCGAGGGATTCACCTTCCCGGGCATGATGGAGGAGCCCGGCTGAGCGGCCGGAAGGCGAATCTCCGCCAGGCCGGTGTTCGGGCCCGAAGAAAGCAGGCGCAGGTCGTTGGCCACGCGGATCAGCTCGAGGCAAAGCTCCTTGAGGGCGCTCGAGACGGCCGCCAGCGGCTGGTGGCTCTGCAGGCCCAGGCGCATGTCGGGCGCGGGCTTGAGGGGCAGCCCGGTGAGCCTCGCCAAATGCCGGACCGCCCTGCGGCGGAACCCGGGCGGGGTGTTCGCGCCCGTGCCGGCCGCCGTCCCGCCGAGCGGGACCTCCCGCAGGAGCCGGGAGCGGCGCTCGAGCTCCAGGCGGCAGGCCCGGAGCGCCGCCGCGTACGCCGCGAACTCCTGGCCCAGGGAGATGGGGACCGCGTCCTGAAGATGCGTCCGGGCCGACTTCACGACGGCCCGAAACTCCCGTCCCTTGGCGGCGAAAGCCTTCTCCAGGGAACGCAGGACGGGAAGCAGCTCTCGGACCTGCCCGAGCAGGGCCACGTACGTCGCGGTCGGGAAGGAATCGTTGGTGCTCTGCGACATGTTGACGTGATCGTTGGGGTGGATGGCGGAATAGTCCCCCTTCGGCCGGCCGGAGAGCTCCAGGGCGCGGTTCGCGACGACCTCGTTGACGTTCATGTTGAGCGACGTGCCCGCCCCCGCCTGGTAGACGTCCACCACGAACTGGCCGTCAAGCCGGCCGGCCAGGACCTCCTCGCACGCCTTGATCACGGGCCGGGAGATCGAGGCCTTGAGCGCTCCAAGCTCCCGGTTCGCCGTGGCGCACGCCACCTTGACCGCCGCGTAGGCTCGGATCAGCGCCGGGTGCGCCCTCAAGCCCGAGACCGGGAAGTTCTCTTTGGCCCTGAGGGTCTGGACGCCGTAGTAGGCCTCGCGAGGGACCTTCCTGGTCCCCAAGGAATCCTTCTCGATCCGGGTCCGGCCGCTCATGCGTTGCGTTCCCCTGGGAGAGAGCGCCTGCTCCGCCTCCGCAAATGGGTGCCTGTCCGTCTCTATAGGTTACATTGTTACTAATATTATTAGCAAATCAATCAGTCAGCGCGCCAAGCGCTGCGCGCTTGGCGCGCTTGGACCTCATTACTCATCAAAAGGCTCCGCCCGCCTTCGGCGGGCAACCCCTTCATAACTCAGCGGTGCAAGCGACCGGTCGGCGCTACGCGCGACCGTCGCTGACCTCCCCGGTCAACTCGGGAGTGACCCTGTATAGCGGCCCCAACTCCGCCAGGAGGCAGGCCTCCTCGGCCACCCTCCAGGGAGCTATGGTCTTCTCGAAGCATTCGTAGGTGTTCGCCAGAGAATCCAGCAGGTCCCGGAGCTTGCGGTCGAGCCGCTGGCCGGTGATCACGATCACCGGTATCGCGCGCATGGCCGGCCACATCTGCATGTATTTCAGGACGCCCACGCCCGAAACCCTCGGCATCCGCAGGTCCAGAAGCACGACGGACGGGACGATCTCCTTTAGCTTGTTGATGGCCTCCATGCCGTCCAAGGCGAGATGCACGTCGAAACGAAACTTCAGATAGGCCCGATAGGCCTCCAGGAAGTCCGAGTCATCGTCAACGATCAATATCTTCGGCTTCGGCTCGTCGCTCGTGTTCTTTTTCATTTCTTCGCCTCCCTGCCGTCAGCGTACCACCCTAGCCCTGAACGCGCGGAAAACCGCGGCTTACATCGCCCTTAACATTTTGTATCCTGCACGCATGCGCTACAAGGTCCTGGTCGCCGACGACGATCCGGACATCGCCGATTCGGCGGCCCTGTGGCTGAGGAAAGCCGGGCATTCCGTCGTTCTCAGCTACTCCGGAGAGGAGGCGATGGCCAAGGTCCGCGAAAGCCAGCCGGACCTCGTGGTGATGGACGTCCTCCTGGGCGACGCCAACGGCGCTCATATATGCAGGACGATGCGGGACGACCCCGCCACAAGCCACATCCCCGTCATCCTCATCTCATCGGTGAAGACGGGGGAGGCCGACATGGTCTCCGGGTTGAGCGGCGGAGCCGACGATTACCTGGCGAAGCCTTTGACCCCGGGCCTGCTTTGCGCGAAGGTCGAGGCCGTCCTGCGCCGGACGAAGATTCCGGAGAAGCTCGGGGAGGCGCTCAAGCGCCACGGGGTCTCCCTTAACGTCGCCGAGAGGAAGGTCCGGATCGGGCGCAAAGAAGTGGCCCTCACGCGAAAGGAGTTCGACCTGCTGACGGTTCTCCTCAGAAAGGCCGGCAAGGTCGTCTCGGTGCGGCACCTTCTGGAGACGGTCTGGGGCTACGAGACGGAGCAGTACAACGACCCGCGCACCGTGCAGGTCCACATCTTCCGCCTGAAGAAGAAGCTGGGGAAGTCCTTCGCCTCCCGCATAGAGAACGTGGTGGGCTCGGGCTACCGGCTGGCGTGATCCCCGTCTCCGCATGAGTTCGGCCCCGATTCAGCGGCCCGTAAGACCGTGTTCAGGCCGCGCCGTTATCATTCTCTAATAGGGGCCCCGTCCCCGGCCCAAGGAGGCGCAATATGTCATTAGTGCATTCGGTCGAGATACCGCTCGGAAGAGAGATGCCGGACTTCGAGCTTGAGGACGTCGAGGGCAAGGTCCACAAGGGCCGGGAGCTCTATGGGGAGAAGGGCCTGCTGGTCGCCTTCACCTGCAACCACTGCCCGTACGCGATAGCGATCTGGCCGCGTTTGATCCGCCTGGCAGAGCGGGCGCGCGGGCTGGGTGTGGCCGCCGTGGCCATCAACCCCAACATCAACCCGGACTATCCCGAGGACGCCCCCGGCAAAATGCGGGAAAAGATCCGGGAATGGGGCATCTCCTTCCCATATATCGTGGACGCGGAACAGCGGACCGCCAGGAGCTTCGGGGCGCAGTGCACGCCGGATCTATACCTGTTCGACGCGTCCCGCAGGCTCTCGTACCACGGCCGATTCGACGACGACTGGCAGGACGAGACCCGGGTCAAGCGCCGGGACCTGGAGAGCGCCGTCGAAGCGCTCGCCGCCGGCCGGCCCGTGTCCGCCGAGCAGCTCCCCTCCATGGGCTGCTCCATCAAGTGGCGGGGCTGAGCTCGTCCCGCTAAGACTTAATGCGGATGTAAGCCGGCGTTGAGCCCGCGATAAGCCTCCGGCAGTATACTTTCAGGAAAGGCTCCGTCTTTGTCCTCTCGCTCAAGACTTGGAGCCGGGACAAGCGAGACGGAATAATATCAGGAGGTGACGCGATGCCCAGACTGCTGCACATCATCGCCACGCCGCGCGGCGAGGAGTCCCGGACGCTGAGGGTGTCCCGGGCATTCCTGGATCGCTTCAAGGCGGAGAATCCGGAAGGGGTCATCGACGAGCTGGATCTCTTCAAAGAGGAGCTCCCTCCCGTGGGCGCCAAGCAGGCGCACGCCAAATACGTGCTCATGGCGGGCGGGCGGCTCAACGGCGGGACCAAGTCGCCGTGGGAGGACGTCGAGCGCCACATCAAGAAGTTCCTCGACGCGGACGTCTATCTGGTCAGCGCTCCCATGTGGAACTTCGGGATCCCCTACGTGCTCAAGCACTACATCGACGTGATCGTGCAGCCGGGCTATCTCTTCCGCTACAACGCCCAGGGCCCCGAAGGATTGGTCAAAGACAAGAAGATGGTCGTGGTCACCTCCCGGGGCGGCGACTACGGGGAGGGAACCCCGGCCCATGCCTTCGACCTTCAGGAGCCCTATCTGCGCGCGGTCTTCGGGTTCGTGGGCATCACGGACATCACCTTCGTCCATGCCCAGGGCATGGACTCCGGCAGCTACGAGAACCGGGAGGAGCGCATCCAGGGGGCCATCTCGCGGGTGAAGCGAGCCGCCGCCGGGGAGTGGGCCGAGGAGACGGCCGGGAGCGGGCTCCGATAAGGAGGCCGGGCGGTCCCCGGCGTCAGCGCCGGGGATCGTCCTCGGTCAGGCGGGCGACCAGACGTTCCTTGAAGGGCGCGAGCTTGGCCTCGTCCACGGACACGCCGGCCAGCCTGCGGACGGCGTCTCCGAGCATCCTCATCTGGCGGGTGAACAGGGCGCAGTGGCGGCAGACCGCGAGGTGGACGCGGTTGATGAACCGCGTCCAGCCGGAGGCCTCCTCGAACTCGCCGCGGCTCGCGCCCGTGGAATATTTCTGGCAGTTGAAAAGCATCAGTTACGCTCCCGCCACTTCTTCTCGAGGCACTCGCGCAGCTTGATCCGCGACCGGAACAGGATCACCCGCAAGTTAGTGTCGCTCACCCCCAGGATGTTGCAGATCGAGGCGCTGGACTCGTGCTCCACCTCTTTGAGGTGAAAGGCGGCCCGCTGGCTGGGCGTGAGCCCGTCGAGGCACTCCCCGATCAGGCGCGCGGTCTCCTGCGATAGCACCTCCTCTTCCGGGCCCTGCGGGGGCTTGCTCCAGCGTCCGAACACGTTGAACCGGCTCTCGAACACCTGGTCGATGGGGTCGGTGGCCAGCTCCCGCGACCTCTTGCGGCCCCTCTCCAGGGCCTTCCGATAGAGGATCCCGAAAAGGAACGTGCGGACCGAGGACCTCCCCTCGAAGCGGTCGAGCACATCCAGGAAGGTGGCGAAGGTCTCCGAGACCAGCTCCTCCGCGTCGACCTCCTTGAGCCCCATGCCGAAGGAGGCGCGCAGCAGGTCCCCGGCGTGCGCCTCGACGACATTAGCGACGGCCTCGCGGTTGCGCCGTTTGAGCTCTCGGAGTTCGGATTTCGTCAGCGGCCCGGTCATCGCCAAGAAAGGTCCGTCAACGCAATAATAGCTGATTTCCAGCGGAGAAGTGTAGCGCGCCTCACGTGACGGGCGGAGAAGGCGGGACGCCGGGCCCGGACGGTCTCCGGCTCAGACCTCGATGACCCGGACGCGCTCGTCCACCATGTCCTTCAAGGTCCTCTCGACCATGGCCTTCAGGGTCTGCCCCGAGGCCGGACAGCCCTTGCAGGCGCCCTGCAGCCGGCAGTAGACCAGGTCGCCCTTGATGTCGATGATCTCGAGGTCGCCGCCGTCCCTGCGCAGGAGCGGCCGGACGTACTCCTCGACGGCGCTCTCGATCTTCTTTCCCAGCCGGTACGCGGAGACGGGCTCTTCGGCCCCCGCCGGCTCAGCGGCGCCCTTGCCGGCCTTTCCCCACGCCTCGTCAAGAAGATCCTGCAGCCCGCCGGGCGCGTGATGGCAGGACGAGCAGCCCCCGCCGGCCTTGACCGCGTCGGTGATGTCCGGGATCGTGCGCAGGTTGAGCTCCTTGATCTTTCGCCGGAGGTAGGGCTCGGTCATAGTGAAGCACTCGCAGACGATCCGACCCTCCTCCTTCTCTTCCGGGTGCATGTCCACGCCCAGCTCCTTCAGATCGACGCCGCGTTTGCGGGCCCAGTCGAATACGGCGGCCTCCAGGGCCTCCGCGCCCATGACCGAGCAGTGGATCTTCTGCCGCGGCAGACCCTCCAGGAAGTCGACGATGTCCTGGTTCTTGATCTTGAGCGCCGTGATGGGAGTATACCGGCCCTTCTCGATGAGCGCGCACAAGGCCTCCGAAGCGGCTATGGCGGAGGTGCAGCCGAAGGTCAGGTACTTGGCCTCCACGATGACGTCCTTCATCGGATCGGTCGCATGGCGCTCGACCCGGAAGCTGAAGCGCAGGGCGTCGCCGCAGGCGATGGACCCGTGCTCCCCCAGGCCGTCGGGGTCCTTGACCTCTCCCAGATGCGTCCCGGGCTTTCCGTGGACCGCGTCCAGGAAAAGCTGTTTGGTCTTCTCGCTATACTCCCACGCCATGATCGTCCTCCTCGTCCGGGCAAGTTCCCCGCCGCCTGTGAGTGCCGCCGGCTGAAGCCTCGTTACGCGTCCCGGCCCGGGCGCAGCGCGCGACGCCTCTTATCATATGATAACTTCTTCACGCACAGCCGGCCTTGACCCAGGTCAAGCCTGTCCCGTCAGGCGCGAGACCCATCATTCTTCCCCCGTGCCCACGCCCATCCCGCAGGCATAGACGAGCTCGCCTCCATGCTGCGCGGTGTAGAACAGCACGCCTACTGCAGCCACCCATGCCGCGAGGAATCCGGCCCTCGCGACGCGCCAGCACCTCCCAGGCCCGGGGCACATGCTCCGCCGTGCGCTCGGCCAGCAGGCCGAGCCCGGTCCCTATTTGACCTTCTTGACCTCGACCACGACCACGGCCGTAGTGCCGCCGCGGACGTACGTCTTCCCGGTGATCTCAGCCCGATCACCGGTCAACTCCTTGGCTTGCTCGTAGGGCTTCTTCTGGCCGTGGCTCTCCATGAGCAGGAATACCTTGCCGTCATCGGTGAGGATCCCGGCCGGGATGCCGTCATTAAGCACGCACTGCCGGGCGCACTTGCGGTGCTTCTTGCCCTTGCCCTCGTGCGCCATGTAGCAGGCCATGTCGATGATCTCTCCGGTAAGCACAACGGTCTTGCCCTGCTTGCCGTTCTCGCCATGCTTGTCGTGACCGTCGTGCTTGCCCATCGTCTTATGACCGTTTCCGCGCGCGCCGTGATCATGTCCGCCGGCCGCGCGAGAGATGACCGGAGCGCCCAGCATCGCCGTCATAAGGAGCGCGATCCCCAGCCACTCCACCTTTCTCATCATCTGATTCTTCATGTCCCTTTCTCCCATTGAGCAGACATAGAGCGCTTTCTGCTGCTTTGTCTTAAACTCCCGGTCTTCTTCGCCTTCCCATGGCTCAGCGCCTCCTCTTTTTGACTCATTTCCGCGACA
Organism: Elusimicrobiota bacterium; assembly: GCA_043819795.1. Taxonomy (GTDB): domain Bacteria; phylum Elusimicrobiota; class Elusimicrobia; order UBA1565; family UBA1565; genus JBDREN01. The sequence goes on from JBDREN010000008.1 coordinate 29,426, forward strand.
GCACCGATCACAGCCCATGACATTGTCAATGCGGCGAATGTTCCGTCTCGATCCTCTGTCTCAACTCGTCCGGGGATGCCTCTCCTTGCCGCATCTCCCCGCGCCATTTCCAGACCACGTAGATCGCCGGATAGACCAGCAGCTCCATGGCGAAGGACGTGAATATGCCGCCCACCATCGGCGCGGCGATGCGCTTCATCACGTCCGCGCCGGTGCCGTGGCTCCACATGATCGGGAGCAGGCCAGCCAGGATGACGCTGGTGGTCATGATCTTCGGCCGCACGCGCGCCACCGCGCCCTGGTAGACCGCGTCCACCAGGTCGCTGCGCGTGTTCATCCGGCCGCCCGCGACGGCCTCGTTGTAGGCCACGTCGAGATAGAGCAGCATGACGACACCCGTCTCGGCGCTGACGCCGGCCAGCGCGATGATGCCGACCCAGACCGCGATGCTCATGTTGTAGCCGAGCAGGTACATCAGCCAGAACGCGCCGATCAGCGAGAACGGCACGGCCAGCAGCACGATGAGCGTCTTGAACGTCGATCTGGTGTTCAGGTAGATGATGACGAAGATGATCACGAGCGTCGCCGGCACGACGTACATCAGGCGCTGCTGGGCGCGCATCATGTACTCGTACTGGCCGCTCCAGCCGATCGCGTAGCCGGCGGGAATCTGCACCTGCTCGGCGACGGCGCGCTGTGCCATCTGCACGTACGTGCCGACGTCAATCCCCTCGAGGTCCACGTAGATCCAGGCGTTCGGCCGCGAGCTCTCGGTCTTGATCCCGGGCGGCCCCTTGACCGTCTCGACGTCGGCGAGCTGGCCGAGCGGGATGTGCTGCCCGAGCGGTGTCGGCACCAGGATGTCGCGAAGCGCCGGCAGGGTGTCGCGCAGCTCCCGGCTGTAGCGCAGGTTCACCGGGTAGCGTTCGAGCCCCTCGACGGTCGTCGTGATGTTCATTCCGCCGATCGCCGACTGGATCACGTCCTGCACGTCGCCGACCGTGAGGCCGTACCGCGCGATCTCGTGCCGGCGGATCTTGATGTTCAGATAGTTACCGCCGGTGACCCGCTCCGCATACACGGAGAGGGTGCCCGGCACCTGCCTGATCACGGCCTCGATCTCCCGCCCGATCTGTTCGAGCGTCGCTAGGCTGGGCCCGGACACCTTGATGCCCACGGGAGTCTTGATGCCGGTGGACAGCATGTCGATGCGGGTCTTGATCGGCATCGTCCAGGCGTTGGTGAGGCCGGGGAACTGGATGGCCTGGTTCATCTGCTGGATGAGCTTCTCCGGCGTCATGCCGGCGCGCCACTCCTCTTCGGGCTTCAGCGTGATGGTGGTTTCCACCATGCTGAGCGGTGCCGGGTCGGTGGCGGTGTCGGCGCGCCCGATCTTGCCGAACACGCGCTCCACCTCGGGAAACGATCGGATGATGCGATCGGTCTGCTGCAGGATCTCGCGTGCCTTCGTCACCGACACGCCCGGAAGCGTCGTCGGCATGTAGAGCAGATCGCCCTCCCAGAGCGGCGGCATGAACTCCGACCCCATGCGCGAGTACGGCACCCAGGTCGCGACGAGCAACGCGAGCGTCGCCACGAGCACGGGCCAGCGCCACCGCAGCACGAAGTGCAGTACCGGGTCGTAGATCCGGACGAGCAGCCAGCTCACGGGGTTCCTGCTCTCGGGACGGATTCGGCCGCGAATCCAGTAGCCCATCAGCACCGGAACGAGCGTGATCGACAGGAACGCCGCCGCCGCCATCGAGTAGGTCTTGGTGTACGCGAGCGGTTTGAACAGCCGGCCTTCCTGCGCCTCGAGCGTGAAGACCGGCGCGAACGAGACGGTGATCACGAGCAGCGCGTAGAAGAGCGTCGGCCCGACCTCCTTGGCGGCGTCCGCGATGATCTGCCAGTGGGCCTTCTTCCCGCTGTCGTGCTCGAGGTGCTTGTGGGCGTTCTCGATCATGATGATGGCCGCGTCCACCATGGCGCCGACGGCGATGGCGATCCCCCCCAGCGACATGATGTTGGCGTTGATCCCTTGCCGGTGCATCACGATGAACGCCATGAGGATGGCGACGGGCAGCGTGAAGATCGCGACCAGCGCCGAGCGCACGTGCAGCAGGAACAGCAGACACACGAGCGCGACGACGAGGCTCTCCTCGATCAGCTTCTCCTGAAGCGTCTCGAT
>JBDREN010000009.1:0-14193 GCA_043819795.1 Elusimicrobiota bacterium
CCCGAAGGGGGAGAGGGTCAGGGTGAGGGGGGGAACTCATGGGGGTGTTCACTCGTATACGGTAACGAGGTATCGCCCATGAACCCGATAGACTTCGCTCGCGGTCTCCGCCGGGACCCCACAGACGCCGAGGCCCGCATCTGGCGCCACCGGCGATCGCGAAGGCTGGCCGGATGGGAATCCCGCCGCCAGCACCCCATCGGCTCCTACATCGTGGACTTCCGCTGCGTCGAAAGCCGTTTGGTCGTCGAGCTAGACGGAGGCCAGCATCGAGAGCGCCGACAGTACGATAAGAAACGGACCGCCTTTCCGCGGTCGAAGGGGTGGCAGGTCCTCCGCTTCCGGGACAACGACGCCCTGCTGGAAACGGATTCCGTGCTGGGGGCGATTCTAGAGGCCTTGCCCAACCAACCCTCACCCGCGCTTCGCCGCGCTCAGCGCGACCTCTCCCGCAAGCGGGAGAGGTGATCCCGCCTCCCGCAAGCGGGAGAGGTAATCCCCCCCTCCTCCCCCCGCGAAGCGGGGCAGAGGGGACATAACGGTTGTTGATGGGACACCCAATCTCCAATGCCTCTCCGTCGGAGAGGCGGAGGATTCAGGAAGCCTTGCGGAAGTCAGGAAACTGCGCTTCGCCGGGCACGGCGCACGGCGACCCGCCATTCACGTCCCGTCACGGGATCTTCGGGATTTTCCGCAAACTGCGCTTAATCCGGGGCCACGTAGTCGGAGTGCCGCTGCTGGAAGTACTGCAGGGCGAGCTTAGCGATCGAGTCCGACACATATAGGTCCGTGACGGACGCGGGGCTTTGGGCGCCGCAGGCCGAGCAGGACCACGCCTCGCTGCCAGTGGCGGCCTTGAGGGGCAGCGCGCACTTCTTGCAGTGCGGCAGCCCCGATTTGACGCCCAGGACCTTCTTCTCCGCCGGCGAGGACGTGACGACCGGGAACCAGAGCACGTCGTAGCGCTCGATGCGGAACTCCCGCTCCACGGGCTTGGCGCGCAGGGCCGCGAGCTCGGCTTCGAGCGCGGCCGCGCGCCCTTGAGCGGGCTCCGTCACCGCCTTCTGGCCGCGGACCTTCGCGAAGAGCGACAACGCCGCGACGGCCAGGACCGCCGACACGGCCGCGAGGATCAAGACGATAGGGTCGAAAGCCATGGGCATCTCCTTTTCACCTCCGGTGCGTACACCGCTGGACCGGCCGCGCGCCCCGGGATCGAGTCCGTTGCGGGCATCGCCCGCCTATCCCTTAATCAAAAGCGGCCCGCGCCGACTCCCGCTTGGCCCTATCATCATAGCATAACGACGTAAAACGCGTGGTAATCCCGGAATCGGGCGAAATCCGATCCTCGCCGCCGGGGTCCGGGCGTCTCTCCTGGCGGATTATCGATACAAAACAATCCTTTTCCCGCATCCGAATGTAACATCCATGTTACTTGCGGTAACACGCTTGTGAATCGACAAAAAGCCCAACGGGGGCTATAACAAAGTGGGGGCGGGAACGGCACCCTCCGGCGCAAGCCGGAGCTCGCGAAGCCAAGGGACGATCGGGTTCTACCGCACCATCGAAAACTTCGGACGATCGTCGGCCAGGCTACCGAATCCGCGTAACAGTCAGACGTCAGGACCGGGTTGGGGGGCTGAGTCGTTTCGACGGCTCGGCATCGGTCACGGACGATCGTGCGCGGAATCGAAACGAAAGCAGGGATCAAGGGCGTACCTTTCTACCGGCTGCTGGTGACCGCGATCGCGGCGGCGCTGCCGGCGCTGCCCTGTGCCGCGGCGCCGGCGCCGGATTTTTTCACGGTCTCGGTACAGAAGACGGAGATCCGGTGGGGCTGGGAGTACGACGATCCCGCCGCGGTCGGATTCAGGATTTTCGGGGCTTCCTCACCGGAAGGCCCTTTCTCCTTGATCGCCGGCGCCGAGATCCTCGGCCCCCACGCGACCACCTACACCGAGACGGGCCTGACGCCGGGGTCGGAATATTTCCGGTACATAGCGGCCGTGAGCGGCGGCGGGCTGATGCGCGGCTCGATCGGTCTCCAGGTCCAGACCCCTGGACCGGGCCAGGGTTCCGAGAAGGTGTGGAGCGGGCGCGGGCGGAGCGGCAACGCTTCCGAGGGCGCCAACTGGCTGGGCGGTATGGTGCCCTCCGATCAGGAAGCCGTCCGGTTCGACGCGACCAATTCCACAAAATCCTGCCGTTGGGACCTGGATCGGTCGATCCTGTCGTCGCTCGCCATCAAGCCGGGCTACGGGGCGGCCGTGACGCTCGCGATACCGGACCTCACGATAGAGCGGGGCCTGCTCCTGGAAAGCGGGGTCTTGTCGTTTAACCGCGCGCATGTGACGGTGGGCGGCGGCTGGAGGCAGACGGCGGGGACGTTCATGGCGGGCCAGAGCACGGTGACGCTGGACACGTCGATCGTGAGCGAGCCCCTGGATGTCACCGCCGCGAGCCCCTTCCACCATCTGGTGATCGGGGCGGGGGAGCGGTGGGCCGTCGAGAGCGAGGTGAACTTCCTTTCGCCGCTGATCGTGACGGGGAACCTGACGAACAGAGCGAGCCGGGCCGGGAGGTTCTCGGGGGGGCCCGCCGTGATCCTGGGCGACATGAGGCTCTACGGTGAAGGGGCGGATTGGGCGACGGGGAGGTACCCGCTGACGGTCAAGGGGACGCTGCGGCTGCGCGGGGACGATCTCGAGGTCAGCAGCACCCTGCGGCTGGGGACGGGAGTGCACATCGAAGCGGGGGGCGGGGAGTTCGTGCTCACCAACGGGGCGGTGATCACGAGCTTAGCCCCCGGCCAGAGGTTCTATTCGTTCATCGTGGAGGAGGGGGGATACCTGCGGCTGCTGCACGGCTCGATCCTGTCGCTGGACAGCGGGGGGATCCAAGTGCGCGGACCCATGTACTGGTTCTCCCACATAGCGAACATCACGTTCGATATGGTGGAGCCGGGCGCGACGGCGCTGAACTTCCTGTATGAGACGTGGTCGGAACAGCGCGTTTTCGACAACCTGACGTTCGCGGACCCCGGGATCGGGACGAACATCGCGGCGCCGAGATGGAAGGGCGGGGCCCAGATCATCGTCATCGGGTTCGACGGCGTCCGGGGAGGGCCCTCCTTCGAGAACGACCCCCATGACTCGATCACGTGGGTGGGAGGCACGCGGCGGGTGTGGGCGGCGGAGACTCCCGGCCGGGCGTCCGACGGCGGCAACTGGAGCCCGGCGGGGACTCTGCAGAACGATGACGAGGTCGTCTTCGACGGCTCGGGCGGCGGCGATTGCGACTGGGACGTGGAAGGGATCAGCCTCTCGGCCATCGCGCTGGAGCCGGATTTCACGGGCACGGTGAGCCTGGCGGTGTCGGAGATGACGGTGCTCGAGAGCCTGACCCTCGCGGGAGGCCGGCTGTCGTTCAACGACGCGCATGTGACGCTGGCCGGCGATTGGACGCAGACGGGCGGGGTTTTCGAGGCGGGCCGGAGCACGGTGACGATGGATACGGCGCTTTTGGGCGAAGACCTGAGCGTCATGGCCCATGACCCCTTCCATCACCTGGTGATCGGCGCCGGTGGGCAATGGATCGATGAGCGGGCGGTGACCTTCCTCTCGCCGCTGACGGTGTCCGGGGACCTGACGGGAGGGGGGGGCAGGGCCGCGAACTTGTTGGGCGGGCCCACCGTGATCCATGGCGACATGAGGCTGCAGGGCGGCGGGGCGGTTTGGCGGACGGGACCCCATTCGCTGGAGATCGGGGGGACGCTGAGGCTGGAGGGGAGCGACATCGAGGTGGACAGCACGCTGCGGTTGGGGACGGGCGTGCATCTCGAGGGTAGCGGGGAGTTCGCGCTCATCAACGGGTCGGTGATCACGAGCATAGCACCCGGAGAGAGCTTCTATTCGTTCATCGTCGACGAAGGGGCCTCCCTGCGCCTGGCGCGCGGTGCGATCCTTTCGCTGGACTCCGGCGGGATCCAGATGCGCGGGCCGATGCACCCCCTGTCCTATATCGGGAACATCACGTTCGATTCTCTGCAGCCCGGGGCGACGGCGCTGAACTTCCTGTACGAGGCGACGTCGGAGCAGCGGGCCTTCGACAACCTGACGTTCGCGGACCCGGGGATCGGGACGAACGTCGCGGCGCCGGGATGGTCGGAGTCGGCGCAGGTCATCGTTTCCGGTTTCGACGGGGCCCGGGGCGGGCCGGCCTTCGAGCTCGATCCCCACGACGTCATCGTCTGGATCGCCGATGACGGGAAGATCGCGGCTCTGCCCGAGGCTCTCGAGGACCTGGCCGCCGCGGCTCTGGACGCTTCCTCCATCCGATGGACGTGGCAGGCCGCCGGCTCGGCGCTGAGCTACGACGTGTTCTCCGCGATCGACGCCTCCGCGCCGCTGGCCACGGTCACGGGCGCCAGCTTCACTCGGACGGGGCTCTCGACCAACACGGCCTTCGGCATCATGGTCCGGGGCGTCAACGAATGGGGAGCCGGCCGCATCGGCGCGCTCACGACCGCCTACACCTTGGCCGAGCGGCCGGACGGCCTGGAGATCACGGCCGCATCGTCGGACACGATCTCGCTGAGCTGGTCGCGCGCCTCCAATCCCGAGGGGACGGTCTTCGAGCTGCGGCGATCCGTCGGCGAGGGCTTCGTGCCCGTCCTGAGGGGCACGGCCACGTCCGTGCGGCAGACGGGGCTGCGACCCCTGACGGAGTACGCATTCATGGTCGGCGCGAGGAACGGCGATTCCGTCCCCACGGCGTTCACCGCCGAGGCGTCCACGATGACGCTGCCTCCCGCGCCCGGCGAGCCGGCGGTCTCCGGCGGGACGGCGCTGGGGGTCTCTTCGATCAGCTGGACGTGGTCGCGGCTGCCGCACGCTTCCAGATACAATGTGTTCCGGGCGTCCGACACCTCGGAGGCGCTGGCCACCACGGACTCGACGGCCTTCGTGTGGACGGGCCTCTCGGTGAACGCCGACTACGGCATCGTCGTGCAGGGGCTCAACGAGATCGGCGGAGGCCCCCTGTCCGGGCCTTCGACCGCTCACACCCTGGCCGAGCGGCCGGACAGCCTTGAGGTCACGGCCGCATCGTCCGCGACGATTTCGCTGGCCTGGCCGGCCACCGCCAATCCCGCGGGGACGCTGTTCGAGCTGCAGCGGTCCGTCGGCGAGGGTTTCGTGACCGTCCTATCGGGCACCGCCACGGCCGCCGAGCAGACGGGCCTGCGCCCCGGGACCCCCTACATCTTCAGGCTTCGCGCCCGGAACGGCGATTCGAGATGGACCGAGTACGGCGCCGTGGCGTCGACCACGACCCTGCAGCTCCCGCCCGACGGATCGGCGGTCCCCGTGGGCGCCGCTCTGGGGGAGTCCTCGATCAGCTGGACCTGGGCGCCGCTGCCGCGCGTCTCGAGGTACGACGTGTTCCGGGCGTCGGACACTTCGGAGCCGCTGGTCTCCACGGTCTCGACGGGATTCGCGTGGGGGGGGCTGGCCCCCAACACGCCGTACGGCGTCGTCGTCCGGGGGATCAACGCGACCGGCGAGGGACCTCTGTCGAAAGCCTCGACCGCCTACACATTGGCCGAGCGGCCGGACGGCCTGGAGATCACGGCCGTATCGTCCGCGGCGGTCTCGCTCGCCTGGTCGGCCGCCGGCAATCCCCCGGGCACGGTCTTCGAGCTGCAGCGGTCCGTCGGCGAGGGTTTCGTGACGGTGCTCTCGGGCACCGCCGCCGCCGCCGCGCAAACGGGCCTGCGCCCGGCGGCCGCCTACGCCTTCAGGGTCCGCGCGCTCAACGGCGACCAGGTGCCGACCGGGTTCGGCGCCGAGGCCTCCGCCACGACCCTGCCGCCGTTGCCGGACCGCGTGGGGACTCCCGTCGCCGTCGCGCTCGGGGTCTCATCCATCGCCTGGACCTGGGGCGCTCTGCCGCACGCGGAGCGCTACGAAGTCTATTGCGCGTCGAGCCCGTCCGCGCCGCTCGGATCCGTCGCGGCCGCGAGCCACACCTTGACCGGGCTCTCGGTGAACGCCGCCTACGGGATCGTCGTCAAAGGGCTCAACGAGACAGGAGAAGGGCTGTTGTCGGAGCCGTCCACCGCCCATACCCTCGCCGCGCGGCCCGCCGGCCTCGTCATAACCGCCGTATCGTCCACCTCCATCGCGCTGGGTTGGTCGGCCGACGGCAACCCCGAAGGGACCGTTTACGAGGTCTGGAGGGATACGGGGGCGGGCTTCGCCGTGGCGGCCGCCACGACCCGGACCGATTTCGCCGTCCCCGGCCTCGCCCCCACGGGCGTCGTGGCTCACAAGGTCCGCGCCTTCAACCACGACTCGGTCCCGACCTCCTTCAGCGCGACGGTCTCGACGATGACCCTGCCGCCTCTGCCCGGCCGGCCGCAGACTCCCTCCGGCGTCGCCCTGGGCGTCTCCGCGATCGCCTGGACGTGGGCGGCCCTGCCTCATGCGGCCGGCTACGACATCTACTCGGCCTCGAGCCTCTCCACGCTTCTCGCTTCGGTCCGCTCGGCGAGCTTCGCGCGGGCGGGCCTCTCGGTGAACGCCGCCTACGGCATCGTCGTGCAAGCGGTCAACGCCTCCGGAAGAGGGCCGCTGTCCGGGCCGGCGACGGTCCACACCCAGGCGGCGCGGCCGGACGGACTCCGGATCACCGCCGTTTCGTCCACCTCGGTCACGCTCAGCTGGTCCGCCGGAGCGAATCCCGCTCCGACGCTCTACGAGGTCCACAGGGATACGGGGACGGGCTTCCTCGCGATCGGCTCCACGACGCTGCCGCGCTTCGCCGACGCCGGGCTCGCGCCGGAGAGCGCTTCCGCCTACCAAGTCCGGGCCTTGAACGGCGATTCCAAACCGACCGCCTTCAGCTCCGCGGTCTCGACGACCACCTTGCCGCCCGCGCTCGGCGCGCCTCGGACTCCCGCCGGCGACGCCCTGGGCGTCTCCTCGATCGCCTGGACGTGGGCGGCCCTGCCGCACGCCGCCGCCTACCGCGTCTACGCCGCCTCGGACACGTCGGAGCCCCTCGCCTCGGTGAGCTCCGCGGGCTTCACCTGGACCGGCCTCCCGGCCAACGCGGGCCGCGCCATCCTCGTCCAAGGGGTCAACGAGGCCGGGGCGGGGCCTTTGTCGGGAACCGCTTCGGCGCACACCCTGGCCGCGCGGCCGGCCGCCCTCGCCATCGCGGCCGTGTCGCCCGCCGGCCTCTCGCTCGTCTGGTCGGCCAACGGGAACCCGGAGGGGACGCTCTACGAGGTCCACCGGGACGCGGGGGCCGGCTTCGCGGCGGTCGCCGCTACGACCCTGACGGGCTTCCTCGACGCGGAGGCCGCGCCCGCGGGCGCCGTCCGCTACAGGGTCCGCGCGCTCAACGGCGCCTCGATACCGACCGGCTTCACCGCCACGTTATCGACCTCGGACCTGCCGCCCCTGCCCGGCCGCCCCGGGCCCCCCGCGGGCGCGGTCCTGAGCACCACCTCGGTCCTGTGGACCTGGTCCGCCACGGCGAGCGCCGACGGCTACAGGATCTTCCTCGCCGGCAGCACCGGGACCTGGCTCGGCTCCTCGGCCGTGGGCGGCTTCACGCAGAACGGCCTTTCCCCCAACACGCCTTCCAGCGTCGTCGTCGAGGGATTCAACACCCTGGGCACCGGCCCTCGCTCCGAGCCGAGCTCCGTCGTTTACACGCTCGCCAATCCGCCGGCCGGCACCGCCGCCTCCAGCGTCCGGGTGACGAGCGCGAAGATCGACTGGGGGATCAACGGCAATCCGGCCGCCACGACGGCCCAGCTGGAGCGCTCCCCGGACGGCGCCTCCTTCACGAGCGTATTCACCGGGTTCGCCACGGCGTTCACCGATTCCGGGCTGTCGGGCTGCTCCACCTATTATTACAGGGCGCGCAACGTGAACGCCGCCGGGGTGGCCACGGCCTACGACGCGACGATCCTCCTCAAGACCGAGGCCGCCGTCCCCCTGGGGGCCGGGAACCTGGAGGCGACGCCGCTCGAAGGCAACCGCGTCGCGCTCTCCTGGGCGCCGTCACCGTCGGAGGGCGTCATCGAGTACCGGCTGTACTTCGATGCCGGCACCGGCGTCATCGACTACGACACCCCGCTGGCCGTCCTGTCCTCGACCGAGACCGCGTATACCACCGATGTGCTCGTGTCGAGCCCGGCCTATCGGTTCGGGCTGCGCGCCTATAACAGCTGCGGGGTGGAGGAGGGGAACACGAGCGTCCTGGCCTCGGCTCCGGCTCTCAACAGCCTGACCGGGGTGCAGGCCGCCATCAAAGAGCCCAAGAGCGGGAAGCGCCTCAAGGGCAACAGCGTCACCATCGTCGCGGAGCTGTTTCTGGGCGACGAGGCTCAGACGAGGCGGATCCTGTTCCAATACAAGCCTTCCGCCGACACGGCCTGGTCGGACATCACCGCGGCCGACGTGAGCCATCCGAACCCCGATCCTTCCGGTCCCTTCTTCGTGCACTGGAACGCGGACGCCGTGACGCCCGGCGCCTACGACCTGAGGGCCGTGGCGAGCGACATCCAGGGAGAGCTCGACGCATGTCCGCCGAGCATCACCGTGATCGTCGATCCGGTGGATTTCGATATCAGCGAGACGAGCCTGGGCGGAGGCAAGGTCAGAAAGGAGCAGAAGGTCAACAACGCCGTCACCAACGAGGTCAAGGCCGCCGACGAGGGAACGAGCCAGGTGACCACCTTGAGCATCCCGGCCGGAGCCTTGAACGCTTCCACAGTCACCGTGTCGGTGGTCAACAACCCGACGGACGCCCCTGCGCCCCCCGAAGATGTCGAGGCAGTGAGCGTCGTGACCGAGATCACCTTGTCCAACGCCCAGCGCGGCCTGTCCAACGGGAAGAGCGCCGCGGTCACGCTGAGCTTCCCGGACCAGGACGGGGACGGGATCGTTGACGGGACGACGGTCCGCGCGGAGCAGCTCCGGATGTTCTCCTCGGAAAGCCCCGCGGGACCCTGGAAGAGGGACCTCTCCTGCAGCGTGGACCTCTCGAAGAGGACGGTCACCGGCATGACGAGGCATTTCAGCTTCTTCGCGCTGTTCGCCCCGGCGGCGTCCTCTTTGAGCGCGGTGCGGGCCTATCCCGTGCCCTTCATGCCCAACAGCGGCGACCCGGACGACGGGGCGCCCTACAGCCCGGGCGACCCCGACTCGGGGATCATCTTCGACAATCTGCCGGCTTCCGTGGAGATCAAGGTCTACACGCTGACGGGCCAGCTTGTGGCGGGCTTCGGGTCGGGTAGCTCCGGCAACAAGCTGCGGTGGGACGTGAGAAATGACGGCGGCGAGGACGTGGCTTCCGGGCTCTACTTCGCCGTGATATCGGGCTCCGGCGAGTCGCCGGTGGTCAAGAAGCTTCTGATCGTAAGATGAGAATCCGGAAGATCATCCTTCTCGGCATTCTCGCCCTGGGCGGGCTCAGGGCGGCGCCGGCGCGCGCCGGCTCGGCCGGGGCCGATCCCCTCAATTTCCTCTTCCTGGACGCGAACGCCCGGGCGGTCGCGATGGGAGGAGCCTACACGGCTCTGGCGGCCGACGCGAACGCCCTGCTCTACAACCCGGCGGGCCTCGGGAGGATCGGACGGCACGAGGCCACCTTCATGCACAACGAGCACTTCGAAGGCGTCAGCCAGGAGTACATGGGGGTCGCGTTGCGGCAGGGATGGGGCCTGAACCTCAACTACGTGGACTCGGGGAAAGTGCCCAGGACCACGATCTCCAACAAGGACGGGACCGGCCTGGGGAGCACGGGGCTGAGGGACCTGGCGGTCGGGGCGGGCTACGGCCGGGCCGTGCGCGAGGACCTGGCGCTCGGCGCCGGGATCAAGTACGTCAGCGAGGAGATCGCCGGAGTGAAGGCCGATGGTCTCGCGCTGGATTTCGGCGCGCTGTACTCGCCGCCGGGCCTAGAGCGCCTCACCCTCGGGCTCGCCGTGCAGAACATCGGACGCAAGGTGAAGTTCCAGAGCGAGGAGGAGAACCTGCCGCTCAACGCCCGGGCCGGGGCGGCGTACGCGTTCACGATGGGGGGACAGAAGAGCCTGGTGGCCGTCGACGTCACCAAGGAGCGGAGCGAGGACGTCCTCCTCAGCGCGGGGGCCGAGACCGTCGTCGCGGGCATGATGCCCGTGAGGCTGGGATACAGCGCCCGCAACGACGCCGGCCCGGGACTGAGCATCGGGTTGGGATGGGCCCTCAAGGACCTGCAGATGGACTACGCGTTCGTGCCTTTCGGGGATCTGGGTTCGGCCCACCGCCTCAGCGCCACCTTGAGGTGGGGCGAGGGCGGCGAGCCGGCCCGCGGCACGGGAGGTTCCCGGTAGACGGATGGGACGCCATACACGGGAATCCCAAGGAGGAGACGGGATGACGACGGCACCGCCGGTGATCCGAGTCTTGCCCGGCGCCCGGGCGCAGGCAGGCGACGCCGTCTCGGGGGGATGCCGCCATCGGACGCCGGTCCGCCCGTCCGTGCCGGTCCCGGGCGGTGAGGAAGACAATCCGCGAGGCGCCCGCGCCTCCTTCGGTCCGGCGTATCCGCGGCGACGCCACGCCGCGCGCAAGTGGGAGGTCCGCATGGCAAGCGTGATGCAGTTGGCCGAGCACTGGATCCTGCATGGAGACACGACGAATTCCACCCAGTTCTTCTGGCTATTGACGAAGGCTATCGAGCGGGATCCCGCCCTCTTCTCCCGCGCCACCTCCGCGTATTGCACGCATATGGAGGATCTCTTCAGGACCGCCGAGCAGCTCGCGCAGACGGACCTCCCGTTCTCGAGGATCGCCAACACCATGGGCGACGGCTTCTTCCTGCTGGGCCGGCCCGGACGCGGCAGCCGGCACATCACCGACGAGGCCTCGGACCTCCTGATCGCCTCGAGGAAGGTCAAGGAGACGGGCGACCGGATCCTCGCGTCTTTGAGGGACGAATGCGTGGGATGGTATCCGTCGGTCACCGACGAGGCGTTCCCGTCCCTCGAGCTTAAGATCGTGCTCCATCAAGGCCATCTCGCCAGCGCCCGGCTCTCAGGCCACTTCGTCGGGGACACCGTCAATTACTGCAGCCGCGTCGCGGCCTCCGCGTTCGACGACGGGCGGACGGACCGCATCGTCTTCACCGACAGCCTCTTCGAGGTGCTGCCGGAGGACATCAAAGAGAGGACCCGGCGCTACGGCCGGCCGGTCCCGGTCAAGAACTACCCGAAGAAGGACGGCCCTCATTGCCCGCTGCGGCCCCGGGAGGTCTACGGCGTCCCGCTGTCCGACGACGATTTCTGGACGGCGCTGGGCTGATATCCCGGCCGGCCGGATTCCTCCCACCGCCGGAACCTCACGTACTCGTCGAACACGGGAAAGGCCGCCCAACAGACCGAAGAGAGCCATAAGGCGCTTGAGGACCAGCTGCAGCAGACAGACAACTGATGCCTGACGACGGGATGCCTTGCCTTGGGTCAAGCCCGTTCAGGGCTTAATCTTGACGCCAAGAGATTCGACTGCCTTCGCGTATTCGGGCTTGAGCCTCAGGGCCTCTGTGAAGGCGGTCCTGGCCGTCCGTAGGTCGCCATTCCGGAAGGCAGCCTCTCCTAAACTCAGGTGATACAACGCACTGTCGGGAGAAAGACGGGCCGCTGTGCGGAGCAGCGGCACGGCCTTTTCAAGTTGACCCACCCTCATCAGGAGCTCCCCGACACCGTGGATGGCTCGGGCATTCTCCGGCTTGATTCGCAGGACTTCCTTGTAGTATTTGAGCGCATCTTCGTAGCGCCCCATCTGCATGCACGCAAACGCCAGGTTCAGGAGGGTGTTGAGATGGTGAGGATAGGCAGACAAGACGGCTTCATACATCGGAACGGCCTTTTCAGGATCCCCCATTCTCAGATGAGCGCTTCCAACCGGAAACAGCACTTTCTTGCGAAAAGGGTTGTACCGGTAGGCCGCCAGCCCCGCCACCGCGACCATCCTCCACTGCTGTGTCGCACTGAAGCCGGCGATGCGGGAAAAGCAGTATTCCGCAAGGATCCTCCGGGACTGCCAGGTGAGCAAACCGGCAGTCAGGCAGAAAACCATTACTGAAACCACGGCCGCCTTCCATCCCGAAAGCCGGAGCCACACAGACCCCTGCAAGGGGGGGGACAGCGCCCCTAAGATTCCCAGATAGGACGCAAAGACCAACGGAGGCACGGCACGATTGAATGGGAAACTGACCATCGCGTTGGCGAGCAGGCCCGCCGTGCTCACCCCGATCGCCAATAGGCACGACTGCGCCCATGGATCCGATTCCTTGCGGAAGATACGCCAGAAAGAGGCAAAGACGCTCCAGCCCAGCCAGAGGAGCAACACGAGACCCACAGCGCCCGTTTCAGCCAGCACTTGGAGATAGTCGTTATGAACATGGCTGAGGAATTTCTTTTCGCCGTACCCCCAGTTCACGACTCCTCTTCGGCTGTAGTCCGGATAATGGACCTTGGCGTTCCCGAGCCCAACGCCGCGAAGAGGGGAATCCCGCGCCATCTCCAGGATGTTTCTCCAGATGGCGAATCTGAGACGAATGGAACCAGTCGCGATATGCTCTTGGGGCGAATCGTGGAAGGGCCTCCGCGCAGGCCCTTCAGATAGGGCTGCCCACGTAGCGGAAAGCCGACGGACGGTGCCGTCTCTCTCAGGATTGACGTTCGATCCTCTAGTCCCCACAAGAGCCGCGAAGAGCACCGCTCCAGCGATCCCTGCGACGATCTTCGCTCGACTCAGTCGCGCGCCCTTGGGGAAGGGGCGGGGACGGGCCCAAAGAAGAGCCCCCGCAACGATGGCTTGGACACCGACAACCAGCACCGCCGCACGCGAACTGGTCCAAAACAGATAGAGGCATGCGGTCCAAAAAGCCAACGAATACATCCAGAAAGACCTGCGGTGGTCGCTGGTGAGCCAAGCGAAGGCCGCTAAGGGCAACGTCAGCGCCACGAAATGGACAGCGATATTCCGGTGGCCAAAGGTGGACGCGGGCGGCAGACTCTGAGGGATCCGATTCACCCACGGCGCGTCCAAATACTGCAGGATTCCCAAAACCGAAACAGCAAAGCCGGACCATAGGAAGGCCCGCAAGACGAACCGGATATCGCGGACGCCGCGCAGCGTGCGCGCGGCATAGAAACAGACTGCGGCGCACGCGGCCCAGTGAAGCCAGGTCTCCAAGCCCTCGTAGCGGTTATGCGCCCAAACGATGGAAAGGCCGCACCAGCCGAGGAACGCCAGAAGCGGAAGGGAAAATCCTGTTTTGAGGCTCCTGAGCCCGCCGCTCCGAATAGCCCTCCAGCACGCCACACACACGAGGGCCGCGGCCAAGGACTGGATGAAAGCGGATTGGGGGAGGTAGCAGGCATCCTCCAAACCACCCCAAAAGAGCCTGTAGTCTATGACGAAAGGCGCCAGGCCGACTGAAACCGCGAAGGCTACGACTTCGCGGTCTCGCGGCGCGTCCTTCGGTGTTTCCACTGGCGCGTATTTTCTCAACAAAAGTTCTATGCTGGCGCTCACGCGCCCAAGGACTGCTATTTTACATAATACGCATCTTTGACGAGCAGGACCTCGGCACATCGCTGTCTATCCGTCGTGCTGAGATGAAAGATGAGATCGATTCAGCGGATAGCAGCTACATCCAGACGGCCTATTATGAGGACCGGCTGGAGGGGAAGATATCCAAGGAGTTTCGGCGCGAACGGGCCAATAGGTGGCAGGAGGAACGAGCGCGCCTTGAGTCAACTCCTACCGAACTCCCTTCAATTACCTGGCCGAAGCCGACCGTACTCAAAATTGGTGGACGTGAGGGGGATCGAACCCCTGACCTCTACCTTGCGAAGGTAATAATGGGGGTTTTCGGCTTTCCGACGCAGGTCCGCTCGAATATCGGAATATCTTTATTATTAAAGGCTAATGTGGCTTGCATCCAGCTGCATCCGCATACATCCGTTGACACCTGTTTTCACTGCGAGTTGGGTCGAGTAGGGCGATGGCGCATCCACACGGAGTACTGGTCAATTTGACTCACCTTGCAACCGTGAGCCGCGCATTGTCGTTTAAGCGCCTGCGCCAGGGCGCCCAGGTCCGCTGATGTTTCCATCGCCCCCTC
>JBDREN010000010.1:0-12816 GCA_043819795.1 Elusimicrobiota bacterium
TGACCATGACCGAGCATACGCGAGGAAATGGTCGCGTCCATCGCCGTAGGAGGCGACCATGACCGAGCATACGCGAGGAAATGGTCGCGTCCATCGCCGTAGGAGGCGACCATGACCATTAGGGGGCGCTTCAGCTGGATCTTCGTCTGCGGGATCCTCACGGTCGCCCTAGGGGTCTCGGCCAGCCTATTGGGCATGGAGTGGGCCGAGCTCGAGCGCCAAGCCATGCAGAAGCCCCACCTGCTGCTCGACTCCGTCGCGCAGATAGCGGAGGAGTCCCTGCTCGTTGACGACCCCATGCTCATCATGAGCCACCTGAACTTCCTGCAGAAGGACCGCGAGGAGATCGCGACCGTGCGCATCCGCCGGCAAGGGCGCTGGATGCCCGTGAAGACGCCGGGGGCCCGCAGGCCGCCCGCGCCCGGGCCGCGGGTGATACTAAGCAGGACGGCGCGCGTCCGGGCTCCGAACGGGGTCTTGAGATCCGTCACGGTGGAGATCGCGTTCTCCGGGGAGGTGCTGATGCGCGGGAGCCGGGCCCTGTTCGGGGAGAGCCTGAAGACGGCCGGGCTCATGGTCCTTCTCGTCGCGCTCTTGGGGCTGCCTCTTTCGCTGTGGGCGGGAGGCCACCTGACCGGCCCGATCGCGGCGCTGAGCCGTGAGATCGACCGGGTGGCGGCGGGCAAGGAGCACCGGCCCATCCCCGTGGCCGACCACGACGAGCTGGGCGACCTGACCATGCGGTTCAACGTGATGGCCCAGAGGCTGGGGGAGCTCGACCGCATGAAGAAGGATTTCGTCAGCTCGGTGACCCACGAGCTCAAGACCCCGCTGAGCGCCATCGAAAGCTACGCCCGCTTGGTGGCTCAGAACGCCGCTCTGGACGCGACCGGCCGCGAACAGATAAGGAGTATCGAGGAGAGCGCCCGGCGGCTGACGCGATTCATCACGCAGCTCTTGGAGGCGGCCCGCATCGAGCGGGGCATGATGGACCTCTCGCCCCAGTGGGCGGATCTCGCGCCTATCGTCCGGGACACCGTGATCTTCTGCAGGCCCCGCGCCCGGGAAGCGGATATCCAGCTCTCCTTCGAGCTGCCGCCGGGCGAGATGCGGGCCGAGGTCGACCCCGAACGCCTGCAGCAGGTCCTCAACAACCTGATCGGCAACGCCATCAAGTTCACGCCGAAGGAAGGCCGGGTGACCGTCTACGCCAAGCCCGAGCGCTTCGACGGACGCGAAGGCGTCGAGATGGGGGTGATAGACACCGGCCCCGGCATCAGCCCGAAGGACCAGGAGCGCCTCTTCCGCCCGTTCGAGCGCATCGGAACGAAGCAGGCCGGGGGGACGGGGCTGGGACTGAGCATCGCCAAGAGCATCGTCGAGCTGCACGGAGGCCGGATGGCCGTGGAGTCGGCCCCCGGGAAGGGGAGCCGGTTCTACTTCACGCTCCCGACGCGGATGGCCCGGGGCAGGATCGAGCCGGGTCCCGCGGCAAAATAAATCCTAAACATGACCGTGCTATAACCCCTGACGGGAGAGTCATGCTCTACTGGACCAAGGTGAACGACGGGCTCCAAGGGCCCTTCGAGCCCGCGGAGTTGCTCCGATTGCCCGGCATATCGGGCGACACCATGGTCTGTCCGGCGCCCAAGCTCGACGCATGGGTCAAGCTCAGCGACGTCCCCGAGCTGGCGCTCCTGCTCGAGATGAAGGGCTCCTGCTCCGAGCTGGCCGAACGGAACAAGCGGATGGAGGAGCGGGTCCGCAGGCAGGAGAAGGACTACCAGGACGCGGCCGGAAAGCTCAACGACACCGTCGCGGGCCTCCGTTCGGAGCTGGAGCAGCGGAGGTCCGATCTGGAGCGGACCTCCGCCCGCCTCGCGTCTCAGAATATGGAGACCGAGACGATCCAGTCCCGGCTCCGCGAGCTGAAGTCCGAATATCTCAAGATGCAGCGGGACTCCGCGGCGGAGCAGGCAGGCCTGCGGATCGGCCGCGAGCAGATCGACGAGGAGCTGGCCCGGAAGGAGGACGAGCTGCGGAAGATCAAGGAGCAGTTCCAGCAGGCCAGCGAGAAGGGCGAGGAGCTGCGCAAGCAGCTGAAGCAGAACGCGCGCGGCTCGGAGGGAGACCGCAAGGAGCTGTGGCATCTGGAGAAGCAATGGCTGGACGTCTCCCAGAAGAACCAGCTCCTCCGGGAGGCCAAGGCCGAGCTGGAGGAGGAGATCAAGAAGTCCGGGCAGGCCCAGGAGCGCTCGGCGAGGGAGAACGAGGTCCTCCGCCGGAGGCTGGACGAGGTGAAAAAGGAGCTCCGGCGGATGCACGCCCAGGCCAAGCATTCCGAGAAGCAGGCGGAGGCGATGCGGGAGGCCCTGGAGACGAGGGAGAGCGAGGTGGAGCTGCTCAGAAAGGAGACGATCCACCAGCGGGAGCACGCCCGCGAGTCCCAAGGCCGCCTCATGGAGCAGCGGGAGCGGGACGTGAGCTCCAAGGAGGTCGAGCTGGACCGGCTCCGCGAGGAGGCGAACCGCGAGGTGGAGCAGGCGCGCGAGATCCGGGAACGACTCCAGAACGAGCTGGAGATGCTCCGGCAAGAGTCCATCCGCCAGGCGGAGTACGCCCGGGAGATCCAGCAGCGCCTCGAGCTGGAGCTGAAGGAAGCCGTGGCGGCGAAGGACAACGAAGTCGCCCTCCTGCGCAAGGAAGCGAGCCATCAGACGCAGCACGCACAGGAGATCCAGAAACGGTTCGAGACCGAGCTGAGCAGCCTGCACACGCTCGCCGACGAGAAAGAGAAGCGGGTCCGGCAGATCCGGGCGGAGCTGGAGGAGAACAAGGAGGGTAGCCTCAAGACCGAGTCCGAGCTGCGCAGGCTTCAGAAACGATCGACGCTCGGCGAAGAGGAATCGCGCGACGAGATCGCGTTCCTTACCAAACAGCTTGAGAAGCAGCGCCAGCGCGGCGAGCAGGGGGAGAAGGGCCTCCAGGACTCCCTCATCGAGATCGCGCGCCTGAGCGAGGTCGAGGATGAACTGCGCAGCGCGCTCGACGGGATGAAGCGCGCCTTGGTCCAGAAAGAGTCGCGGCTCGAGATGATGGAGGCCCGCTTGGCGGAGATGCGCGGCGTCCGGGAGAAGACCTCCGAAGCGACCCGGCAAGCCGGCCTCGGCTCGGCTTACGGGCAGGGCCCGGCAGCGCCCCCGGCCCCGCAACGGGGCGGACCACCCGCACGCCCCGGGCCGTCCGGCGGGGGGGGCGGCGCCGGGCCGCCCGGAGGCGTCGAGGACCGCCTGGAGCGCGTGGAGGGCCTCTACCGGTCGGTCTCGAAGAGCGTCAGCAGCCTCGCCCGCAAGAGTCCTGACGTCCGCGCGCCGCTCCCGTCCGCGCCGCCCGCCCCCGCGCCGCCCGCCCCCGGGCCTCACCGCGCGACTCTTGTCTACATGCTCTGGGGCTTCTGGGCCGCGCTGGTGCTCGGCCTGGCCTGGTACCTCGCTTCCCTGCTGCTCTTATCGCATGGACGAGCGCTCGCGCCTGAGGCGATCCCGCACCCGGCTCAGGAGTCTTTGATGCCGATCCCGGACCTGGAGCCTCCGACGCTTCCGCCCGTGCCGGAGAGCGTCGCTCTGCCGCCCACGGACATCCCGGAGGCGGAACCGCCCGCGCCCGAGCCGAAGCGGAAGCCGAAGTCCCCCGCGAAGGAAGAGGCCAACAAGAAGCCCGCGACGCCGAGACCGAAGCCGAATAAACCCGAGCCCAAGGCCCCGCCCGAGCCGCGTCCTCTGCCGGGCTTCCCCGGGATCACCGAGTAGATGCCGGCGCCGCAGGCTTGCCCTGCGGCGCTCAGTCCGCCGCGTTGCCGGGAACTCTAATGTTCCCATCCGCGAAATATCTCATTAACAGTCTTTCTATACACTGATGGTCCCATGAGGTTCTTCCGGCTCGCGACCCGCGTCCTGTTCGCGGCGGTCTTTTCTTTCTGCGCGTTGGCGGCCGACCGCCGGCCGCTCGCGCCCGCCATGTCCCCGCCGCCCTCGCCAGCGGACTTCATCATCAGCGGCCACAGGCTCTACTACGAAGGGCGGCCCGGGGAGGCCGTCGCCGCCTACCGGGAGGCGCTCAGGCGCGACGCGCGAAGCCTCGAGGCCTGGGTCAACGGAGCCGTCGTCTGGGGAGACCTGGCCGACGCGGACCGGGAAGCCCGCTGGTACCGGAAAGCCGCCGGACTGGCGCCCGGCGACCCGCACGTCCGCACCGCCCTGGCCGAGGCGGAGCTGCGTCGCGGCAGGCACAGCGCCGCCCGGCTGGAGCTCGAGCGCGTGCTCGCCGCGCACCCCCGCGAACCGCACGCCCTGATCGCGCGCGGCCGCGTGGAGCTCGCCTCGGGGCGGCCGAAGGCGGCGATCGTCTGGCTGCGGAAGGCCGCCGAGTCCGCGCCGGAGACGACGCAGGCCCACTTCTGGCTGGGCCGCGCGTACGCGGCGGCCGGAGACCGGTCACGAGCGGTCGAGGCGTACCGGAAGGCCGCGCTGGGAGACTCCTACTTCACGAGCGCCCGATACGCCCTCGCGCGCGAGCTGACGCGCGACAAGCGCTACCACGAGGCCTCGGCGCACCTCGGCCGCCTCGTCAACGCCGCGCCCGCCAACAAGACCTTCCGCCGCCTGGCGCGGACCGTCCGGGCGGGGTTGGACGCCGGCGGCGGCTACCGGAACAGCCTGGCCGCTCCGGGCGCGCGAGAGGCGGCGCGGTCCGCGAAGCCCCTTCCCATGATGCCGCCCCCGAGCGGCAAGGTGCCGGGACTGCGCGTCGGGGTCGGCACGACGGGCATGGGAAAACCCTTGGCCTGGAACGGCGTCCTTTTCTCGGCGACCACGCGCTTCACAGTCCGCGACGCGGGCTCCGGGAAGCGGCTCGCGTCCGGCAACGCCGGCGAACGCTGGGAGATCCGTCTCATCGAAAAGGAGCGGCCAGGCATGGAGCTCCTGGACGCGGGGGGGCGGCGCGTCCTGCGGACCCGCCGGCCGATCATCATCCGGCCGCGCGTACGCCGGGGGGGGACGACCTACATCCGCGAGCCGTGGCGGGGATCCTCGCAAGGCGACCCGCGCCTCGCCCGAGTCCTGAGGGGGGAGATCGAGCTCTCCCCGTACCTCTCGGGGCTGAAGATCGTCAACGTCATAGACCTGGAGAGCTACACCCACGGCGTGCTCACGGCGGAGATGCCGGTCGACTCGCCGATGGAGGCGCTCAAGACCCAGGCCGTCCTGGCGCGCACGCACGCGCTCTTCATCGGGAGCGTCCGCCGGCGTCACAAACGCGACGGATTCGATCTCTGCGACGGCCAGCACTGCCAGGTCTATTCCGGGGTCCAGGCGGAGACCGCACGTTCGCGCGCCGTGGTGAACGCCACCCGGGGCCGCGTCGTCACCTATCGCGGCCGCATCGCCAACGTCCTCTACTCCTCCAACTGCGGGGGCCATACCCAGAGCGCCGGCGACATCCAGGGCTGGGGCGACGTCCCGTACTTCCACGGCGTCTCGGACGCCCCGACATCGGTCTCCGTCCCGGCGCCGGTCTCCGTCCCGGCCTCCCCCTGGAGGCTGAGGCGGTCGCTGCGCGGAGCGCCGCCGGCCTACTGCCGCGCCTCGTCCCACGTCTCGCCGGCGCACTTTCGGTGGACGCGGGTCGTCCCAGCCGCCGAGCTCGAGGCCCGGCTGGACCGGCACCTGGGCATCGGGCGGCTCCGGGGCATCCTGCCGCTCCGGCGCGCGAGATCGGGGCATCTCGGCTCGATCCTCGTGAGAGGCAGCCGCAGCAGCCGGGAGATCACCTCGGAGATCCAGATCCGCGGCCTCTTCGGGATCGGCTCCCAGCGCAGCTCCCTTTTCGTCGTGGACACCGAGCTCGACGCCGAGGGCCGCCCCGAGACCTTCACGTTCTACGGGGGCGGGTGGGGGCACGGCGTCGGACTCTGCCAATCGGGCGCGATGGGACGCGCCGAGCGGGGCCATTCCTACGCCGAGATCCTGAGAGCCTACTACCGGGACACCGAGGTCGGGGACCTCAGATACTGACGGCGTACCTTTATATGCGTTGTCTCCCGCGGGAGGAAAAGATAACATGAGACCCGTGAGACGCGTCCTGCCGGTGTTGTTCCTCCTGCTCGCCAGCGGCTGCCGCGGAACGGCCCCGGCCCACTACGGCGACTCGCGACTGGGCTTCGGCGCCGTCCTGGTGGGCGCCCGGCTCCTGCTGCCCACGGGGGAGTCCGGCGCGGGGGACATGAGGATCAACCTCGAGTCGAAAGCGGAGCGCTACCGGCTGCGCCTGGAGCCGGGCGAGACCTCCCTCTTCCGGGTGGAGCCCGACATCTACCGATTGCACCCGTCCCGCCGCCTCTTCGGCGGGATCCAGAGACATCTTCGCGTGAGCATCGCCGGCAGGACGTACCGCGTGCCGTTCCCGCGCGATATCCTTCGTAAAGAGGCCGTTGACGTCCGGCCCACCAAGGTCGTGCCGATCGGCGTCCTCGAGGCGCGCCTGCTTCCGATCCGCCGGGGCCGGAGCCCGAAGATCGAGCTCCGCCTCGACGACAGCCTGGAGGCCCGCCGCCGCCTGATCGAGCACGTCATCGCCATGCAGATGGACCCCGACACGCCCCCGCGCATCCGCGACAGCTCCATCAGCTGGGTGCGCGCCCTCGAGCAGGCCCTCATCCGCATCCAGGGCGAGCAGGAAGCCAAACCCTCTTACAAACCCTCCCAGTGAGCCGCGGGCGGGCGTCCGGAAGACGCGCCGCCTTCGCTCACGCGCGCGCCCGCGGTTCGCGCCCGCAAAATTGCTATGATACGGGCCGAGACGCATGAAGATCGCCCTCGGCGCCGATCACGGCGGATATCCTCTCAAGCGGCTCATCCACCTGCACCTCGAGCAGGGGGGGCACTTCGTCCTCAACCAGGGGACCGACTCCGACGGGTCGGTCGACTATCCCGACTACGCCCACAAGGTCGCCCGATGCGTCGTTTCGGGCGAGGCCGAGCGCGGCATCATGATCTGCGGCAGCGGGGTCGGGGCCTGCGTGGCCGCCAACAAGGTCCCCGGCGTCCGCGCCGGGCTCTGCCACGACACTTTCTCGGCCCATCAGGGGGTGGAGGACGACGACGTCAACGTCCTCTGCCTCGGCGCCCGGGTCATCGGCCCGGAGCTCGCGATGGAGATCGTCGACTCCTGGATGAACGCCCGTTTTTCGCAGGCCGACCGGCACGTCCGCCGGCGAGCCAAGATCCTGGAACTGGAGAAGCGTTACGCCGCTCAAGGCGACGGCGGGTAGACGCGCGCGACGCGTCCGGCTGCTGCTCATGGACGTCGACGGCGTCCTGACCGACGGCCGTCTTTTCCATTTCGTCGACACCAAAGGCCGGCTCGTGGAGCTCAAGGGCGTGGACACCCAGGACGGCATCGCTCTGACCTGGCTCGCGCGCAACGGGATCCGGACGGGCGTCATCAGCGGCAGGCGCTCGGCGGGCTTCGCGGCCCGCGCCCGGGCCCTGCGCATGAGCTACGTCGTCCAGGGCGCCGACGAGAAGCTCGCGCCGTTCGAGCGCATCCTCAAGGAAGCGCGCCTCCGGCCCGACGAGGCGGCCTTCATCGGAGACGACCTGCCGGACATCCCCGTGATGCGGCGCGCCGGCTGGGCCATCGCCGTGGCCAACGCCCGGCCCGAGGTCAAGCGCGCCGCCCATACGGTGACCAAACGCCGGGGCGGCGGAGGGGCCGTGCGCGAGGCCGTCGAGCTCCTGCTCAAGTCCCGCGGGCTCTGGGAGGGACTCGTGGAGAGCTACCGATCATGAGAGGAAACGCGGCCCTGGGTCTGGCGTGCCTGATGGTCCTGGCGGGCGGCTGCGGCGGCGTGTCGTTCCATGTGGGTGATCCCGCGGCCGAGCCCTCCTCCGACGCCGCCGACGGGGAGGCGCCCCGAGCGAAGGCCGTCGCCAGCCGGGAGGAGACCGCGGTCCAAGACGCATTGCAGTACGTCGCGGCCCAGCGGGTCAGCTACAAGATCAGCTCCGCCGACCTCCTCGAGATCACCGTCTACCAGGAGGGGGACCTCAACCGCAAGGTCCGGGTGAGCCCGAACGGGGTCATCACCTTCCCGCTGGTCGGGAAGGTCCAGGTGGCGGGCCTCAGCGTCCCCCAGGCCGAGCAGGCGGTCACCGAGAAGCTGCGGCGCTACGTGATCGACCCGCAGGTCTCGATCTTCATCACGGATTACGGGAACAAGCAGGTCTACGTCCTCGGCGAGGTGAAGAAGCCCGGCTCCTATCCCCTGCCCACCGAGGCGGCCCTGACCGTGATCGAGGCGATCACTCTGGCCGGCGGGTTCACGGAGTACGCCGCCGTGGACCGGACCCGCGTCATCCGGAAGTCCCCGGGCGGGACCCAGAACTTCGCCATCGAAGTCACCGAGATCACCAAGCGCGGCGACAAGAGCAAGGACATCCAGCTGCTGACCAACGACGTGGTCTTCGTCCCCGAAAGCTTCTTCTGAACCATGGCCGATATCCGCGAAGAGCCCGCTCCCGACATCGACCTGACCCGCTACCTCCAGGTCCTGTCGCGCCGGCGCTGGATCATCGTCTCGGTCTGGGTCATCGCGATGCTCAGCGCCGCGCTCTACGTCTTCACTGCCCGCCCGCTCTACTCGGCCACGACGCTCATCCTCATCGAGAAGGAGCGCCGCGCCCAGGCCTACAACGAGGGGATGATGGTGGAGACGACGGCCGACGACTACTATCAGACCCAGTACAAGCTGCTCAAGAGCCGCAGCCTGCTCAAGAAGGTGCACTCCAAGCTCGGCCTGGACAAGACCCCCGAGTTCGCGGGGGGCGTGGGAGCGCTCGACGGCAAGGTGTCCGTCAGCCCCGTACGGCGCAGCCGCCTCGTCAACGTCAGCACCGAGTCGTTCGACCCCGCCCTGGCCGCCCGCATCTCGAACACCCTCTCCGAGCTCTTCGTGTCCGAGAACGTCGAGAGCAAGCTCTTCATCTCGAAGGAGATCCTGCGCGCCTTGTTCTCCGGGTCCGTCCCCGAGGGCGCGGCGGAGGAGATCGCCGGGCCCGCCATTGACCGGGACTCGCTGCCGGCCGTGGTCAACAGCCCGCTGATCCAGAACCTGAAGGGGATCTACGCGAACCTCGAGGCCCGCCTGGGGGACCTCTCTCGCCGCTACACTCCCGAGCACCCGGAGCGGGCGCGCCTGCAGTCCCAGATGGCCGCGCTGAATGCGCGCATCGAGGGCGAGACGGACAAGATCGTCACGGGAATGAAGGCGGAGCTCTCGGGCCGGCTCCTCGGCAACAACGTCCGCATCATCGACCCGGCCGAGGTCCCCGCGGGCCCGTACAAGCCCCGCAAGAAGCGGGCCCTGCTCATCGCGGGGCTCCTGGGGCTGATGGGCGGGTGCCTGCTGGCGCTAGGGGTCGACACGCTCGACCAGACGCTGCACACTCAAGACGACGTGGAGCGCCGGCTGAGCCTCGCGTTCCTCGGCTCGGTGCCCAAGGCCGTCCTCGAAAGCGACACGGCCGACGCCTACAGCAAGCTGATCACGGGGCCGAAGTCCTTCACGGGGGAGGCGCTCAAGAACATCCGCACGATGCTCGGTTTCGCCGCGGCCGGGAAGGACATGCGCTCCATCCTCATCACGAGCACCGGCCAGGGGGAGGGGAAGACCTTCATCGCCATCAGCATGGCGATGGTGTTCGCCCAGCTCGGCGAGCGCGTCCTCCTGATCGAGGGGGACCTCCGGCGCCCCAACCTGCACAAGCGCTTCGCGATCTCGCGCGAGAAGGGCTTGAGCCACTTCCTGGCCCACGGCAAGAAGACCGCGGAGGTCGAGGCCCTCATCCAGGAATCCGGCACGCCGGGGCTCGACGTCCTCGTCACCGGCAGGATACCGCCGAACCCCTCGGAACTGCTGAGCACCCCCCGCGTCGCGGGGCTCATTGAGTGGGCCAAGGAGCACTACGACCGCGTGCTCATCGACGGCACCCCCGTCTTCCCGATCACCGACGCCCTGCTCTGGGGCCATCACGTCGACAGCGCCGCCTTCGTCGTCAAGTTCGGGGCGACCCACGCGAACCTCGCGCTGCGCGCGCGCCAGAAGCTCCAGGAGGGGAGCCTCAAGGTCGCCGGGGCCATCGTCAACCAGGTGACCTGGAAGGCCAACTCCTACGGCGACTACTACTATTACTACTACTATTACTCGGACTACATGAAGCCGGCCCCGGCCGACGACGAGTCCGAGGCCGCGCGGCACGCGTAACTTCCTTCCGAAACAATATAGACATTGAAAAAACGCCGCCGCTCTGTTAACCTTGCGGCGGACGCGCATATCGGCGCGAGCCCCTGTTCCGACGCGGGCGCTGAGATGACCGAGCAACCCGAGAACCCCGAGGACCTCCTCGAGAACGTCGCCAACCTCGACACGGCGCGCATGACGCTGCGCTGGGCTCTCGAGCGCATCCGGGGCCTGGAGCGCTCCGCCTCGGAGAACCAGGCGTCGCTGCAGCAGGCCTACGACTCCCGCCGGAAAGCGCTCGAGGAGCTCGCGTCGTACCGAAAATCCGTCGAGGACCGCACCCGCAATCTCCAGGAGAAGGAGCGTTTCGTCGGCGAGATGCAGCGCATCCTCAACGACCTCTTCAAGGGAGAGGTCGACGTCGCCGAGTTCGTGCGGCGCCGCAAGGAGATCGAGGAGTCGAAGGCCGCGCTCGAGGCGAAGCTGCGCGAGAGGCTCTCTCAGGCGGAGCGGGACCACAAGCGCGAGATATCGGAGCACGCCCAACGCCTGGCCGAGATGGAGGCGACCTACACCGGCGCCCTGGCCGACGCCCAGAAGAAGTACCACGAGCAGATCGAGCGCCTCCGCCGGGAGTACGAGCAGTCGCTGGGCGCGGAGAAGGAGAAGCGCGACCGCTTCCGCGAAGAGGCCCACGCGGAGGCGGAGAGCTCGGCGGAGCGCTACCACCACAAGATGCTGGTCCTCGAGCACAGCTACTCGGCCAAGCGCCAGGAGCTCGAGGAGGACCTCGCGCGGCTGTCGGCCAGGCTCCTCGAGGAAAGCAAGAAGACCGAGGAGCGGCACCAGCACGAGGCCCGGCACTTGCGGGAGAGCTGGGAGGCGGAGCGCGCTTCCCTGCTCGAGGAGCTCGCGTCCATGCGCCGCAAGGACGCGGAGAAGCTGGCCGAGGCGATCCGCGCCGTCGAGTCGAAGTCCCGGGAGAAGGACTCCGAGCAGCGGGAGCGGGCCGAGTCGGACCTCGAAGCCATGCGCAGGCACTACGACGAGGTGATGGCGCGCCAGCAGGCCGAGTTCCGCAAGCATCTCGAGGCCCACTCCAACGAGGTCCACACCCTGCGCCTCCGGCTCCGCGACCAGCAGGAGCAGCACGCCGAGACGATCCTGGAGGTCGACCGCGACCATCGGCGGGAGCTCTCCGAGATCAAACGGACCATGCAGGCCACCTTCCTAGAGCGCGAGGAGTCCTGGGAAGCCGCCAACACGCGCAAGGTCGAGGGGCTGGAGCGCAATCTCGAAGAACGCCAGCGGGCCTACGAAGCCGAGCGGGGCGCCCTGCTCCAGCGCCACAAGGATGCGACCCTGGAAGCGGAGACGTCGCACGTTGAGGAGATCCAGGCGCTGCGCGCCCAGATGAAGAAGCCGCAGCAGGAGCAGGCCGAGGACTTCCTCGATCAGGGACGCAGGCACCGGGACGAGCTGCTGAATATCGAGGCCGAGCTCCGGGAGGCGCACGCCCGCGACATCGAGGCCTTGCGCGCGGAGTTCAAGCGGCGCCAGGAGGAGCAAGTCCAAGAGCGCGACAAGCGGCTGCGGGCCTTAGGGGAGGAGAGCCGGACGCGCCAGGAAGCCTTCGATAGTGAGCGCGCCGACCTGGTCGCGAGGCACGAGCAGGCCCGGGAGCAGGACGCCCAGCGCTTTAGCCGGGCGCTGGGCGAGCAGGCGGAGGCGGCCCGCGCCCGGGAGATGTTCCTCGCCCGCCAGCTCGACGAGCTGCGCGCGGAGATGAAGAACGATCGTAAGGCGTTCGACGCCGAGCGGAGCGGCCTGGCGAGCAAGCACGACGAAGCGCTTTGCGCGTTGGAGGCGGCTCGCGCCGGCGAGCTCGAGGAGCTGCGCGCCCGGATGCGGAGCGACCGGGAAGCGTTCGACGCCGAGCGGAGCGGCATGGCGTGCAAGCACGATGAAACGCTCCGCGCGGCGGAGGCGGCCCGCGCCGGCGAGCTCGACGAGCTGCGCGCCCGGATGCGGAGCGACCGGGAAGCGTTCGACGCCGAACGCAAGGAGCTCTCGCGCATCCACGAGGAGACGGTCCGTTCTGCGCAGAGCGTTCACGCTCGCGACATTTCGGAGCTCCAAGCGCAGCTGGAGCGGCAGCGGGAGGCGTCCCGGACGGAGCTCCGGGCGACGATGGAGAGGCAGCGCGACGCGCTCCAGGCCGAGTCCCGCAAACGAGAGCAGGCCCTCGAGGCCGGGTTCCGCGAGCGCGAGCGCACCATCGAAGTCGAGACCGCCAAACGCGAGCAGGCCATCGCTTCCTTGCGCAAGCAGATGGAGGAGGCCGGCAAGCGGCAGGCAGCCGCGGCTATTGGACCCGTCCAGCCGCGCACCGGGCCCGAAGGGCCCAGTGCCGCGCTCGGTAAGGGAGGGGGTGAGAGTGCTGGCAGTCCCGCCAAGGGTGGGGCAGCCGCGGCCAGGCCTCCGGCCCCTCCCCGCCCGCCCGCGCCGGGCCCGGG
>JBDREN010000011.1:0-22159 GCA_043819795.1 Elusimicrobiota bacterium
GTCTGGTGATGAGGAAAAGCTGCGGACGGGGGACCCCGAGGGGCTGGGGTCGCTGGATGGACAGACTATCCGATACCCTTACGATGTTCCCGACCGCGCTTCAGACCGGCATCCCTGCGCCGTCGTGGGCGTGCGCGTGAGGCAAATGGGACTTTTGCCACGGGCTGTTAGACCAAGCCGGCGTGGGACCTTCACGGCCGGGAGTTCCGGGAAGTCCTGCGCTGGATGGACCTCCGGTTCGGCGAGCGCACGAGGATGGTGACGGACACCGACGATTTCTTCACCTGGATGCTTCGCTCCGCCCCGCGGATGGCCTGCCTCCCGGTCCCTCCCGTGGAGCTGTGGCGGTTCGCCGAGTGGGGGAAGGCGGAGTACGTGGTCTTGTTCCACGGATCGGCCCGCCCGGTGGGCTTGGATTATAGGAGGGCCTTCGGCAACGAGGTCCCCACCGTGTTCTCCCGGATCCCGCCATCCGCCTCCAGGCCGGAAGGCGCGGCCTCGTCGGACATGACCCGCGACGAGCCGGTTCCCGCCGACGAAGGCCACGTGCTCTACACGACCGGCCCAACCCCCCGCTGAGGCTCGCGGCGGGCGAAGGCGCCCCTCCTATCTTAGGGATTTGAGGAAAGTCTGAGCGTCCGCAGAGGCCCCTGTGAGCGGCCTCTGCCATACTGAAGGCGTAATGGGGAAGGCATGATGAGGGGCGGGAGGTCCCGAAGACAGCAGTCCGGCTTCACCTTGATCGAGGTCGTCGTCACCATGGCTGTCATGTCCGTGGTGAGCCTTTCCCTCATCGCGGCGCAGACTCAGATGTCCGCCGCCGTGACGGGCGGCCGGGAGACGACGATCGCGATGAACCTGGCCGAAGAGAAGCTGGAGGCCTTGAAGGCCCTGCCCTTCTATCGCGTCGCCGTGACCTCCACGGTGGCGCTGGACGACAGCTTCGATCCCATCGTGCAGTACGATCCCGCGTTCTACCCTCCCGAGCACATCCACGCCGGGTCCAGGATGTTCGAGCGCAGGACCTTCGTCGAGAAGGTGGACGCCCCCTACGGCACGATCGAGAACATGGGCTACCCCCACCCGGACACCGGCCTGAAGCGGATCACCGTGCACGTGAGTTGGGACCGGAAGGGGGTCGCCCGCAAGGTCCACGTCAGCAGTCTCAAAGCCAACCAGGACCGCGAGCCGCTGGAGAAGACGGTGGCGGGCACGGTCACCGACGCGTCCACCGGGCTGCCGGTCGCGGGGGTGAACGTGGCGGCGCGCCGCAACCCAGGCTGGGGCGCGGTCACCGACGTCACCGGCTACTACAGCTTCCAGGCCACCGACAACTCGATGCGCCTGGTGGGCAACAAGGCCGGATACTACTCCTACGACAGCGGCACCTCCTTCGCCCTCGGCGACGGCACCACCGTCTGGGACTTCGAGATGGTCCGGATCGGCTCCCGGACGGTCAGCGGCTACGCGCAGCATCGCCCCGGCCTGGTCATCTCCCAGGTCTGCGCGAACGACAACGGAAGGGAGTACGTCGAGCTCTACAACCCCTCGACCTTCTCCATCACGATGAGCGACAAGAAGGTCAAATACGTCGACGAGCACGGCGTCATCACCCAGATCCCGCTGACCATCCTCACGGACTCGGTGCCGCCGGGCGGCTATTTCTTCGTCCTGGGCAGCCCGACCGGCACGGACACCACGAGCCCGACCAACGGCAAGACCGCGGACGCCATCTACGACAACCATCCCTCGGGCATCGAGCACGCCAAAGACGGCGGCGTGGCCCTGACCGACGCTTTCGACGCGGCCATCGACTCCGTGGGCTGGGGCGACCCGGCGCCGGCCGGCGGCTACACGGGCGACTATTTCTCCACCTTCCCGGGCATGGGGACCCAGAAGGCCCTCATCCGCAAGGCCGTCTCCACCTCCACGGCGGCGGACATGGATCCTCCCTCCGGGGCCCACGTCCCGATGGGCAACGCCTTCAACAGCCTGGACAACAGCCGGGACTTCCTGCTGCGCAGCGTCACCTACCCGAGGAACACCTCCGACTCCAACACCCCTTCCGGAGGCACGATCCTGCCGGGCGCCTGGGTGTCGGCCGACGACCCGGTCTCGGGCGCGGTGCAGGCCTACGCCACGGGCTATTTCGAGCTGACCGTGGCCACCGGGACGTGGGAGCTTTTCGTGGGCTCGGGCACGCTCCAGAGCGTGCTGCCGGTCACGGTCGATGAAGCGGCCGCCTTCGTCTATATGAACGCCGTGGCGACCGCGACCTCGGATATGGGCTACGTCACCGGGGAGATCCGGAAGTTCTCCAGCCCCACCGACCTGCTTTCGGATCTTCTGGTGCAGGCGGACCCGGGGGGCTATCAGACCACCTCCAACTCCCAGGGCGTCTATTTCCTGGCGCTTCCGGCCGACGAGTACTTCATCACCGGCAACCCGGATTTCGACAACCCGAACTGGAACACCGCCACGACCGAGGAGTCCATCACCGTCACGGCGGGCGTGGTGACCGGCGGGGTCCATTTGAGCATCTGGAAGGACGGCTGGATCTCGGGCCGGGTCACCAGCGGGGGCGACGGGGTCGCCAACGTGGTCGTCGTGTCCACGGGGGACTTCGCCAACGGCAATACGGCGATGACGGACGCGGCGGGCTATTACACCATCAAAGGCCTCCGGCTGATCGGCAACCCCTATCGGGTGAGACTTTCCCTCACCGACGGTGAGACCTCCGCGCCCGAGGGCTATTCGATCAGCGTCACCCAGGGAGGCAACCGGACCGGGACCGATTTTACCGTCTCGGGATTCTACCGGGACATCACGGGGACCGTCACCGACGGAGGCGGGCCGATCGAGACCGGGGTGCTCGTCATGGCCTCCACCTCCGCCATCGATACGGCCTCGCCTCCGGACATGACGTTCGCGGTGCGCAGCGGAGCGGACTATTACTTCCAGTCCTTCAGCGGCGCCCAGGGCGAATATTCGCTTTCCGTGCCGGGAGGGCAGAGCTACAACATCGTCGCCTGGTATCACAAAGACGGCGCGACCAGCGACAAGACGCGCGGCGCCGTCTACGTGAGCCCGAGCACCGGCACGGCGGGGGTGGATTTCGCGTGGCCCTGAACGCGAAGGGCTATACCCTGACCGAGGTCATGATCGCCGTCGCCATCCTGGGCCTGATGACGGCGGCCACCTCGCGCCTGCTGACGACCACCTTCCGCGTATGGAAACTGGACCAGACCCGGCTGGAGACCCAGCGGGACGCCCGGACCGCCCTGAACCTGGTGCAGTCGCTGCTGCGCGAGGCCTCCGCCGACGGGATCCTGCTCACGCGGCTCAGCGCCGCCGAGCCCCCCTACTCCAAGATCGAATTCAGCGACGCGGACGGCCGGGTCCACCGGTTCTATCAGCAGGAGAATTCTCTGATCATGCAGCGCTATGACGTCTTCCTAGGCACGCATACCCGCAGCCTGACCGACGACCTCCGGTACGCGGCCTTCGCCTATCCGGACACCACCAAGGACAACCTCCTTTCCGTGGCCCTCTGCCTGGAGAAGGAGGCCTACTGGGGCGAGAAGCGGGACTTCTACCTGTCGGTCCAGAGGGTCCAGGTGGGCAACCCATGACGCCGTGCCGGCCGAGGGGCGAGCGGGGAGCGGCGCTTCTTGCCGTGTTGCTGCTGTTCTCTTTGATGCTGCTCATCTCCCTCCCCCTCATGAGCTCGCTTTTGCGCCAGAACGCCCACATGGTGGTCAAGAACAAGCACCGGAAGATCGCCTATCAGCTCGCCTCGGCCGGGGTGGAGCGCGCCATCTGGAAGCTAAAAGAGACCGGGGACAACTGGCGGACTATCCTGAGCGCCGGCCCTTTGGCGGGCTACGACAACGACGTGGAGTACACGGACGTGAGCGCGGGGGCGGGGTCCTACCGCGTATCGATCTCGTCGACCGCCGACGAGGACCTCTTCGTCATCCTCTCCGCGGGCAAGGATCGCGAGAACCATGAATTCGTCGCCGTCGAGACCAGGGTGAGGCGCGCTCAGATCATGGGCGCCCTCCACGCCTACGACATCGACTCCAGCAGCGGCATCACCGGGATCCGGGTCCATTGGGGCCCCATCGTGGACCACGGCAGCATGAACCTGACCCATCATCTGCTCAATCAGCTCTACCCGCGCAAGTACGCGGCGGGTACCATCACCATCTCGAGCGGCGTCTATCCCACGCGGGACGAATCCCCGAACACGCCGAACAACGACGGCTCCGAATACTGGGCCTACTACGACGTCCCTCCCTTGCTGGTCCCGGACTTCGACCTCTACCGCTCATCCGCGCAGGCCATGGGGGAGTACTACTCCGGGAACAAGACGTTCAATTCCCTGGTGGACGGCTCGCCCAAGGTGCGGTTCATCGAGGGGGACGTCACTTTTCAGAAGGCGAACAAGTTCGTCTGGGGCACTGTGATCGTGATGGGCGACTGTACGCTGAAGGGCAGGAACACCGCGGGCCCGGGCGACTATCCGGCCTCGCCGCCTTACGGCGCCTGGCTGGAATACCAGAAAAACGTCCCCGTCCGATACGACCAGACGGGGCTCTTGGCCTACGGGGACACCGGCGCCGCGAACGAATACCCCGGTGACGCCGGCCTGGCCAGCACGACCACATGGACCTTCGGCACGGCGATGTCGGGCGTCAACGGCCAGCGAGTCTCCTTCCGCGGCGTGCTTTATTGCGCGGGAAACTTCATCGGTGCAGTGAACCCGGCCTACGCGCAGGTGATCCACGGGGCCCTGATCGTCAACAGGGGCTCCCAGATCCAGGGCAACGTCGAGATCTTCTATGACGAGAGCGTCCGTCTTGTCACGTCCATGGCGGGCGTCTATACCGATGAGTGGCGTCTAGTCCAGGCGGCCCCGTTCTGAGCCTCCCGGCGGGTCAGGGGATGTCCCGGCTCTCCTGGGCGGCGGGATTGAGTCCGTCCTGGACCGCGATCTCCGTTCTCGAGTAGTCCGACTCCACAAACCAACCCCAGCCCGCGTAAAGCCCCCACATGATGGCCAGCGTCGCGAGGATCGCCCGGGCCAAAAATCCCCTGCACCGGACGAAGAGCACCGCCAGAAGCACGGGCAGGAGCAGGTCGACGCGGAAGCCGGACGCCGGGGGCGCCTTCGCGGGGGCCTGTTCGGGCTCCTCCAGGCCGACGGCCACCATGGACCGCAGGCGCTCCTTGGGCACCTTATCGATGGAGTCGACGCGATGGAGGCGGCCCTGCTCGTCGGTGTACTCGAACACTACCTCGGCCATCAGGTCTCCTTGGTCCGCGTGAGCCTCAGCAGCCACAGGGCGAAGAGCCAGACCGAGTAGGCGGCCACGAAGCGCCGGACATCCCAGACGGCGAAGGGGGCGAGATACAACAGGGCGATCAGCCAGCCCCATCCCAAGGCGGGGACGGCGCCGCCCGCTCCGGACCCCTTGCCGTCGTCGGCGGCGAGCCGCTCCTCGATGAGGGCCAGCAGGCGCTTCTCATCGTGCGCGCAGGCGGCTTCCGTATAGGCGCGGGTGTCGAGGTCGCGGGCCTTGCGGTAGTTCGCGATCGCCAGATCGTACATCCCCGCCTCCTCGCCGGCCCGGGCCTTAAGGCAGTAGGCCGACGCGTTCTTCGGGTCCGCCGCGATGGCCGCGTCGGCGTCGGCCAGCTCGCGCTCCCGGATGCGCTCGTGGCCGCGCCGCCAGTTCTTCGCCATGGTCCGACCGTGCACGTACAGCAGGCCCAGGCAGAGGGGCGCCAGCCAGCACAGGGCCGGCATGGTGATGGAGAAGACCATCTGGGAGACCGGGACGACGCACCCGAGGATCAGGAAGGCGGAGTCCGACATCCCGTAGGGCGCGCGCATGCCGTTCAAAACCCAGACGGAGATGATCGCCGCGCATCCGGCCCCGAGGGCCGTTATGTAGGCGATCAATGCGCCGGTGAGCGGCCAATAGGTGACCAAGACGCCCAGGCCGGCACATGTCCCGGCCAACAGCAGGAGAGACTTCTTTCCCATGTGGCGCCTTCCGGCTTATGAACGGACGATGCGCAGGGACCCTATGATAGCAGAATAGCCTCGAAAGGGAAGGAGGGGGCTCGGCCGCATTCTTCGGGCTTCTTGCCGGGGCGTCAGGCCCGGGAGGAGTCGGCGCGCTTGCGGCGCCGCTTGTCCGCGTACATGCGGGTGTCTGCGCGATCGACGAGGTCTTCGGGGCTGTCGCCGCGCCTGAGCGACGCGATCCCGATGCTGAGGGACACGAGCTCGGCGTAGGGCTTCTCGCCGGACGCTTTGCGGATGCGCCGGGCGACACGCTCGGCTTGGCGGGGGCCCAGCCCCGGCAGAAGGACGACGAACTCGTCGCCGCCGTATCGGAAGGCCAGGTCCACGTCCCGGCGGATCGAATCGTTCAGGATGCCGGCGATCTCCCGCAGGATGCGGTTGCCCTCGCTGTGGCCCCAGCGGTCGTTGGCCTGCTTGAATCGGTCGAGGTCCAAGAGCAACATGGACAGCTTCTGGCGTTGGCGCTTGGTGCGCTGCACCTCGGCGGACACGCGCTCGGCGAAGTGCCGCTGGTTGTAGAGCCCGGTGAGCTCGTCGGTCACCGTCATCGTGCGCAGGCGCCTTTCGAGCTCGACGCGGCGGCTGACGTCCTTCGATATGCCGAGGGTCCCGATGATGGTCCCGCGCCGGTCCCGGATGACCGAGGCCGACATGCTGATGTGGACGCGGCGGCCGTCGCGGGCGCGGACCACCGTCTCGTAGTCGGAGATGCTGCCGTTGTCGAGCACCAGGCGCATGATGCGCTCGGCCTCGCGGCGACCTCCGGCGTAGAAGCGCGAGACGTGCATGCCCATCGCGTCGCGGTATTGCCTGCCGAACATCTTCTCCGCCCCGGGGCTGAAATAGATGATGCGCCCCTGCATGTCGGTCGTGCAGATGGCGTCCGAGGTCGAGGCCACGATGGCCTCCAGGTACTCCTTCGCCCGGATGAACTCGGTGGAAAGGTAGATGAGCGGGCTCGCGAGCCTCTCGTGCGGTCTGGCGATCTTGGATGTGTCCATGTGCGTCTTCGCTGAGTCTGTCATGTGTCATGATCAGGTTAACCGGCAAAGCCTCGCGGCTCCAGGGGCGAAGGTCCCGGAGGACGTGTGGGGCTTGCAGGCCGTTTTCGTGGGTCCGCTGCCGGTGGGAGGCTGGGCCGGAGGGCCCAGGGACGCCCTGAAGCGCGACGTCCGTGATTAATTTCCTATTGACAAATCTCCTAATTGGGGTTATATATGTGGCAGGGACATCCGCCGGGTGGCGGACTACCTAACAAGCCTCCGAGCGGCGTTGCCGCCGGATAGAGGAAAAGCCCTGAAAAGGGCTTTTCCTCGTTTTAGGTGCGCTATAGTCGGTCGGTGCCGCGTAAGCCCCGGTCCATCCCACTCGCCCGATCCCCGCTCCCATGGCGGCGGGGCGGGGCTTGGTCAGGGTCAAGCCAGAGCGTCAAGGTGGATGCGTGTTCAAGGGTTGACTCGCCGGGCCGAAACTGTCTAAATGGTGTCGGGACCGAAAAAGAGGAACGGATGGGAGACCCCGGGAACAGCGAGATGGGCCGGCTGATACGCGAGGTGTGCAGGCGGCCGCTGGGCAGCCGCCTGCGTCTGTGTGAGGGGATGATGCAGTCGCCGACCTACCTTTTGCAGGCCGGGGACCAGCCGCTGGGGGATGCCGAGGTCCGCTCCGTCAAGGGGACGGGGGGCCTCTCGGTTTGGGCCGAGTCCGACGCGTCGCTGGGCGGGGTGTGGGTCCCGCTGTTCACCGGGCACGAGCAGGCCTCCGCCTACGTCTCGCGCCAGGATCTGCGTCCGCCTGAAGGGCGCCGGTTCCAGTGGGTCCGCCATGAACCCGGCCAGGTCTACGAGGTGTTGCAGGGCATCCCCTGCTTCGCGGGCGTCTGGCTCGATCCGGGCGCGCAGAGCAGGGTGCGGCTCGATTGGGCCGAGGTCAACGCCCTCTCGGAGAGGCGGCTCCCGGCGGACATCCCGGTGCTCTACACGCTTCCCGTCGACGGCTATCGCCTGCCGGAGGGCACCCGGTGCCGCATCGGGCATCTCGACGAGCGCGTCTTCGGGTTCCAGGGCCGGCAGGTGATCTTCCCGGAAGCCGGCGACCTGGAGCTGCAGGATTTTCGCAAGCTCGTCCAGGTGGACCTCGACGAGGATGAGACGGCGTGGGCTCCATGCCGCCACTTCGTCGCCTTCCTGCGGCGGGTCGTGGCCGGGGGGAAAGCCGGCGCCCGGCGTCACGAGCATGCGCTCGTGCAGTCGCTCATCGCCTTCGAGATGTACGGGGAGGCGGAGGCGTTCTGCTCGCGGCTCGCGGGCGAGGACGGCCGTGCGTCCTACGCGCTGGCGCAGCTGTCGCTGATATTCCGCCGATCGGGGCGTCTTGAGAGCTGCATCGAGGTATGCCGGAACGGCCTTCGGGAGCATCCGGCCGAGCCGATGCTCTACCGCAACTTGGTCCTTTCGCACGCTCAGATGGAGAACCTGGAGGAGGCCCGGGAGGTCGCCCGCCGCGGCCTGCGGTGGTTCCCCGACGACGCGACCCTGATCAGGTTCGTATGATGAGTTTTCAACGGGATATCGCCGTCCCCGATCCGTTCATCGCGGGAGACACCTCCGAGGAGTGAACGCACCATGAACATCCAAACGGTCCTTATCCTGGCGCTGGGGCTTGTGATGGCGGCGCCCGGAGAGCTGTTCTCACAGCCGGGCTACATGCGGAAGCCGTCCTACCGGGAAAAGAGCAATGAAGAGGCCCCCGAGCCGAAGTCCAGGAGGCGCAGAAGGGAGGAGAAGGTCGAGGAACCGGTCGAGGAGCCTGCGGAGGAGCCCGTCGGGGTCAGCAAGGAGAGTATCGAGGCCTATCTGCAGAAGCGGTTGAATAAGCTGAAGAAGGTCTATGAGGACCAGGACGCCTTCGGCCTCCGGAGGAGCGGCGCCTGGAAGAATTTCTGGCTCAAGAGGTATGAGGAGCGCAAGCTCTTCGAGGTACGCGTCGCCCGCCAGCGGCTCAATCTCTTCGAGTCGCTCGCCTCCCTGGATCCCTCCTATCACGGGCAGACCATCGCCGACTTCGAGAGGCTGCAGGACAATGTCATCAAATCCTTCGAGAGCCAGCAGAAGGAGAAGATGGACGAGTTCTTCGCGGGCCTGACCCGGGACATCGAAGAGTACGCCAAGGGGCAGGAACGCATCCGGGCGGATTTTTTGGAGTCGGCCATTGAGGCGTGGAAGTCCCAGAAGTCGGCGAGCAGGGACTAGCTTCTTCCGCACGCTGCCGGGCATCCGCGGCGCGGATGCCCGGTTCGCCTTTTAGGGCCGATATATTCGGTAGAAGAACGGCTTCCCGGCCAGCAGGTGGATGCGGTACCGGCGGTAGCGTTCCAGCACCTCCTTCTGCCGGCGGATTCGCGCGAAGGCCTTCTTGATGGCGGCATCGGCGATCTCGCGGTTCGGGGGCCTGTCGTAGAACTCCGACAGGTCGACGGGGGGGCCGTAATACAGGTAGATGGTCCTGAATATCTTGGGCCAGAACTTCCCGACGGGCAGGGTGCGGTTCGCGCCGTCCATGCTGACCGGGACGGCCGTCGCCCGGGTCCTGAGCATCACGTAGCCGATCCCCGATCTGGGAGGCAGCAGTTCCCCGGTGCGGGAGCGGGTCCCTTCCGGGAAGACGATCATGAGCCCGTTTCTCAGGCACGCTTCCATACGCTTCATCGCGCGGAAGTCCTTCCTCCCGGGCCTGACGGGGATCAAGTTCCAATTGTCAGAGAACCACCTCACGAACGGGTTGGCGTAGAAGTTCTCGAAGGCGGCCGGCAGCCAGGGCAGCCTGGAGGGGGCGATCAGGCACCTCGGGAAGATGACCGCGTAGCCCACGAGGAACCCGTCGACCATCGACTGATGGTTCGGCAGGTAGACGGTGTTCTTGTCCAGGCGGACGTTCTCCCGCCCGATGACGATCGTGCGGTTGAACACCTCGAAGAATATCTTGGCGACCACGGCGGTGAGGTTCGTGACCATGTAGCGGGTGACGGGCCAGAAGAAGTGGAATATCGGGCCGCGGTGCGGGATGCGCATCCGGTCGCTCGCCGCGCGGCGGCCGTCTCGGGTCTCGGTCATGGTCGGAGTTCCTCGCAAGGGCAGCGGGGCGCCTCAGGCGGGGCTCACGGTGTCGGACTCCGGGATCCCCGCGGGCTCGGGCGCCCAGTGGATCCCCGCCTTGAGCATGCCTCTAAGCTCAGCCTCGAAGAAGAACTCGCGCTTGCCGAAGGCTGGCTTCAGGTCGTCGAGCCAGACCGCCTTGGGGTCGTAGCGGGCGAAGAAGGGCCGGCCGACCCAGCCGGGATTCCGGCCCTGGATGAAGTTGAGCACGAAGACCTTCTCGCCGCGCACCTCGCCGATGCCCACGATCCGCACCTTGCCCGGCACGGCCGACATGCTGGGCCCCCGGACCGAGCGGCACAGGCCGCCGACCCGGGTGTAGGCGGCGCGATATATCTCGCAGGCGCGGGCGAGCGGGACCGCGAAATAGCGCTGGGCGCCGGTGTCCCGCGCGAGGAACATGTAGTAGGGGATCATCCCCTGCTCCACCTGCATGCGCCACATCTTGGCCCAGACCTGGGGCGAGTCGTTGATGTTCCTCATGACCGGCGCCTGCGTCCGGATCTGGGCGCCGGTCGCCCGGACGGCCCGGACGGCCGCGCGCGCCTCGGGAGTGGCCAGCTCGGCCCAATGGTTGAAGTGGGACATGAAGGCCAGGTGCTTGCCCGAGTCCACTACGCGCCGGAAGAGGGCGAGAAGGTCGCCGGCGTCCGGATCGGTGAGCAGACGCTGCGGCCAGTAGCTGATCGCCTTGGTGCCGATGCGGATCGTGCGTACGCTCTTGACCCCGAGGACCCTGTCGATGTAGGACTCCAGCAGGCGCGTCTTCATGACCAGCGGGTCGCCGCCCGTGAAAAGGACATCCGTGACGTACGCGTGCTCGCGCAGGTACTCGGCCAGGCTCTGGGCGTCGAGGGTGGCCAGCTTGAGGTCCTGGCGCCCGAAGAACTGGGGCCAGCGGAAGCAGAAGGTGCAGTAGGCGTGGCAGGTCTGGCACTGGCCGGGGAAGAAGAGCACGGTCTCCCGGTACTTGTGCTGCATCCCCTTGAGCCGCTCCCCGCGGTGGAGCGGCAGGTTGTGGTGCATCTGCCCGGCCGGGTGGGGATTGAGCGTCCGGCGGATCCGGGCGGCCTCCTCTTTGATCTTCTTGGGCGCCGCTCCTCCGTCGAGGAGCTTCTCAATGCGGCGGTAGTGCTTCGGATCGAGCATCTGCCTGACGGGGAACGTGAGCGCGAAGATGGGATCGCGCGGGACGTTCCGCCAGTCGATGAGCCGGTTGACGACGTAATTGTTGGTTTTGAAGGGCAACACCTTCCCCACGACCCGGATGGCCTTGCGCATCTCTGCCGGCAGCGCCCGCACTTGCGGGACGCTTTCGAAGTTGGCCAGCGTGATCGGCCGGTACTCCGTGTCGCGGACTTCCCTCGCGAATACCCTGAACATGGCTTGTCTCCGCCGTGGGGCGGAGTCTGCCAGGTTAGGCAATTTTCCCCTGACTGTCAACAGGTTCGGCCCGTCTTCCTCCGGAAATCCTCAATGATTTCCAGGAAATCCGATGGAGGCCCCGCGCGCAGGCTGAGCAGGCGACCGGAGGGGCTCTCGAACTCGAGCGCCAGGGCGTGGAGCATCAGCCGCGGCACGCCTCCCACCGGCCGCGGCCGTCCGTAGAGGGGGTCCCCCATCACGGGATGACCGATGGAGTACAGGTGCACCCGGATCTGATGGCGGCGCCCGGTCTTCGGCTCGACGGCGAGGAGCGTGGCGCCATGCAGCCGGTCCCGGACGCGGTAGCCGGTCTCGCACGGGTCGCCGCGCCGGTCCACGCCCACGCGTCCCGAGCCGAACGCCCGGATAGGCGCCCGGACGAGGCCGCCCCGCTCGACGGCGCC
Organism: Elusimicrobiota bacterium; assembly: GCA_043819795.1. Lineage (GTDB taxonomy): Bacteria > Elusimicrobiota > Elusimicrobia > UBA1565 > UBA1565 > JBDREN01. The sequence goes on from JBDREN010000011.1 coordinate 12,081, forward strand.
CTGCGCGAGGGCCAGATAGGTCTTGCGCACGGAGCGGCGCTCGAAGGCCTTGGAGAGGAATCGGTGGCTGTTCGCGTCCTTCGCGAAGAGCACGAGCCCGCTGGTCTCGCGGTCGATGCGGTGCACGACGTACGCCTTGGCCCCGATGAGCTTCGAGACCTCCTCGACGAGCGGCCGTCCCTTCGCCGGGCCGCGCCCCGGGATCACGAGCCGGCCCGCGGGCTTCGCGACGGCGATCAGGTGTTCGTCCTCGTGGATGATCACGGCCGCTCCTCCTTGGGGCCGGGACGGCCCGTGTAGCGCCGTCCCCACTCGCGCAGGACGGCGCGGTGGACCGCTCCCCCGTAGCGGCCGTGGAACGCGGCCAGGTTCCTCAGCTCCTCCCGCGTCAGCGGCCGGCCGCGCTCGAGGAGATGGCGCGTGAGGTACGGGGAGCTCCCGGCCGCGGGCTTGAGCCGCTCGTCGTGGGCCTCGAGCAGGCGGCTCGTGGAGTCGACGAACAGGGCGACCGGGGCCTTGTACTCCAGGCGGGGAAAGAGGTCCTCGTTGAGCGGGCCCTCGCCCGCCGCGCGCCGTACCGTGGCGTCCGAGGCCGACTGCAGCGAGAGAAGCGTCGTGAGGTCGCCGATCCCGATGCTCCGGAGGTCCTCGAGGGCTTTGGGACGCGCGAAGGCCGCCGCCATCCGCTGGAACTCGCGGCTCGGGCGTCCGGTCCCGGCGGGCGCTTCCTCGGTGACGAGAGGCGCGGCCGACCCTACGAGCAGGATGTCGTTGGATGAGACGTTCCACAATGTGACCCGCTCGAACGCGGCCGAGAAGGTTCGCAGCACGAGGCGGAGCACCTCGTCGGACATCTCGTAGAGATGGAACCACTGGACCATGACTCCGCCCGGCTCTAGTCGGGCGCGGGCCTGGCGGTAGAAGTCGACCGAGAAGAGGGCTCCCATCCCCGCGATCCAGGGATTGGAGGGCTCGCTGATGATGGCGTCGTAGCGCCGGCCGGCGTCGCGCAGGAAGGTCTTCGCGTCCGTCACGTGGAGCCGGAGCCGGCCGTCGGCCAGGGGCTCGTGGTTGACCGGCCGGAACAGGGCTTCCGCGGCGACGACGGCCCTCGAGATCTCAACGACGTCCAGGCGCCGCACGGGGTGCAGCAGCGCGGTTCCGGCGGTGACCCCGCTGCCCAGGCCGATGATCAGGACGTCCTCGGCGCCCGGGCGCAGCACCAGTGGCAGGTGGGCGAGCAGGGCCTGGGTCGTCATGTCCTCCCCGCTCGAGGCGTCGGTCTTCCCGTTCACCTTGAGGTAGAGCGCGCCGTCGGGCGCCCTCGTCACGCTCACGCTGGCCTCGCGGTCGTCGGCGTAGAAGAGGACGGTGTCGCGCGCGAGGGCCTTCCGGAACGCGGCGTAGGTGAGCCCGGGAGGAGCGTCGCGGCGGAACGCGCCGCTTGAGAGCACTAGCCTGTCCAGGGGGGCGGAGAACGCGGCGTGGAGCAGGAACGCGGCGGCCGCGGAGGCGATAACGGACGCCTTGCGCGGCGCCGCCCACGCGCCCGAGCGCCACAGCACGGCCGCGCCGACGAGGAGGTTGACGGCCATCCCGGCCTGGAAGAGCCCTTTGATGCCCAGCAAGGGCAGGAGCAGCAGGCTGGCCGCGAAGGCCCCGAGCACGTTGCCCAGCGTGTTGAGGGCGAACACGGCGCCCACCCCGCTCGCTATCCGGGAGGCCGTCCGGGTCACCGCGCGGCTGGCCAGCGGCAGCGTCGCCCCGAGGAACACTGTGGGAAGGAGCATCAGCAGCAGGCAGAACAGGAACTGCGAGACCGTGTAGAGGCAGAAGTTCGCCGGGGTGCGCGGCAGGGCGCTGGCGAGGCGGAGCGCGAAGTAGGGGAGCCTTTCGAAGAGGGGCCAGGTCAGGATGATGGACACGGCCGCGCCGAGCTCCGAGAGGGCGAACAGCAGGGCCGGATCCCATCTCGCGAGCGCGCGGCGCCCCACGAGGAGGCTTCCCAGGGCGATCCCCGCGATGAATGCGGTGAGCATGAGCGAGAAGGCGTACGCCGAGGAGCCGAGGGCCAGCGCCAGCAGACGGATCCAGCCGATCTCGTAGCAGAGCGACACGAAGCCGGAGAGGAAGACCGCCGCGCACAGGATGCCGACGGAAGCCGGGGTCCGTCCCCCGACGGGGAGCGGCTCCGCGTCGTCCGCCGGATGGCTGTCGTGCGGGCATGAAGCTCCCCTCTTGGGGGAGGCGAGCCAGAGGGCGGCCGCTCCGATCCCCAGGTTCGTGGCCGCTCCGAGCAGGATGGGGGTTCGCAGACCGAGCAAGGGGATGAGCAGCATGCCAGCAAGGGCCGCGCCCGCGGCCGCGCCCGCGCTGTTGAGGAAGTATAGCCAGGAGACGCCCTCCCTCATCCGCTCGAGGGTGGGGGCGATCCAGCGGCTGAGAGCCGGCAGGGTCCCGCCCATGAGCGCGGCGGGCGCCAGGAGCACGAGGGCCCCGCCGCCCGCCCGCAGGGGACCGGGGAGCTGCCCGACCACCCGCAACAACCAAGGCGAGGCCGCGGCGAGGAGCGCGATGCCGAACTCGAGCTTGGCGTACAGGATCAGGGGGTCCGGGGAGCGGTCCGCGCGGGGACCAAAGAACGCGTTGCCGGCCGCGAGCCCCCCGAGGAAGGCCGCGAGCACGAAGGTCTGCGCCGCGGCCGTACTTCCCAGCGTCAGGGCGAGGTGCTTCGCCCAAAGCACCTCGTAGAGGAGGCTTGTCGCGCCGGAGAGGAAGAATATTAGCGAAACGGCTCGGGACCGGTCAGCCCTCACGCGGGACCCATTCCAGGTCGGCCTCCGACCAGTCGAACACGCGCAGCGGGAAGTACTTGAGGTCCAGGCGGACGGGGTGGGCCCGGGTGATGGACTGGGTCCGCCAGCGGTCCTGGACGAGGACGTAGATCCGGTCGCCGTCCCGGAAGTCCCGGACGACCTCGATGAATCGCTCGAGGCTCGGGGTGGGGACGCCGTTGACGCCCTCGATGAGCAGCAGGTACTTGGTGTGCGAGCCTTCGCGCCCGAGATCGGCGAAGGACGAGCCCTTCTCTGCCTGGGTGAGGAACACTCCCTCGCCGACCAGGTTGTAGCTGAGGCGCTGGTAGGGGGTGACATCGTGCAGCACGCCGCCGGCGAACAGGACGAAGGAGCGCACCTTGTCCTTCTCGGCGTCCTGGACCGGGAGGCGGACGTCGCGGACCTTTCCGCCGCGCACGACGGTGAGCGACACCTTTCGTCCGACCCGGGAGTCGACGAGCTTGTCGAAGCGGTAGACGTCGTCTCCGAGCCATTCCTTCTCCACCTCGAGGACCAGGTCTCCGGCCTGAATGTGGCCCTCGGCCGGGGACATCGGGGCGACGTACTCCACGTAGACCATCCGCTTGATGTCGTCGCGCAGGGCGGCGACCTTGTAGGCGGCTTCGTCCGGAAGGCGGAAGTGCTTCTTGGCGTCGGAGATGAGCATGGTGTCGAGAGCCACGCCGATGTCTCCCCGCCGGACGCTTCCCGTCCGCGTGAGCTGGCGCAGGGCGTCGGCCAGGTACTCGACGCGCATCTCGAAGCTGGTCGAGTCGGAGCCCGCGAAGTGGATGCCCACGACCTCGCCGTCCGCGTTGAAGACCGGGCTGCCGCTCGAGCCCCCGGCGCGGTCGAAAGTCGTCTGGATGGTCGCGGAATGCCGCTGTCCCTTGCAGAGATGCAGGTTGGCCGTCTTGCCGAACTTGACCGAGTATTCCTGGGCGTCGTTGTTGCCGATGAGGAGCACGTCCTGCTGTTCGGTCAGCTTCCAGGAGTCGCCCAGGCGGACCGCCTGGAGCTGGAGGTCCTCGTCGGTCTTGTCCAGGCGGATGAAGGCGAAGTCGTGCCAGTTGTCGTAGTGCCAGTGCCTGGCCTCGGCCGTCCGCCCGTCCTCGAAAACGATCTTGATCCGGCCGGGGCTCGTGCCGACGACGTGGCGGTTCGTCGCGATGATGCCGCGCTCGGCGTCCACGATGAAGCCGGTCCCCTTGTTTACGCCCGTGCCCTCGGTATTCAGGCCGTGCTGGACCGAGATCTCGATATTGACGACGGTGGGCTTCAGCTCTTGGACCAGCGAGCCGGGTATCTCGCCGAAGGCGGGCGCGCCGTTTCCGGCGAGTGCCGCCGCCAGGATGAAGGGAAGTCGTGTCATAGCCGGTCTCCTCATTGGCTGTCGCGGGGAGTATTCTACCTTATGCCGGTATCATGGTGGACGCGCCGCACCCAAGTAGGTAAACTTTTCGTAGTGTCCCATAGTCGTACATGAAACGGGCCCGGAACAGCATGCCGTTCGCGAAAACGCAATATAATCGACTTCCAGCATCGGGCACTTGCCGAATTCTTGCTTTTATTGCGTCTTTGGCCGTTCGTGTACGGGGCCATAGGCCCCGTGTACGACTCTGGGACACTATTAAACTTTTGGAGGCGTTTCCGGGGAGCGGTCCCATAAAGAGATCGTCGCGAGGCATGATGCGAGCGGCCGAGACGTGGCCGCCGCGGTTCGGGCCCTGGCCCGTCCTGGCCTGCGTGGCGTGCGTCCTGCTCGCCGTGGTCTTCGGGGGCCATATCGTCCGCGCCCCGGGCCTGCTCGTCGACACGGCCGGCGCCATGTTCCCGCCGTTCTGGCGGATGACGGGCGCGGCGGGGGCGTCGCACCTCGAGCGCCTGCTTCTGCTGGCCTGGCTGACGGCCCTGGCCGTGGGATGGGGCGGTCTCGTGCTGCGGCGCGTCGGCCCGGAGCTGGAGCGCGGATGCGAAGCCTGGGCCTTCCGGTTCGCGGCCGGGGCCGGCTTCGGGGCCTATATCTTCCTGCTCGCCGGGATGGCGGGGCTGCTGCGCCCCGGACCGCTTTTCGTCCTGCTCGGGCTCGGGACTTTGGGGGCGGGCTACTCCTTTTGGCGGGACTTCAAGCGCGCGGGCACGCCGGCGGGAGCGTCCGTGCGCATGCGCTCGCCGATGGTCTGGGCGAGCCTGCTGATCGTATTCCTGGCCGCCGCCGCCACGCTTCCGTACGCTCTCACGCCCGAGACCTTCTACGACGCGCTGACCTATCATCTAGAATTGCCGCAGCTGTATTTGCTCAACCAGCGGATCATCCCCACCCCCCGCAACGTCTTCTCGGGGGTCCCGTCCGTTCCGCAGATGCTCTACGGCTGGACCCTGGCCCTGGAGCCGGGCGGTTCGCTGGCTCGCTTGCTGCACTGGAGCTTCCTGGCCTGGGTCGCCCTGGCCTGCGCGGGGATGTGCCGCCGGTTGGGCCGTCCCGAGGCCGGGCCGCTCGCGGCGGCGCTGCTCTGCTCGGCGCCGGTGGTCCTGGTGGAGAGCTACCGGACATCGGTCGGCCTGGAGCTGGCGCTCTTCCAGTTCCTCTCGCTGCATGCCTTCCTGGCGGCCGTCGCCGAGCCCGCCGGCAGGGAGAGGGATCGCTGGCTGCTGTTGTGCGGCCTTTGCGCGGGACTGGCCCTTTCCTCGAAATACACGTCCTGGATCTATCCCGCGGCCTTTTGGGGGGCGTTCGTCTACCTGAGGTGGGACAAGCCCGCGCATCGGCTATCGGGCCGGGATCTCATCCGCCTGTCGGCGCCGGCCTTGATCGTGCTCCTGCCGTGGATCGTCAAGAACGCCGTTTTCTACGGCAACCCGGTCTACCCATTCTTTCATGGCTGGATGGCCCCTCCGGACGCGGTCCAGCCGGGACTGGGCGCCATGGCGACGGCTTCCCGGGAGTGGTCGCGGATCCTGGGTTCCCCGGGGGGGCTCCGGGAGCTGTTGCTGTCTCCGTGGGATTTCACGGTCTCGCCGTCCGACGTGGGCAAGTCGATCGGGCCCGCGTTCCTCGGGCTCGCGCCCCTGCTCGTCCTGGTCCGCATGCCGGCGCGGGCGAGGCTTCTGACGGTCCTGGCGCTCGGCTGCGCGGTCCCCTTGGCGCTCATCGTGAACCACCCGCGATTTCTCATACAGCATCTGGCGCCGTTCTGCGTGCTCTACGCCCTTTGCCTGGCCTCCTTGCCCCAGCGCTGGCTGAAGAACGTCCTGCTCGCCGCCAGCCTCGGGGCCTGCGCGGGAAGCTGGGTCGTGTACGCCTCGGTCCATCCGCGCAAGGAGGTATGGCCGGTGCTCCTGGGCCGGATGTCCGTCTCCGAGTTCCTCGGCCACACTAGGCACGAGTATCCGGACCCGCCCTACGCCGCCTACGAGTACCTGAACCGGAACGCCCCTCCGGACGCCGCCGTCTTGATCGTGGGAGATTCCCGCGGCTTCCACTTGAGAAGGAAACACTGGCTCGCGACGGTGGACGAGCCCGCGCACATCGAGCTCTGGGCCGACCGCAGCCCGGACGTGGCGGCGCTGCGCGGGGAGTTCGACCGGAGAGGCATCCGATACGTCGTGGTCAACCACGGCGAGATGGCGCGCCTCGGACGGAGCATGCGCTTCACTCCGGAAGGGCGGAGCGTGGCCGATGCGTTCATGGCCCGGCAGACGCGCAAGGTGTTCGAGGCGGCCGATCCCCGCGATCGCGGGGTCGCCGTCTATGAGCTTCGGTAGCGCGTGGTCTTTTTATCTACAATATCCGTTCGCGCGGGAGATGCCGCGACGGAGGGACGCGATGCGACTGGCTATGGTGGGGCTGGGCAAGATGGGGTTCAACATGACGCGCCGGCTGCTGCGGGGCCGCCACAAGGTGGTCGCCTTCGCGCGCACCCGCAGTTCGGTGAGCAGGGCGGTCCGGCTCGGGGCGCAAGGCGCGGGCTCCCTGGAGGAAGCGGTGAGCCTTCTGCGGCCCCCGCGGATCGTCTGGCTCATGATCCCGGCCGGAGGGCCCGTGCGCGACGCGGTCGCCCAACTGGCCGGCCTGCTCGAGCGCGGCGACGTCGTGGTGGACGGCGGCAACTCCTACTACAAGGACGACGCGGAGCATGCGCGGGTCCTCGCGGGCAAGGGCGTCCGCTTCATGGACGCCGGCGTGAGCGGGGGGGTCTGGGGGCTGAAGGTGGGCTACTGCCTGATGGTGGGCGGCGACAAGGCGGCCTATCGCAAGCTCGAGCCGCTCTTCAAGACGCTCGCTCCCAGGGACGGGTACGCCCGCGTCGGTCCCACCGGGGCGGGCCATTTCGTCAAGATGGTGCACAACGGCATCGAGTACGCCATGATGCAGGCCTACGCGGAGGGTTTCGAGCTCATGCAGGCCTCGCGCTTCGGCGTGGACCTGCACAGGGTCGCCCGCCTGTGGAACCGGGGGAGCGTGGTGCGCTCCTGGCTTCTGGAGCTGGCCGAGAGCGCTCTCCGCAAGGACCCCGGCCTGAGATCGCTGCGCGGGCACGTGCAGGACTCCGGCGAGGGGCGATGGACCGTGCTCGAAGCGGTCGAGAACGCGGTCCCGGCGCCGACCATCGCCTTGTCGCTTTTTAAGCGCTTCCGCTCCCGGCAGAAGGACCCATTCTCCGATAGGATGCTGGCCGCCCTGCGCAACGAGTTCGGCGGCCACGCCGTGACGCGCAAGCGATGAGAAAGGGGGTCACTCTCAGCGTCCGCGAGGACCTCTGCATCGAGCAGCGCCCCGATCCGTGCGGCTTGGTCATCTTCGGGGCCTCGGGAGACCTCGCCGCCCGAAAGCTCTTACCCGCTCTGTCGCATCTGGGAAAGCGGGGGCTTCTGCCCCGCTCCTTTTTCGTCGTCGGCACGGCGCGCTCGGCGATGGGTGCCAAGGAGTTCCGCCGCCGCGCCGCCGGGGTCAAGAACGCGGAGTACCTGCGGGGCGGCTACGACGACCCCGCCGCCTACGCGTCCTTGAAGAAGCGGCTGGACGCTCTGGCGGCGCGCAACCGCACCGGGGGCAACGTGATCTTCTACCTGGCCACGCCGCCTTCGCTTTACACGGCGATCCCGGAGCGCCTCCATGAGGCGGGGCTGCTGAGGCAGGGCGGCGGGCAAGGCTGGTCCCGCGTCGTGATCGAGAAGCCTTTCGGACGCGACCTGGAGAGCGCCCGGGAGCTCGACGGGAAGCTTCGGCGGTTCCTCTCCGAAGACCAGCTCTACCGTATCGACCACTATCTCGGCAAGGAGACGGTGCAGAACATCCTGATGTTCCGGTTCGCGAACTCCATCTTCGAGCCGGTCTGGAACCGGGAATACGTTGACCACGTGCAGATCTCCGTCATGGAGAGCCTCGGCGTGGAGCGCCGGGCCGGGTACTACGACGGCTCCGGCGTGGTCCGCGACATGTTCCAGAACCACATGATGCAGCTCCTGGCCCTGACCGCGATGGATCCTCCGTCCAGCTTCGATCCCGACCGCGTGCGCGACGAGAAGGCGAGGGTCCTCCGCTCGCTGAGGCCGCTCGCCGACAAGGATCTGGAGGGCCGCGTCGTGCTCGGGCAGTACGACGGATACCTGAGGGAGGGTGGCGTCGCCCGCGGCTCGAAGACCCCGACCTACGCGGCCATGCGGCTCGAGCTGGAGAGCTGGCGCTGGAAGGGGGTCCCCTTCTACCTGCGTACCGGCAAGAAGACGGGCGAGCGCTCGGCGGAGATCGCGGTGCGCTTCAAGCGGGTCCCGCACTCCATGTTCGCGCCGCTCTCGCCGGCCGATCTCTCATCGAACATGCTGGTATTCCGCATCCAGCCGGACCAAGGCATGTCCCTGACCTTCGAGGCGAAGAAGCCCGGGCCCAAGCTCTGCCTCGGGGCGCTGACCATGGACTTCGACTACGCGAAGATCTTCGGAGAGAGCCCGCCCGACGCGTACGCGCGCCTGCTGCTCGACTGCGCCCAGGGCGATCAGACCCTCTTCATCCGCCGCGACGCGGTGGACATCACCTGGCGCTTCTTCGAACCCGTGCTCCGCGCGCGGTCCTTGCCGCTGCATCGATACCGCCCGGGCTCGGCCGGCCCGGAAGCGGCCGACCGGCTTCTGGAGGCGGACGGGAGGGCCTGGAGGTCGTCCTGACGCCGCTGAAGATCACGAAGGACTTGGTCAAAGAGGTCGGATCGCTGCGCTTCCGGCCCCCGGTGGCGTACGCCTACAACCCCCTGGTCTACGCGCGGCGTCCGCACCGGATGTACCTCGAGCGCTACGGCAAGGGCCGGCGGGAGGTCATCCTCCTCGGGATGAACCCGGGACCCTTCGGCATGGCCCAGACCGGGGTTCCGTTCGGAGAGGTGAGTCTCGTCCGGGACTGGCTCGGGATCGAGGCGCCCGTGGACAAGCCGGAGCGCGAGCATCCCAAGCGGCCGGTTGAGGGGTTCGCATGCCGCCGCAGCGAGGTCAGCGGCGCGCGCTTGTGGGGCTGGGCCCGGGACCGCTTCAAGACGCCGCGGCGGTTCTTCTCGCGCTTTCTCATCCTCAACTACTGCCCTCTGGCGTTCATGGAGGCGGGCGGCCGGAACCTCACGCCGGACAAGCTCCCGGCCGAAGAGCGCGGCCCGCTCTTCGGAGCCTGCGACCGGGCCCTGCGGCGCCTCGTCGAGCGCTACCGGCCGCGGCACGTGATCGGCATCGGAGGATTCGCCGAGAAGCGCGCGCGCGCGGCGCTCGCCGGGACCTCCGTCCGCGTGGGGACGGTGCTTCACCCGAGCCCGGCAAGCCCCCTTGCCAACCGCGGCTGGGCGCAAGCCGCCGAGGCGGGGCTTTCGGCGTCAGGCGTTAACTTTGTTAACTAGATGTCCTCGCAGGCCCGAGTTAGTTAACAAAGTTAACGCCGTTTCTCTGTCCTTCTTCTAAAGCGAGATTGGTCGCCGGTCCCTCCGTCGGGGGCTACCCCGTTTCCGACGCTGTTTGGCATCGAAGATAGCGCCATCAGAACGCTTTGCAGCCCCAAGCACTCCAAGAACAGGGCCCCGGTGGCACTCAGTCACCCGAAGGTTCCTGCTCCGGAGCCCAAAGCGAAATCCCTCGGGGTTAGACTGAGTGCGCTCCAAGTATATCAGACAGGCCGGGGATTCCAAGAGCAGTGTAATACTCGCGCGGGAGTGGCCTCCCTGCTCAGTTCTTCCGGCAGACGGGGAGAAAAGCCTGCCGGTCGGC
>JBDREN010000012.1:0-32795 GCA_043819795.1 Elusimicrobiota bacterium
CTTGTTCGGGATGGTGGCGTCGGGAATGATCCGGCTCCGGCGTATCGTAGGCCATGAGGATATGGGGCTCGTCGCCGGGAACGTAGCGGGCGGGATATCCATGCCGACCTCGAAGAAGGTCGTGAGCGGTGGCTCCTCCCCGGTTCCCGTACCCCTCGGAGCCTGAACCTGACCAAGACGAGAGGAATGCGAGGCAACGACACAGAGCAGAAATAAGGAGGAAAGAAAAACTACAATGTTTTCCTCGCCATTGGGGCTACGCTAGAGAATTTGCCCACGGAGCGGGACGGCGCCCCCGACAGCGCAGAGATGTCGCTGATCTGATTCCAGTCCAGACGAAGCTCCGTCAGACTCGTCATCTCCGATAGCACAGAGATGTCGCTGATCTGATTGCCGCCCAGCCAAAGATTCGTCAGACTCGTCATCCCCGATAGCGCAGAGATGTCGCTGATCTGATTGTTGTAGGGCAGATAAAGAACCCTCAGACTCGTCATCCCCGATAGCGCAGAGATGTCGCTGAACTGATTGCCCCGCAGATCAAGATTCGTCAGATTCGTGGCATACTCGAGACCCGCAAGGTCCGTGATTCCTCTGCTGTTGGCGGAGAGACCCGTCAGGTCAAGCATTTCCGTTGGTGTGGGATCAGAAATGCCCAGGGCGCTCTCTACAGCATCCTTTAAGTTGGCGTCAGCAAACTGGACCGGGGCATCGGCCATGGCCGGCGGCGAAAGCCACAACACTCCGGCCAAGGCGAGCGAGCTCACTGGCGTTATTTTTCTGGCCTGTATTGGTTGCATTTTTCCCCTTGCGCCATTCCGAAAATCTTGGGGCCGAAGTCCCGACCGACTCGGCAGAGAAAACCGCTGCCCCGATCGCAGGCCGCCAATCGTCCACTATATATTTAGCCCCAATAAGCTGACAAGTCAAGGACAAGCCCCCGACAAACACATAGGAATAACGTTGATAAAACAAGCATTAATAATTTTGTCAGCCGGGTGAGGAACTGCGGGACTTGGTGGAGCGAGTGGGGGACTACTGCCTGACGGGAGCGGCCCCACCAACGTCTTCCATCGGATCGTCGAAGACTTCCTTCTCCCGCCTTCTCCTGCGATACTCCCACGGCGCTTCGGGGTTGTCCTGGACCCATAGACCCCGGCGGGCCTCCCGGGCTTCCTTCTCAAGCTCCCCGAGGGTCTGATCATTACTGTATTTGCGATACCACCACGCGAAACCCGCCCGGATTGCCTCGCGGTTGAGGCTCCGCCCGTCCGGCAGGATGGCCTTCCCGACGATGCGCCTGTAGCGGTCGATGGTCTCGATTTCGATAGTGACCACCTTGCCCAACGCTATCTGACCATGATCCGGTCCGTCTTCAATAGGGCGAGGATGTGGGGGGACTTCTACGGAGAGAATCCCGCCCTGGGCGTCAAGGCGGACCGGGAGCCCGCGCATAGGCTGCGCTACCTTTCCCGGGACGAGATGGATCGGCTCCTCCGGGCGGCCCACCCCAGGCTCAGGCCGGTGCTCCTCTGCGCGCTGCTGACGGGCATGAGAAGGGGGGAGATATTGGGCCTGGATTGGGAGAACGTGGACCTGGAGCGGGGCCTGATCTATGTGCTCAAGTCCAAGTCGGGCAAGCCCAGGGAGATCCCGATAGCGGGAAAGCTCCGGGATGTCCTGGCGGAGTTGATCCCCCGGGCCAGCGGCTCTGTCTTTGGCTTTCCCTATATAACCCTGAGGCGGCTTTTCGCCAGGGCCCTGCGGGAGGCAGGCATCCATTCGTTCCGCTTCCACGATCTCCGGCACACCTTTGCCAGCCACTTCATCATGCGGACCAACGACCTGCCGACGCTCCAGGCCCTCCTGGGCCACTCCACGCCCGCCATGACGCGGCGCTACGCCCATCTGAGCAGGGGGCATCTGGCCTCCGAGATGGCCGCTTTCGAGTCCGCTATCCCGGCCACCGAGGGCGTTTCAGCCCCAAGGATTGCACCAATATTGCACCAGGGCCTCAGTCGGCTATCGCACTAAGGTCGAAAAATTGTTATATTCCCTACCGGACGCCGAGGTAGCTCAACTGGCAGAGCAATCGCTTCGTAAGCGATAGGTTGTGGGTTCGACTCCCATCCTCGGCTGATTGTTTTTTACGCAGGACCTGAAGGCTCCTCCGGGAGCCTGTGCTCTTTCCGGCCCTGCGGCGCCGCGTGACTGGATGCCCCATGCCCCGGGCGCGCTGGAAGGCTAACGGCACTCTTGCGATGGAGTTCCCGCTAACGCAGCGGACTGAGACGCCGCAGGGCAAGCCTGCGGCGCTGGCTTGACTTGCGGCTTTATCGGATTCCGGTTATAATCACTGGACCATTTTATGGGGAAATCGAAGAAGGCGCGCGCTCTCCAGGGCCAGGAGGGTGTGCCCACATCCAGCCTGTTCGCCCAGAAGGCCCTCCTTTGGTGGCTCCCCATCCTGTATCTGCTGATCTCGGACTCGTTTTTCCTGCGTACCTACGACTCGGCCCAGGTGAAGATCACGCTCGTTCAGATGGGCGGCATCTGCATGCTGGCGCTCTGGCTCTGCCGTCTGCTCGACGAGGGAAAGGGGTTGTTCTCGAAGACCGACCTCGTTACCCTGGCCCCCTTCATGGCGTACTTCGCCTACAGCATCTTCTCTTACATTCACGCGCCTTATAAGTTCTCCTCGCTCGACTCTTTCCTGCGGCGCATCTTCTACATGACGGTCCCGCTGATCGTCATCCGCGAGTTTCACGAGAAGTCCGTCCAGCGATTGACCAGGATCCTCATCTGGACGACCTGGATCACCGTCGGCTACGGCATGCTCCAGTGGTTCGACATCACGTTCTTCGAGAGAGGCGTGGGCAAGGGCCCCGATCCCTTCATCTGGCGCGGGGCCTTCGGCCTGCGCGTCTTCTCGACGTTCGGGAATCCCAACTTCTTCGCCGACTTCCTCGTGCTCATCTTCCCGGTCCTCGTCTGCCAGTATATGAAGACCCGGGACCATAAGCTGATCCCGCTCATCGGGATGCTCATGTGGAACCTCTACTCCACGGGAACGAAGGGCGCCTGGATCGGCTTCGCGGTGGCCCTGACCCTCTTGACCGCGACCTACGTCTACTTCTTCAACTTCGATCTCTTGCGCCGGTACCGGAGCCGCCTGCTGACGTGTTTTCTGGTGCTCATGGGTTTCGTGGGCTCCGGGGTCGTCTACAAGCTCAACAACTCGCGTTGGGTCTCGGTCAACTTCCGGCTCTTCACCTGGGAGGCGACCTGGGAGATGGTCATGACCCAGCCGCTGATCGGCACGGGCATCGGCTCGTTCTGGGTCATCTATCCGGCCTTCCGCCGGCCGCCCATCTTCCACATCGAGGGCAAGCACAACACCGAGACCGACCACGCCGAGAACGAGTGGCTCGAGGTGCTCTTCGACGAGGGGATCCTGGGGTTCGGCATCTTCCTGTGGCTGGTCGTCTGCGCCTGCATGATCGGCTACAGGGCCCTGAGCCAGCTCACCGGCGGGCTGAAGATGGGCCAGCGCGCGCCCCCGCGGGCGTACGACGTGCTCGGCTACCTCATCGCGTTCCAGGGGATGCTCGCGCACAACGTCTTCGACGTCAGCATGCGCTTCGTCTCCTCCGGGGTCTATCTCGGCCTGCTTTCGGGCCTGGTCGTGAACCTCGCGCGGGGCAGATCGCTCGCGGAGCTGCACAGCGTGCGCGAGGCCGCCCCGCCCCCCGGCTCCGATCCGCCCGCGACGCCGAAGGCGGCGCTCTGGCCGCGGCTTTCCGCCTTCTTCATATGGCCCGCCCGGCTGGCGGCCTGGGGCGCGCTCGGCTACATGGTCTGGACCTTCTCGGGCCAGTTCCAGAAGCTGCAGGGGCCTCTCTTCGGAATGCGGCTCGGCGGCGAGATCCTCCAGTGGTGGATCGCCTGGGGCTGCTTCCTATTGTGCGTGCTCTCGCAGGCGTTCATCTTCGCCCGCACGGCGTTGTTGACGCGCAACGCGCTGATCCCGGCCATCATCCTGCTGATGGTCTGGCCCTTGAAGCTCTCATGGGGGTTCTTCCGTGCCGACGTGCATCACAACATCGCGATTTACTTCTCGAAACAGAAGAACTGGGAGAGGGCGCTCGAGAACTACCTGATGGTCGGGAAGCTCAATCCGGCCTTCGTCATGTCCTTCTACTTCAAGGGCAACGTATTCAACGACCGCTTCAATATGGCGAAGGTCTACAACGACAAGTGGGGCGACCGCGACGACGAGCCCCGCGACGATTTCGAGAGGGCGATGGAGGCCTACGAGGAGGTCCGGTCCAAGGCTCCGAACTACGTCCAGATGCATCACCAGGTCGGAGTGCTCTACGTCAAGCGTGCGGACTGGGAGCGCCAGCAGGGCCGTCCCGAGGAGGCCGAGAAGTATCTGGATATGGCCCTCGAGCGCTTCGAGCTCTACCGCAAGCACGACCCGGTGTTCGCCCCGAACTTCTACCGCATCGCCCAGATCCACATGCAGCGCAAGCACTACGACAAGGCCATAGAGACCTACAAGGCGTACCTCGATGGACACGGGTGCGGCGTCTCCACGGAGCTCTCGGACAACTCGTTTTTGCGCAGGAACCTGCTCGCCTACCAGGACCTCTACGAGCGGGACGACGGGACCTGGCAGCATGAGCATCCGGAGACCGAGGCGTACACCCAGCTCGGCAACGCATATTTCTTCAAGGGCGACTTGATCGAGGGAGAGAAGGCCTATAAAGAGGCCCTCCGCCTCGACGCCAACAACCAGAACGCGCAGCGCAACCTCAATGTGCTCTACAACCGCGCCAAGTCCATGAACCGCCTCAAGGTCATCCCGCCGCCGGCGCTTGAGGGACAGCCGCAAGGGGCGCCCGTTTTCGAGATCGCTCCCTCGCCGTGACCGGTCCGACGCGCTGGCTTCTGGTCGCGCTCCATTTCGTCTGTCCGCTTCTCTTCTTCACGAATCTCACGCGCAACCCCTACTACACCCAGATCGCCCTGCTGAACATCGGCCTGCTGGCAGCGGTGGCGTTCTCCCTCGGACAGCAGGCCCGCGGCGGCCAGTGGCGCGTTCCCCGTACCCCCGTCGGATTGCCCATCGTCGTGTTTCTCGGCGTCTGCGCGGCGAGCTGGACCTACGCATACCTCTTCCACGCCGACTTCTACCGCGACTCGATGCGCGCCGAGGGCCTTCGCGTGATGCTGTTTACGGTCGTCAACATGTTCGTGCCGTTCTACCTGGCGGCGTCGAGCGCCGAAGACTGTCCCGAGGATCCGGACGTCCGGATCGGGCCCTGGATGGTCTTCGCCTTGGTATGGGCGCTGCTTTGGTCCTTCTACCCGCAGTTGCGCGGCTCCGCCGCGGCATCCACTTCGGTCTATCCCCACCTTTGGGACCCCTACGGCGCGCTGGTCTGGGTCTGCGGTCTGGCCTGGGTGCTCTGGCTGTCGCGCTCGGGCGGGGTGCACGCGATCTGGCACGTGGCGCTCGTCACGGGCCTGCTCGCCGCCGTCTATGGGATCGGCCAGTACTTCAGCGTCGAGTTCTTCTGGCCGAAGATACTGAACCCCTACGGCGTCCGCTCCGTGTCCACCTTCGGGAACCCGAACTTCCTGTCCTCCTATCTCGTGATGCTTCTGCCGCTGGCGGTGACGTACTATCTGCACGCCAGGACGCGCCTGCATCGGGCGCTCTACGCGGTCGTCTTGCTGGCCTTCCAGGCGGCCCTCCTTTGCACCCTCACGCGCTCGTCCTGGATCGGCGCGGCGGCGGCTGCTGCGCCGCTCGTCTTTTCGCGCCGTCTGCGGCGGCTGGCCCGGGAGGACGTCGAGTTCCACGGGCTCGTGTTCGCCTTCGTCGTGCTCCTCGGCCTGTTCTGGCCGCAGAGCAACGTCGCCGGCTACGCGCCCACCGTCATCGGGCGCCTCTCCGAGATGGGAGAAGTCTTCGCGAAGGACGCGGGAGCCGCGCCCTACAGCCCCCTCTACCAGCGTTTTCTTATCTGGCTGTGCGCCTGGACGATGGGGGCCGAGAACCCCCTGCTTGGCAAGGGCTGGGGCCTCATGGAGCTGTTCTACCCGTTTTATCAGGGGCATTTCATGGAGCATTTCGAGATATTCCGCGCGTTGCGGACCCACGCGAACAACGCCCACAACGAGTTGCTCGAGTTGTGGGCGCAGGGAGGTATCCTGGGCACGGGGGCGTTTATCTGGCTGTGGGTCGTGTTCTTCCGCGCCGTGTGGGACGCCGTTGGGCCCAAGGTCCCCGCCGGAGGCGGGGCGACCGAGAAAACCGTCGCTGAACGAAAGGGGCGCGCCAGGGGCAGGACGGCGGCTCAGCCGCCGGACGCCGAGCACGTCTGGATGCTGGCCGCCTCCGCCGGACTCTTCGGGATGATCGTGGACAATCTCCTGAACGTGTCCCTGCACTTCGCGGTCCCCGCCTTCCTGTTCTGGTGGCAGGCGGGCATCGTCATGGGGCACCTGTCGTTGCGGCAGGGTCGCTGGCGGACGCTGCGGTTCCCGAGCCGCGCGGCGGCCGCGGCCGCCGCGCTCGCGATGGCGGGGCTGTGCGCCTGGGGGAGCTGGCACTGGGCGAGCCAGTGGAACCGCGAGGTCCGGTACTTCATGGGCTTCAAGTTCATGCGCCGGGGGGATCCGCGGAGGGCGATCGACCAGCTGACGGCCGCCTACCGCTGGCATCCTCGCGAGGTCAACACGAACTACGAGCTCGGCAACGCCTATGCGCGCTCGGATCGCTACGAGAAGGCCGTTTGGGCCTACGGCGAGGCGCTGAAGGCCAACGCCGGGTACGATGAGATCTACTTCAATCTCGGCACGATCCTGAGCACCCGTCTGGGCCGCAGGGAGGAGGCGATCGCGAACTACCGGACCTCCTGGGCGATCAATCCCCTCTCGCATCAGCTCTACGTCAATTTCATATCCCTGCTCCTGCAGGGGGAGCTGTCCAAGGAGGGGGAGCTCGCGGTCTCGCTGCTCGAGGACGCGGCGCACTTCTTCCCGGGGGAGATGAACTTCCTGGTCAACCTGGGCTCGGTCTACAACCTCCGTGGCGAGCACGGAAAGGCCGAGGTCGTCTACGCGCGCATCCTGCGCGCGCGGCCCGAGATGGCGGCGGCCGAGCGCAACCTCCGCGCGTCCATCGGCGAGTCTGGACATCCGGCCCCGGAGGTGCTGGCTCAGGTGGAGGAGTACCGGCGCTTGGGCCAGAGGCTGTCGGAGCGCCGCTTCGACGAGGGTAGCCTGAAGCTCGCCCGGCAGGTCTCGGAGTGGTTCCCGGGGTCCCTTCAGGCGCGCTTCTACCTCGGGAATCTGGAGATGGTGCACGGGGACGTGGCCAAGGCCGAGCGCCTGCTTCGCGAGGTGGTCCGGGACAACCCGAAGAACGTCGCGGCCCTGCTGAACCTCGCCCAGATACTGAAGCGCACGGGGAAGCCCTCCGAAGCCGCCGGTCTTCTCAGGTCGGCCCTTTCGATCGAGCCGGACAACGAGCTGGCCCAGTCGGAGCTTCGCTCCATCGGACCTTGAGCCGCGGGTATTGAGGCTTGACAATCCGCGACCCCCGGGTATACTTAAAATGAGGGGGCATTTTTTCTTTCATTCGGAGGGTTATCGGTCCGTGGTAAAAGCATTTCGGACGGCGAAATCGTCTGAGGCGAGCCGAGCCGCCGGGCCCCTACCGGGGCCCGGTGTGACCGAGGAGCAACGCGGGCGCAGGCCGCCTCCAGGCGATCGCAGGCCCCGGAAGACTTTTACCACGGACCGCTAGGAGCGCGACGATGCATCAGAAGCAGATGCGGCTGGGAGACATCCTGCTGCAGGCGGGGGTGATCAACCAGGAACAGCTTAACCAGGCCCTCAAGGTATCCCAGCAGGCGAGCTGCCGGATCGGCGAGGCGGTCATAAAGCTCGGGTTCGCCACCGAGGAGACGATCGCCGTCTCGGTCTCGAAGCTCCTGGGCGTCCCGTACGCCTCCCGCGAGAACAAGATCCTGCGCCCCGAGAGGGGGCAGGGCCTGGAGAAGGTCGTCGACGAGCAGTTCGCGCGCGACAACATGCTGCTGCCGCTCTTCCTTGACGAGAGCGTCCTGGCGGTGGCGATGGGCGAGCCCGATAACGTCCTCATCCTCGACAACCTGAAGCTGATGACGGGCTTTGAGATCCAGCCGTTCATCTCGACGAAGGCGCAGATACTGAAGGCCATCGACGAGTTCTACGGCAGCTCGGGCTCGATCATCGACACTGTGATGGAGAAGTCCGCGGAGGGCGAGGAGGGGGACGACGGCGTCGAGGAGGTCGACGTCGGCGACGAGCGTCTCGACCTCGACAAGATGCGCACCAAGGCGCGCGGCGCCCAGGTCGTCTCGCTCGTCAACGCGATCTTGAAGCAGGCGATCGCGGAGCGCTGCTCCGACATCCATGTCGAGCGCTATGACGAGCGGGTCGTGCTGCGCTTCCGCATCCACGGAGTGCTCTACGAGCGTACGGCGCCCTCGAAGGAGGCCTTCGCGGCCGTCATCAGCCGCGTCAAGATCCTCGCGAAGCTCGACATCGCCGAGCGCCGCCTGCCGCAGGACGGGTCGTTTTCGCTGAAGGTGCAGAACCGCCTCATCGACATCCGCGTCTCGATCTGCCCGACCGTCTTCGGCGAGAAGGTCGTCATGCGCATCCTCGACAAGGGCGCCGTCGAGCTCAATATGGACAAGCTGGGCCTCGAGCCCCGGCAGCGAGAGGACTTTCTCAAGGCCGCCAATTCCCCGCACGGCCTCATCTTCCTCACGGGGCCGACGGGCTCCGGCAAGACGACGACGCTCTACACGGTCCTCAATACGATCAAATCCGCCGAGATGAATTTCATGACGATCGAGGATCCGGTGGAGTTCAAGCTGGAGGGAATCAATCAGGTCCAGGTGAAGTCGGGCATCGGCCTGACCTTCGCCTCGGCCCTTCGCTCGTTCCTCCGCCAGGACCCCGACGTCATCCTGGTCGGCGAGGTGCGCGACCAGGAGACGGCCACGACCTGCCTGCGCGCCGCCCTGACCGGACACCTGGTGCTCTCGACGCTCCACACCAACAGCGCTCTCGAGGCGGTCGTGCGCCTCATAGACATGGGTATCGAGCCCTTCATGCTGGCCTCGAGCCTGCGCCTGGTCGCGGCGCAGCGGCTCGTGCGGTCTTTATGCCCCGCCTGCAAGCAGCCCTACAAGCCGGATCAGGACGAGCTCTCCATGTGCCTGCGCGAGAGCCAGCTCGATCCCGCTCCCGACCCGAGCCAGGTCGTCTTCTTTAAGGCGAGGGGCTGCGACAAATGCTCGCGGACGGGCTACACGGGGCGCAAGGCGATCTACGAGGTGTTCAACGTCACGCGCAAGCTTCGCGATGGGATCTATAAGAAGAGCGGGGACATCGGGGCGCTGCAGCAGGTCGTCGCCGAGGAAGGGATGTGGGGCATGCGCGCGAGCGGCTGGCGCAAGGTCCTCGAAGGGGTCACCTCGGCCGAGGAGGTGCTGTCGGTCACCATGGGCGAATGATCCGTCTTAGCGAGGGCGTTTTCCCCCGTCGGACTCTCAAGCCCTGACCACTATGGGAAGATTCATCTACACCGTCCAGGACAACAAGGGCGACACCACGACCGGCGCCCTTGAGGCCGGCGACGAGAACGAGGCGATCAACGCCCTCCAAGGCAAAGGATTCTTCATCCTTTCCATCCAGGCCGAGAAGGCCGCGGCGAGAGCGGGGGTCGGCAGTCTCCTGGGCGGCGGCAAGGTCGGAGGCCGGGACCTCGTGTTCTTCGGCGAGCAGCTGGCCACGCTCCTGAACGGCGGCGTTCCTCTGGTCCGCTCCCTGTCTCTGCTTGGAGAGCATTCCGAGAACGTTGCTCTCAAACGGGCCATCAGCACGGTCACCAAGGACGTCGCGAGCGGGGCGTCCCTTCACAAGGCTTTGGAGCGGCATCCGAAGGTGTTCGACACGCTGTGGGTGTCTCTGGTCCAGGCCGGAGAGATGGGCGGCCAGCTCCCGAAGGCCCTCAAGCAGATCGGGTCGTACCTTCAGTCCCAGGAGGAGCTGAAGGCGAAGGTCATCACGGCTCTCGCCTATCCGGCGGTCCTGTTCGTGATCTCGATGGGGGTCCTGATCTTCTTCATCGTCAAGATCGTGCCGACGTTCGCCGAGATATTCAAGAGCTTCGACCTCCAGCTTCCAATGATCACCAAGGTGATCATTGTCTTCTCCGAGCTGTTCGCGAACAACCTGCTGGTCTTGGTGCTGGGGGTGTTCGGGTTTTCGTTCCTTTTGAAGGGCTACCTCGCGACGGAGGCCGGGCAGTACACCAAGGCGAAGTTCCTTTTCGCCCTCCCGTTCTTCGGGGCCTTCATCAAGAACATCCAGGTGGAGCGGCTGTTGACGACGCTCTCGACGCTGATCGAGAGCGGCGTGAGCATCCTCAACGCGATCACGGTGCTGGAAGGGGTATTCGCGACCAACAAGATCTTCGCCTACGCGCTGAAGTCCGTGAAGAACGACGTGGCCACCGGGAAGTCCATCTCCGCGGCCTTCAAGAAGTCGGGGGTCTTCCCGCCGCTGGTGACGGAGATGATGTGGATGGGAGAGGAATCGGGCAAGCTTCCCGATATCCTCGGCACGCTGTCGACGTTTTATCGCGAGCAGGTGGACCAGTTCATCCGGCGCTTCACGGCCATCATCGACCCGATCATGATCGTCTTTATCGGGGGGATCGTGGGGCTTATCGTGCTTTCGATCTTCATGCCCATCTTCCAGCTGTCCCAGATCGGCACCTAGTAGTGTATCACTAGTCTCCGCGCGGAGCGGCCGGGATCGTCAGCGTGATCGTAGTCCCCCGGCCGGGGCCCTCGCTGTCGGCTTCTATGGTCCCGCCGTGCTTCTGGAGGATCCGGTAGGAGGCGGAGAGCCCGAGCCCCGAACCCGCCTTCCCTCCGCTCGTGAAGAACGGCTGAAATATCCGGGCCAAGTCCTCGCGCGCGATCCCGACGCCGTCGTCCCGGATCGTGACGGTATGCACGCGGCGCAGCCCCCCGGGGCTCCACCATGCGCTCCTTTCCGCGGCCGTCCGGGCCGAGACTTCGACGGTCCCGGCCTGGCCCGCCGCCTCGACGGCGTTCTGCAGGACCGCGAGGATCGCTTCGTGGAGGAGGGATTGGTCGCCCTCCACCATCATCGCTTCCGGCAGGGCCGCGACCCGCTTCCGGATGCCGGGATGGCGGAGCTGCGGCTCGATGGACTTGATCGCGGAGAGCAGCGGCGTCCGGAGATCGAAGCGCGCGAAGACGATCTCCTCGATGCGGCCCAGGTCGAGGAGGTCCTTGAGGATCGTCTTGCAGTGCTCGACCTGCTCCTGGATCTCGTCGAGCTCCCGGCGGGCCTCCGGGGAGATGCAGTGCCGGTGGCCGAGGACCTCGGCGTTGACGCGGATCGTGGTCAGGGGCCCCTTGATGCGGTGGGCCACCTCGCCGGCGACCTGGCCGAGCGTGGCCAGGCTTTCCACATGGATGAGCCGCTGCTGGTAGTGCCGCTGCTGCTGCTGCTGGGCCTGCTTCGTATCCTGGGAGAGGATGGCCAGCAGGAACGTGGTGATCCAGAGAAAGAGCAGGGGGAGCCAGAACTCGGTGTCGGGGGGGAGGGCGGAGATGAGGTTCCATGACGAGAGGATGTAGAGAAGAGACGTCACCGCCGCGATGACGAGGCCCTGCAGGAGGCTGCGCGTCAGGGCGGTCCCGAAGATGATGAGGGTGTAGAGGAGGAAGAAATCCAGATTCCGCTGGGCCCAGTGGAGCGTCAGGGACGCGAGCGCCGTGTCGCCGGCGAAAAGCCCCATCTGGAACCACCAGCGCTCGAGCGTGCGCTTGGGTGCCGTTTGCAGCAGGACCAGCGAGCCCGTCAGCACGACGAGCAGGAACCAGAATCGCGCCACCCAGCCCTCGACCGCTTGATGATGGTAGAGGAAGAGCAGCAGCAGCACCGCCATGAGAAGGCCTTGGAAGGCGAAGTAGACGCCGCGCCGCTCGGACGAGCCCGCTTGCCGCGGCGATGGTCCGGCCTGGCTAAGCCCGCTCATCGAGGGGGGAGAACCGATAGCCGAGCTTGGGGACCGTCTCGATCAGGCCGGCCCTGGCGGCCCCCAGCTTCTTGCGGATGTTCTTGATGTGGGTGTCGAGGCTGCGGGTCGGCAGCGGCATCCCGTAGGACGAGGAGTTCTCGATAAGATAGGAGCGGGTGAGCGTCTTGCCCGCGTGGGACGCCAGCAGGTAGAGGATCTCGAACTCCCTGGGGCGCAGCCGGAGCTCTTCGCCGTCGAGGCTCACCCGCCGTTCCGAGGGCTCCAGTCGCATGCCCGCGATCTCCAGGATGTTGCCGCCGGACGGTCCGGGCTGGTAGCGGCGCAGGACGGCGCGGATGCGCGCGAGGAGCTCCATGGCCCCGAAGGGCTTGACCAGATAGTCGTCGGCCCCGAAGTCGAGCCCCAGGACTTTGTCGGCCTCGCTGCCCAATCCGGTCAGGAATATGACGGGGATCGTCTGCGTGGCGGCGTTGGCCTTGAGCTCCCGGAGGATCTGGCGTCCGTCGCCGCCCGGGAGGCGGATGTCGAGGAGGATGAGGTCCGGTTTGACGCGGATCGCGCTGGGCAGGGCCTTGGCGGGGTCCATGACGACCTCGGAGCGGCAGGCGCTGTCGAGGGTGAGCGTCTTCTGGATCGCCTCGATGATCCGGGCATCGTCCTCGACGATCAGTATCAATGGCACGGACCGCATTATATCAATTCACAAAACGTACACAACGATTCCTGGCAAAAGACAGGTGAAGAAAGTACAATTCAGAGAAGAGCCGGTGGAACCGGCGCGGAGGAGATATGAAGAAACCTATTCAAGTCTCGGAGCGGGCGGCGGGTTTCACGCTGATCGAGCTCTTGGTCGTCGTCCTCATCATCGGCATCCTCGCTTCGATCGCCATCCCCCAGTACTTCAAGGTCGTGGAGCGCGCGCGCTTGGCCGAGGCCCAGTCCTTCATCTCGACGATCAAGCAGGCTCAGGAGCGCTACCTGGCGAGACAGGGCAACTACGTGAAGACGAACAGCGACATTGATAAGCTCGACATCTCGTTCTCGGGCTCGACTCCGTCTTATGGGATGAAGTACTTCAAGGTGGCCATGGGGGGCGGTTCGGCCACCGGGTGCCAGAGCGGCGACGCCTACTTCAACGTCGCGATGGCGCGGGTGACGACCAGCGCCGGGGTGGCTCCCCGCTACAACCCGAACTACCAGATACTCTACGAGCGGTGCACGGGCAAGTTCACCTACCTGAACTGCCCGAACTGCGGCAAGGACTTCGCGGACTGATCGCGTCCGTCGACGGCGCGGGGGGCCGCCGAAAGGCCTCCCCGCCGGACTTGCCGGGGGCGGGACCCGATGCCGCGGGCCCCGGCAACGAATCCCCGGACCCGGGCCCTTCTTCGCGGGCGCGGGGCAGGGGGGGCGGCAGCCGGCCCGCGGCTTTCCGACCCCCCGGTTTCTGTAACAATCTGTTAACAATCTCGAAATCACTCCACAATTCATTACGGTTAAATCTATTTAAGATGAATCCGGAGGCTTCCGTGCGGGAAGCGGCTTGGCCTGCGCCGAGACGGGGCGGAGTTCATTCATGGCTTCGCGTCGCCGGCCGGGCGGCCCGCGGCCTGGGCCTGCTGGTCCTGTTCCTGGAGATGGGGCGGGGGGGCGCTCCGGCGCAGCAGGTGGCCGATGGTCCTGCGTACGAGAGCTTGAGCAATCAGATGAGGCTGGCGATCGATCTTTACGGGAAGGAGCGGGACATGGAGGCGATGGA
The DNA here is from genome assembly GCA_043819795.1 of Elusimicrobiota bacterium. Classification (GTDB taxonomy): domain Bacteria; phylum Elusimicrobiota; class Elusimicrobia; order UBA1565; family UBA1565; genus JBDREN01. The sequence goes on from JBDREN010000012.1 coordinate 13,908, forward strand.
CCGCTTCATGGAGATCTTAGTGCAGGGCAGCGCGGCCGAGCGGACGATGGCCAACGAGTATCTGAACCTCATCACGCAGCGCATGGCGGGGGGAGGGAAGGTCGACCGGAAACCGCCCGTGGGCGCGGCGGCCGTCTCGGCTTCCCCGCCGGGCGCCCCCCGCCCCGATGCCGCCGGCGAGGAAGAGCCGGCGGCGCCCGTGCGGCGTCCGGCCGAGCCCGAGCCGCGAGAGGTCGAGGAGCGCCCCGCCCTCGCGGAGTCCCGGCTCTCCCGCTCCGATCGGGACCTGATGAAGAAGGAGATCGACGACAAGATCCGCAACCGGACGCGGGTGCTGCTGGGCCAGCTGCGGCGCTACGAGGATATCGTCGTGCATATGGCCAACTCCCAGCTGCCGCGGGCGATCGGGATCCCGTCGTCCGTGCTCTTCGATTCGGGGACCCGGTTCGTGAAGGGATCCGGCAAGATCCTCGACATCCTGGGCGACTTGGTCTTCGGTCTGGGGGCCACGCAGGTGGTCATCCTTCCCGAGAGCGCCTTGCTCGGCGAGTCGAAGATCCTCGACATGCGGCGGACGATGGGGATCAGCGCGCATCTGACCAAAGCCGGACTCGCCCCGGCGCGCGTGCGGGTCAATCTGCTCAGCACGCAGGTGGACGTCCCGCAGCAGGTCAGGGACTTCAAGGGCGTCCTGCTGATCTTCGTGTACAACCAGCCGATGAAGCTGTCGTCCGAGGACGAGGTCGGGGCTGAATCGGGCCCCCCGCTCTCGCTCGGGGTCTCCCCCGGATCCCTCGATCCGAAGAAGGGGGAGGGGGTGATCATCGAGTTCTCCGTCGTGGAGCCCCCGACCGGGTTGATGTCCTGGCGCTTCCAGCTCCTCGGCCCGGGCGAGAGGGCCGGCGACGATCTTGTCGTGCTGCAGGAGGTAAAGGGCTCGGCGCCCGTTTACCACCAGATCTACTGGAACGGACGAAAGAGATACTTCGGCAAGGAGCTGCCGGCCGGCCGCTACGAGTGCCTGCTCACGGCGACGGACCTGAAGAACCGGACGCGGAAGAAGCGCGCGTGGATCGCGGTCGAGGGCAAGCCTTCCCGGATCGCCTCGAAGCCGGAGACGAAGCCGGAGTCGGGGCCGGGGCCGGAGCCCGGGGCGGTCCGGCCCCAAGTCGGGCGGAAGATCGTGACCGAGTCCTCGCCGGCCCCGAAGCTCAGGAGTGTGGAGATAGGGAAGGAAGCCCCCCGCAGGCGGCGGTCGCGCCGCCGCCCGCGCCGCGCCCAGAAGAAGGTCGCGGCGAAGACGCTCAGCTCTCCGCCGGCGGCCGCGCAGGCGGAGGGCAAGGAGCCCGCGGCTTCGGCTCGACGGGCGACCGTGACGAACTACCAGGTCGTGTTCGTGAGGAACACGAGCAACGTCACCTCCGAAGGGGAGCTCGTCATCGAGCGCGTCGACGAGGTGAGAAGGATGTATCCGCTTGCGAGGGCGGAACTCGTCGGTTATGCTAATACCGGCGAGCCGAACCCCGAAAGTCTGGCGCGCGACCGCGCGCGGCTGGTCTCGGACCGCCTCGAGGACCGCGGGATGAAGACCAACCGGATCGACATAAGGACGCAGATAGTCGAGTTCGAGGCGGCCAAGGTCGAGATTTACATCGCCGCCGGGAAGCAATAGGGCTTCGAGCATGGGATTGGCAGAGAACATCGAGCAGCTTTCCTTCGGGCGGTCCCTGCCGCGCATGGACTCGTGCCTCGGGCTCTTCCTCAGCCCGGAGTTGATATTCCTGACCGAGGTGAGGATGAAGGAGGGCCGGCCCGAGGTGTTGCACCTCTTGCGCCTGCCCGTGCCGGGCGAGGCCGCGTCCAAGCAGACCAAGGTCGTCGGCACGCTGAACACGGATTTCCTCTCGGAGCCGGACAAGACCGTCGAGGTGCTGCAGAAGGCCATGTCCGATGTCAAGTGGCGCTCGAAGCACCTGATGGTCACTCTTTCCCACCATTTCGGCATCCTTCGCTACTTCACGCTTCCCGCCATCGACCGGCGGTTCTGGAATACCGGGGTCCCGGTCGAGGCGAAGAAGTATATCCCCATCCCCTTCGACTCTCTCGACCACGACTTCCAGGTGCGGCCGGTGGCTCCGGGACCCGACAAAAGGCCGCGGCTTGGGTCGCTGTTCGGAGTGACGCACAAGAAGAACCTGGTGGGCATACGGACTCTCGCCGGGAAGCTGGGGCTGACGTTGGTCGGCACCGAGATCGCTCCGTGCTCGGTGGAGCGCCTCTGGGATACGCTCGAAGCCGACGCGGAGAGCGCGCCTTACGCCCAGGTCCACTTCGACGGCGGCCACATCCGCATCCTGGTCTCGGAGGGGGGGCTGCCCATCTTCTTCCGCGAGGTGATCCTCCCGGAAGGCGCGAGCGTCATGGAACGCCGCAAGATCGACCTGCACGGGTGCATCGATTTCACGCGCAAGCAGCTTGGGGCGCCCGCGCCGGCGAACGTCAGGATCAGCGGGCAAGTCGCCGACCGGAAGGCCTGGCAGGCCGCTTTCGGCCAGGACACGGGCCAGGCGGTCGCCGTGCAGGAGACGGACCGGATGCTGGGCATCCGCGGGAGCCAGTGGGGCGCCTACGCCGCCATCGGCGCGGGGCTGCGCCATCTCGCAGCGACCCCGCTGACGCTCGACCTGAGCGCGGTCGGGAGGATCAACGATGAGGACCGGAGGGCCGCGACGGCGATTCTGGCGCTGTCGGCGGTCGTCGCCAGCGTGTTCCTGCTCCTGGGAGGCTATCGCTACTCGATCGTCAACTATAAGGCGCGGGCCTTGTCCGGCTTGCAGCAGGAGACCGGGGTCTACGAGGTCTTCCGCGGCAAGACCGCTTCGGATATCGAGTCTATGATCATGGAGATGCGGGACAAGGCCAACTCGTTCGGCGCGCTCACCGCGCGGCAGATACCCTTGACGAAGATCCTCGAGGTGCTCGCCGAGAACATCCCGGACTCCGCCTGGATCAAGATGCTGAAATATGAGAACCCCCTGGCGATGGAGGGGCTCAAGACGCCGCGGACGCTCGCCATAGAGGGCAGCGTGGCCGACCAGAGTCGCGCGATGGAGCAGGACATCGGCTACCGGTTCGAAGAGGGCCTGGGCAAGGATGCGCGCTTCAACGAGGCGTTTCCCGTCAGGCAGCCGAACATCGATGTGCCGCGCGCCATGGAGGGCGAGGGGCTGCCCGGGCCGGGCGCCCCCAAGCAGGAGGTGAAGCCCACGGACTTCACGATCAAGTGCGCGAGCGCCAAGGAGGATAGAGGCTAGGTGAAGAAAGAGGACCTCCAGCGCTGGTTCTCGTTCCTGGAGGGGGAGTTATACGTCGTCCGCAACGCGCTCCGCGAGAGGGGGGGCAAGTTCTTCATGCGCCCGTTCCTCGTCGGGGGGCTGGGAATCTTCGCCGCCTATTGGTACGTCTATCTGCCGCCGGCGGGCCGCCTGGTGGAGATCGAGGAGGAGCTGTCGGCCGCCGAGGTGAGCTCGCAGTACGCCGGGGATTACAAGAGCCTCAAGGCCCGGCTCGACGGCCTCTACGAGCGCCTGCCGCGCACGAGGAACCCGGAAACGTGGCTGCTCACGGCCGTGCGGCGCACCCTCAGACAGGAAGGGATCGTCCCGCTCTCGACGTCGGCGCCGGCCGAGACCGTCCGGGAAAACTACCGCTTCATCTCGATCAGCGTCCGCTGCCAGGCCAGCTATCCGCAGATCGCCTCATGGATATCGCGGTTGGAGCGCGGCCAGGAGCTGCTTTTCATCAAGAGCCTGACCCTGGACAAGGACGCGAAGCCGATCGGGAGCAATACGGCCAACGTGACGATCACGACCGTGGTCCCCAGGGAGGGGCCGTGACGAGGATCCCGCTGTGAAGACGAGGTCCCTGCTCGGCTGGGTGATCCTACTGGGCGCTTTGGCGGTGCCGGCCGTGTTCTTCTGGTCGTGGTGGACCAAGATGCAGACGGAGACGACCTTCGAGGTCAAGCAGCGGGTCCCGGAGGGCAGCGCCTTCGGAGACGTGCGCACCATGCCGGCCGAGGGGGTTCCGGGCTCGGAAGAGCCCGGGCAAGGAGCGCCGCCCGCCGACGGCGGGGAGGAGGATGCCGCGGACGACGCCATGGAGCCCGGAGACGAGGCGCCCGAGCCGGAAGAGGATGCGGCCGGCGCGACGCCGGACGCCGGAGCGGCGGCGCCCCCTTCGGGGACGCCGGAGGCCGGCCAGGGGGCGGAAGCTCCTGGAGAGCCGCCCGCCACGGCCGTTCCGGTCCCGGCCGACGACGCGGGAGGGAGGGACGCCTCGATGGATGAGTCCCGGGAGCGCATCGAGTACAGTCCCAAGACGACCCGCGACCCGACCCTCTCTCTGGCCGACCTCCGGGAGCTCGCCAAGATGCGTCTGGCGAAGATGAAGGCGCGCGCGGAGGTCCAGAAGGCGCTCCAGCCCAAACCGAAGAAAGAGAAGAAGGTGATAGTGAGGCAGAGGTCGATCTGCGAGCGCATCGAGCTCCAGGGCATCGTCGCCACGCCGAACGGTATCGCGGCGCTCGTCAACGACAACGTCATGAAGGAGGGGGACGAGATCCTTGGCGCCGTGATCAAGCGGATCACGACGCGTACGGTGGTTTTTGGTCAGGGCCGACGTACCCTTTGCGTGAAGCGGGTTCAAAAGTGAGTGGGAGGTCCACTGGGAGGAGTGCCATGACGACAGCAGACCGGATTCCCCGACTCGGACCCTGCCGGATACGGCCTCGGCCGCGCGCCTGGGCCGCCGTCTGGGCGTATCTTTGGGCGCTTCAGCTCCTGGCCGGCGCCGCGGCGGGGCCCGCTTGGGCCCAGCGCCGCCGCGCCGAGCCCGAGGCTAACCCCGAATTCCAGAGGCAGATGGGGCGCCCGGGGGCGGACGGGGGGCCCATCTCGGGAGCCGCCCCGACGAGAGCTCCCGCGCCGCGCCGGAGGGAGCCCTCACTCCCGAGTTCGACGCGAGACATCCAGATCGGGGCGACCCCCGAGCCTGCGGCCGCTCCGGCGCCGCCGGCCAACCCCCTCGACACCCGCATCGTCGTTCGCGTGAAGAACGCGCCGCTGGCGACCTTCCTCGACACGATCTCCGCCCAGGCCAAGGTGAACTTCATCATCACCGAGGGACTCGAGGCGAAGAAGGTCACGGCGTTCCTGCAGAACGTGACGGTGCGCGAAGCCCTCCAGATCCTGCTCGAGATCAAGGGGTTGACGTATCAGCGGATCGGACGCAGCAACACCTACGTCGTCTCGGCGCGCACGACGAAGGAGGCGAGGCGGATCACGCGCATCTATACGCTCAACTACATCCCGCTCATCTCGATCGGCGGGGGAGGCCCCTCCGGCGGCCAGGACATGGGCCAAGCCATGCAGTCCATGATGGGAGCGATGGGCGGGCAGCAGGGCGGCCAGCAGGGCGGCCAGGAGGGCGGCCAGCAGGGCGGCCAGCAGGGCGGCCAGCAGGGCGGCGGCGGTGGCGGAGGCGGCGGAATAGCGATAGTGAACGTGCTGCGGGGAGTCGTCACGAAGAAGTACGGAAGCATCGACATCGACGCGCGGACGAACTCCATCATCGTCACGGACATCCCCGAGACGTTCCCCCAGGTCGAGCAGATCCTGGCCGAGCTCGACCGCAAGGCCCCGCAGGTCATGATCGAGGCCCAAATCGTCGAGATCAACTCCGACCGAGCCAACCAGCTCGGCCTCGAGTGGGGCGGGCCCACGGGGGAGTTGGCCTCCTTCAGCGGGCCCACGCGCGACACCACGTTCCCGCTCAACCTGCCCCAGAACCTCGGGCACACCCACTTCTTCGACCCGGTGACCAACGTCATCAGCGGCCTCGGAGAGGGAGGGGGGGGCGGTGGAGCAGCGGCGGACGCCGCGTCGGCGGCCGCGTCGGCGGCGGGGGCGGGGGATACCACGGGGACGACCGGGAGCGCCGCGGCCTCCTCGCTCTTCGGAAGCGGCCTGCGGTCCGGCGTGCTGGACTTGACCCAGCTTTCGGTGGTGTTGCGGGCGCTGGTCACCCGCGCCGAGGCGCGCTTTCTGGGCAAGCCCAAGATCATCACGCTCAATAACCAGCCGGCCGTGATCGAGGCCACCCGGGAGGAGGCCGTGGCGGTCAATACGCTGTCTCAGACCAACGCCGCCGGATCGTCGGCGGGCACGAAGGCCGAGCGCGTGGAGACCGGGCTCACGCTGCGCGTGACGCCGCAGATCAACCGCGAGGGCTACATCACGATGCTCGTGCAGCCCTCGTTCACGAACGTCCAGGCGTCGAGGGTCTCATCGCTCGCGAACCCGGTCTACGACCCGAATACGCGCTCGGCGACGACGCTGGTCCGGGTGAAGAACGGGCAGACGCTGGTCCTCGGAGGGCTGCTCGAATCGCGGGAGACGAAATCGGTGCGCAAGGTGCCGTTCTTGGGCTACATCCCGCTGATCGGCTGGCTTTTCACGAGCGTGAGCAACCAGCGCACGAACACGGACCTCGTCATCTTCATCACCCCGACGATCGTGAATGACTGATGAGCAGTCCCCCCCCGGGGGACTGCTCATGTAGGGGGTTAGTACGCCACCCTCCCCCACGGGGAGGGTGGCGCATCTCGGAGGGGGCCTGCTCCCCTACTTAAGCGGCCCCCCGTTGGGGGGCCGCTGACTGCCCCCTCCACTTGCGCACGCCTCCCGCGGGGAGGCGTGCGTACAGGCCCCCACTACATGCACACCCCTCCCCGTGGGGGAGGGGTGTAAAATCGACATCTTGACACCCCCGGGGACCGCTGTTAAGCTTAGAGTATCAAAGGAGGCCCCGTATGCCCCAGCCTATTATAGCCCGACGCGCGGGTTTCACCCTCATCGAGCTGCTTGTCGTGGTGCTGATCATAGGCATCCTCGGCGCCCTCAGCATGACGCATTATGCGAAGACCGTCGAGACCTCGAAGGCCGACGACGCGGCCTCCGTGGTCAAGATAATCGGCACCGCGAACCGCATGTTCCAGCTCGACAACGGGAACTACGTCAACAACGGGACCATCAACAACGTCTGCAATGCGACCGCCTGCAGCGGCTCCTCGTACGACCGATGTCAGCTGGTCGCCTGCAAGTATCTGGCCTCTCAGAAATGGGACGGCCTCCCCTATTCCTTCGATGCCGGCCAGAACGTGTCCTGCGGGCTCTCTCTTTCCTGCTCGACGGCCAAGCGGATCGCCTGCGCCAAGCGTAGCACGACCCAACCCGGCGGGACCAACTCGGCGCCCTACAAAAATTGGGGCTATATCTACTGCTCGGACGGCACTATCCAGACCGCCAGCACCGCCCCGGTGCCGCCCACCTGATCGCGGGGACCTTCCTCACCGGTCGCCGCCGGGAGCGCGGAGGGTGCTGGGTTCAGGCGGCGGGCGCGCGCTTCACGTCGCCGCCGAGCGCGGCCGTCTCGGCCAGGGCGGGACTCCCGCACACCGCCGCCCCAGGGGCGCCGGCGACGGGGGTCTCGGCCGGGACCGTCCGGCGTCGCCCTTTGAGGTGGGCCGAGTAGAGAAGGAGCCCGAAAGCCCCCCAGGAGAGCTCGCGGATGTGGCGTACGACGCCGAACGCGAAACCGGCCCGCGCCGGCAGGCCGAGCAGGACGAATATGGCGGTCTTGCCGGCCTCCTGCGTGCCCACTTTGGCGGGGACCATGAAGAGCACCCCGTCGACGATGTTGGATAGGACCTCGATGGCCAACGCGGTCCCCCAGGACACGGGGACGTCGAGGAACCGGCAGATCCAGTAGACCTCGAACGCGTTCCAGGCGTAGCCCAGAACGAAGAAAACGACCGACAGGGCGTTGCGTCCGGGATGGTCCTGGAGGTACAGCCGGAGCTGTTTCGGGACGCCGCGCAGGCTGGCCATGAACGAGCCCGACGGGGCGGCCCCGCCGTTCGACGCGGGCTTAGGCCCGCCGGGGGAGCCGTTCGAGGAACGGAGCGCGGCGGGCTCCTTGCGACGCTTCTCCCATACGATGAGGCCGGCCAGGGCGAGGGCGGAGATGGTGGCGAGGACCCGGAGCAGGCCCTGGAAGGGGGCGATGGCGGGGATCATCCCCCCGACGAGCCAGGCGATGCCGAAGAGGACGAAGAGGATCTGCGCGAGCCCCTGCGTGCACTTCGCGACGACGACGCCCGCCAGGCGGTCGTCGAAGCTCTCCGAGTCGCCCATCAGGGACGCGCGCGCGACCTCGCCGGCGGTCGAGGCGCTGGGGGTCAGGTAGTTCACGGCGTCGCCCACGATCCTGAACTTGAGCAGCTTTAGGAAAGGGAACGAAGCGACGTGCTGGGGACGCAGGGCGTAGCGCCAGCCGAGCGCGTTGAACAAGTGCGCGACAATCTCTTGCGAAAGGATGAGGATGAACCCGCAACCGACTTGGAGGACGAGCGTGAGCACCGCTCCCGCGTCCATCTTCCAGAAAAGGACGCCGAGGGTGACGAAGCCCGCGACGAGGACGACTCTTTGAAAAACCTTCATTCGCCTAGTTTGGCCGATATATCCTACCAAATTCCACGTCGGTCCTTATATGGCGGAAATGGGCCGGCTCTGCTACACTAAACAGGTGAAGAGCCTTTTTCTGAGGCCGCGTCTTGGGGCTCTCCCTCGGAGAGCGGCGGGCGCGCTGGCCGCGTCCGCGCTGCTGCTCGGGGCGGTTCGGGGACCGGCCTTGGCGGGCGTCCGGGACTGGAACGAGACCCTCTCGCCTCATTTCGTCGTCCTTCACGAGTCCGCGTTCGCCCCTTCGGGCGTCGTGCTCGATCTGGAGAAGCTCCACAACCGGCTGCGCCTCGACCTGTCCATGTTCGCCCCGTGGATGGCCAAGGAACGGGTCAAGATCTATCTATACAAGACCCGCGAGAGTTATCTCCACGGGAAGTTCCAGCCTCCGAGCTGGTCGACCGGGATCGCCGTGCAGGAGGAGAAGCTCATCGCGACCTTCGAGTTCCCGTCGCGGGAGGAGTTCCTGGACGTGATCGGTCACGAGCTGACGCATCTGCTCTTCGAGGGCTATTGGGCCGAGGTGAAAAAGACTCCCCCGGTGTGGCTCAACGAGGGACTCTCGATGATCGAGGAGAGCCCCGACCGCTCCCGGCCGGAGAAATCGAGATGGTATCAGGCCATGGCCTTCCTGACAGATAGGACCGTGATCCCTCTCTCCAGGTACGTCCGGATGAATCCCGGCAGGGATCTCGGAAGCAACAAGGACGCGGTCACGCTGTGGTACGTCCAGGCCTACTCCCTCGTCCATTTTCTCTATCGCCGGCATACGCGCCTGCAGTTCTTCAACTTCTGCGGCCTGCTGCGCGATGGGACGCGGCTGGAGCGCGCGCTCTGGAAGGTCTACCGGTATCAGTCGCTCGAGAGGCTGGAGGCGGCCTGGAAGCGGTGGCTGAAGCTCCCGGATGTCCGGAACAAGTTCCTCCCGCAGGAGCGAGCCCCCGCGATCTCGGCGCGGGCCGAGGCGCCCGATCGCGGGCGAAAGAAGAGCATGAATCGCGTGCGTTTCCGCACCTTCCACTACCGGAGTTTGATCCCCGATGAGTAGTCCAGTCAGCGCCGCGGGCTAGCCCCGCGGCGCTCACTACACCAGCGCAGCAGCGCCTGCAGCTCCGTATCGCGGGGCGCGTGCGCGAGCGCCTTCTCAAGATAGGGGACGGCCTCCGCCGGCCGTCCGGCTTTGATGCGGATGAAGGCCATGCGTGCCAGGGCGGCCTCGCGCAGGTGGAGGGGGGAGGACCCGGCCAGGGCGGGGATCGCCAGGCTTTCCGCGCGGTCCAGCATGCTCCAATTGTAGTAATGGGCCGACAGGTTCAGCCCGGTACAGGGGTCCTCGGGAGCGGTCGCGTGGGCGGCCAGGTCGAGGATGAAGCCGTCGCGCCAGGCCAGTTGCCGCTCCAGGGAGGCCAGGCCCGCGGCCGCGGCCAGCGTCAAGGCGGCGAGGCATGCTGCGGGGGCGGGGGGGCGCAGCCGCGCGAGTGCCCAGCCCCACAGGAGCCCGACGCCGATGAGGGGCGCGTAAAGGAATCGGTCCGCCGCCAAGGCGTCCAGGGGTATGATGTTAGAGACCGGCAGCAGGGCCGCCAGGAACCAGGCGCCCGCGAACCCGGCGGGCGAGCGCCGGCGCAGCCCCAAGGCGGCGGCGGCCGCGGCGGCGGCGAGGATGCCCGACGCCAGCAGCGCCTCCGCCGTCAGCGAAGCGGTCTCCGGGAAGCTGTAGCAGACGCGCAGCCGCGCCGGCCAGAACGCGATCGCGAGGTCCTGGAGGAGCCCGCGGAGAGCGAGGACGGCGTGCGTCGCCCAGTCGCCCTCCCAAGGATCGCGCTGGGCTATGCGGCCGAGGACCGCCGTGCGCGCCGCGAGATAGGCGGCGAAGATGCCGGCGTACGGCGCCCAGCGGCGCAGGCGTCCGCGCCAGGACTCGTCCTGGGGGGCGAAGAGGCGGTCGAAGGCGGGCAGGATCGGCAGAAGAAACGCCGCCGACTCGCGGCAGAGCAGAGCCATCGCGAACGAGGCCGCGGACAGGGCTCTCCTGGCGGGCGTCGCTCCGTAGGCGAGCAGAGCGGCGAGGGCCAGGGCCGTGGCCAAGAGCGTCGGGGCGTTGCCGACGTAGGCGACGCTCTCGGCCTGGGCCGGGTGAAGGGCGAACAGCAGCGCCGCGGCCGCGGCCGGCAACGTCGCTCGGGCGAGGAGACGGCGCGCCAGGAGGAACAGGAGGATGGTGTTGGCCGCGTGCAGGAGCAGGGCCGCCAAGTGGTACCAGTAGGGGTTTTCTCCGCCCGCGAGCCGGAGCATCCCGAAATAGAGGCCGATGGCGGGACGGTAGACTTGCCGCGCGAGTTCCGGGTAGGCCAGCACGCTTAGGGGGTCGTAGAGGAACCGGAACCAGAGCGCCGGATGCCGCAGTGTCTCGTTGGCGAGGATGTAGAAACGGTCGTCGAGGAGGAATCCGCCGGAAAGCGTCGGGACGTAAGCGGCGAACGCCACGCTTCCGATGAGGAAGCCGGCGAGCGGAGGCGACCGCCGAGGCCTCACAGGAGCTTCTTGACGTAGCGGCCCGTATGGGAGCCGGGGTGGGCCGCGACCGCGGCCGGGGAGCCCGCCGCGACGAGGCGGCCGCCTTGATCCCCGCCCTCGGGCCCGAGGTCTATGATCCAGTCGGCGGTCTTGACGACCTCCAGATTGTGCTCGATCACCAGCACCGAGTTGCCGGCGTCGACGAGGCGATGGAGGACGCTCAAAAGCTTCGCGACATCGGCGAAGTGCAGCCCCGTGGTGGGCTCGTCCATGATGTAGAGCGTCCGGCCCGTCGCGCGTCTGGAGAGCTCGGTCGACAGCTTGACGCGCTGGGCCTCTCCGCCCGAGAGCGTCGTCGCCGGCTGGCCGATGCGGACGTAGCCGAGCCCGACGTCGGAGAGGGTCTGAAGGGACCTGCGGACCGCGGGAATGGCGGAGAAGAACCGGAGGCCTTCCTCGACCGTCATCTCGAGCACCTCGGCCACGTTCTTCCCTTTGTACCGGACCTCGAGGGTCTCTTCGTTGAATCGGGCGCCGCGGCAGTCCTCGCATTTGACGTAGACGTCGGGCAGGAACTGCATCTGTATGCGGAGGGTGCCGTCCCCCTTGCAGTCCTCGCACCGGCCTCCTTTCACGTTGAAGTAAAAGCGGCCGGGTTTGTAACCGCGCTTCCGTGACTCGGGCACGCGGGCGAAGAGCTCGCGGATGTGGGAGAAGAACCCCGTATAGGTGGCGGGGTTCGAGCGGGGCGTGCGTCCGATCGGGGACTGGTCCACGACGATGACCTTGTCGATGTTCTCGATCCCGTCGATCCGGCGGTGGGCGCCAGGCTCCTCTTTCGCGTGGTAGAGCTTGCGCGCGAGGGCCTTGTAGAGGACCTCGTGCACGAGCGTCGACTTGCCCGAGCCCGACACGCCGGTCACGCAGGTGAAGAGCCCCAGGGGGATCTCGATGTCGATGCCCTTAAGGTTGAACTGCCGGGCGCCGCGCACGACGAGCGCTCCGCTCGCCTTTCGGCCGCCCTCCGGCCGGGCCGGGATCGTCAGCTCCCCGTTGAGGTAGCGCGCCGTGAGGGACCGCTTGCTCGAGAGGATCTTCCCGATCGGCCCCTGGGCGACGATGTGGCCGCCGTGGATGCCCGCTCCGGGTCCCAGATCGACGATCCAGTCGGCGGAGCGGATCGTCTCCTCGTCGTGCTCGACGATGACGAGAGTGTTCCCGAGGTCGCGCAGCCGCTTGAGCGTCCCGAGCAGGCGCGCGTTGTCGCGCGGGTGGAGGCCGATCGACGGCTCGTCGAGGACGTATAGCACCCCGGTCAGGCCCGACCCGATCTGGGTCGCGAGGTGGATCCGCTGCGCCTCGCCTCCGGCCAGCGTCCGCGAGCGGCGGTCGAGCGTCAGGTAGTCGAGCCCGACGTTCAGGAGGAAATCGAGGCGCGACTCGATCTCCTTGATGATCTGCCCGGCGATGACGCGATGCTTGGAGCTCAGCTCCAGCCGCGCGAAGAACTCGCGCGCCGGCCGGACCGCGAGGCGCGTAAGCTCCACGATCGTCAGCCCCCCGACCTTCACGTGCCGCGCCTCCTCCTTGAGCCGGGCTCCCCGGCAGCGCGGACATCCGATCTCGCGCATGAACCGCTCGTGGATCGCCTCCTTGACGAACTCGGACTCGGTCTCCCGCAGGCGTCGCCGGAGGTTCCCGATGACTCCCTCGAACTCGGACGGCCGGTTGGCCCAGGGCGCCTTATAGGTCCCGCCTCCGTAGAGCAGGATGTCCTTTTGCGCGCGCGTCAGCGACCGGAACGGCTTCTTTATCGGGATCGCGTGCTGGCGGCAGACCTGCCCCAGAATGTCCTCGAAGTACTCGCCCCATGAGCGCTTCCAGCGGTTGGTTCTCGTCGTGACCGGGTCCGACCAGGCCACGATCGCGCCCTCGGCCACCGAAAGACTCTGGTCCGGAGCGACGAGATCCTCGTCCACGACGGTCTTGACGCCGAGGCCGTCGCACTCCGGGCAGGCTCCGTACGGGGAGTTGAACGAGAACAGGCGCGGCTCGAGTTCGGGCAGGCTCAGCCCGCAGTCGGGACAGGAGTGATGCTCGGAGTAGAGATGCTCCTCGCCCTTCTTCGCGCCGTTACGGATCAGGACGAGCCCGCGCGACTCCTTGAGGGCGATCTCGATCGAATCGGCGAGCCGCTCCCGCTCCTGGTCCGCTACCGTGAGCTTGTCCACGAGGAGCTCGATGGTCTGCTTCTGGTAGCGCTTGAGCTTCGGGACGTGGTCGAGGTCGCAGACGGTCCCGTTGACGCGGACCGTCACGAAGCCCGAGCGCTTGAGCCTCCGGAAAAGGTCCTCGTAGGTCCCGGTGCGCCCCCGCACCAGCGGGGAATAGACGGCCACCGGCTTGCCGCCGAAGTTCCGCAGGACGTCTTTGATGATCGCCGAGGCCGTTTGCGGATGGATGCGCTTGCCGCACCGGGGGCAATGGGGCTGGCCGACGCGCGCGTAGAGCAGGCGGAAATAGTCGTATATCTCGGTGACGGTCGCGACGGTCGATCGGGGGTTGCGGGAGGGGTTGCGCTGCTCGATCGAGATCGCCGGCGAAAGGCCCTCGATGAGGTCCACGTCGGGCTTCTCCATGAGCTCGAGGAACTGGCGGGCGTAGGCCGAGAGGCTCTCGACGTAGCGCCGCTGCCCTTCGGCGTAGAGCGTGTCGAAGGCCAGGCTCGACTTCCCCGAGCCCGAGAGGCCGGTGATGACCGTGATCCTGCCCCGGGGAATCTCGAGGCGGAGGTCCTTCAGGTTGTGCTGGCGGGCGCCCAGGATGCGGATCGAGTCCATCTAGGAGTGCCTCGCCGCTTCCTGACCGCCGAGCGTCGGCCGGCTTTCCTGGTAGCGGCACACCGAGCTGTCCCGGCCTTCGGCGGCCAGCGTCCCGGGGCGATCGAGGTTGTAGTGGAGTCCGCGGCTCTCCGCGCGGGAGAGGGCGCAGGTGATGACCATCTCCGAGAGCAACGCGATGTTGCGCAGCTCGACGAGATCCCGGGTCAGGAGATATTTCCAGTAATATTCGGAGACCTCCTGGCTGATGATCCGGACCCGGGAGAGCGCGGTCTTCAGGCGGCGGTCGGTGCGCACGATGCCCACGTAGTTCCACATGAGCCGGCGGATCTCGTGCCAGTCCTGGTCGACCACCACTGCCTCGTCGGACGAGACCGCCTTTCCCGGGTTCCAGGGCGGGACGTCGGGCAGGGGCTCGGCGCGCAGGCGGTCCCACTCGCCGCGGATCCGCTCGCAGCTCCGGCGGGCGAATACGGCCCCCTCGAGCAGGGAGTTCGAGGCGAGCCGGTTCGCGCCGTGCAGGCCCGTGTGGGCGACCTCGCCGATGGCGTAGAGGCCCGGCAGCGTCGTCGCGCCGTCGGTGTCCGTCTGCACTCCCCCGCAGAAAAAATGGGCCGCGGGCACGACCGGGACGGGAACGGCGGCCATATCGATCCCGAAACCGAGACAATGCGCGTAGATGTTCGGAAAGCGCTTCGTGAGGAAGTCCTTCGAGCGCGCGGTCATGTCGAGATAAACGCATTCGGCCCCGGATCGCTTCATCTCGGCGTCGATGGCCCGGGCGACGACGTCCCGGGGCGCCAGGTCCCGGCGGGGATGCGCACCCTCCATGAGGCGGTTCCCGTCCCCGGTCACGAGGACGCCTCCCTCTCCGCGCAGAGCCTCCGAGAGCAGGAACCGCCGGCCGGCTTCCTGCGCCTCTCCCGGGTTGTAGAGGCAGGTCGGGTGGAACTGGACGAACTCCAGGTTGCGCAGCTCTGCGCCGGCCCGGTAGGCCATGGCCATGCCGTCGCCGGTGGCGATATCCGGGTTCGAGGTGTAGAGGTAGACCTTCCCGGCTCCGCCGGTGGCCAGGATCGTGACCCGCGCGCGGAAGGCGTGGATCCCCCCGGTGGATGCCTCCAGGCCGTAGGCGCCCAAGGCCCGGTTGCGCTCGGCGCGGGTCTCGGAGGGATGCCCCTCGAGGATCAGGTCGACGGCCGCGTGGTCCTCGAAGATCCGGATGTTCGCCGAGCCGCGGCAGGCCTCGGCCAGGGCGCTCTCGATCTCGCGGCCCGTGAGGTCGCCGGCGTGCAGTACCCGCCGATGCGAGTGTCCGCCCTCCAGTCCGAGGTCGAGCTTCCGGCCGCGGCCGCTGAACCGCACGCCGATCTCGGCCAGCGAGCGGATGCAGGCCGGGCCCTCCTCGACGGTGAGCCGTACCACCTCGGGATGGCAGAGCCCCGCTCCGGCGGCCAGCGTGTCGGAGACGTGGCTCTCGAAGCTGTCGGCGGCGTCCACGACGGCGGCGATCCCGCCCTGGGCGTAGTTGGTGTTCGACAGGACCGCCTCCTTCTTCGTGACGACGTGGACCGTGCCGAGGCGGGAGAGCCTCAGTGCCGCCGAGAGTCCGGCGATGCCGCTCCCGAGGATCAGGAAATCCGAGCGGTGATGCATATCAGGACATTTGACGAGGAGGGCGGGGAATGCTATAAACTTGGAAAATATTACAAGATTTGGCACTCGTCGGCAATGCGCGGCCAAGTTTTGACCCCGGGCGCTGGAAGGACGACGGCATTCTTGCGACGGGGTCCTTGATGGCCGGAAGTTGCTAAATCTTGCGGCGCCGGTTTGACGCCATGATCCGCTCCTATTGCAAGCATGTCCCCCGCGTCCATCCGGGCGCGTTCGTCCACGACTCGGCCGAGGTCATCGGCAAGGTCGAGCTGAAGGACCGCGCCTCGGTCTATCCCCTGTGCGTGCTCCGCGGGGACGTGGAGAGGATCGTCGTGGGCGAGCGGACGAACATCCAGGACCTCGCCGTCGTCCATACCCGCCGGGGATGCCCGACCATCATCGGGAAGGACGTCACGTTGGGCCACGGCGTCATCGTGCACGGCGCGCGGATCGGCGACGGAGCCCTCGTCGGGATGGGGGCCATCCTGATGGAGGCGGTCGTGGGCGCCCGTTCGCTGGTCGCGGCGGGGGCCTTGGTGCCCTCCGGCGCGCGGATCCCGCCGCGCAGCGTCGTGGTCGGCGCCCCGGCGAAGGTGGTCCGGAGGCTGACGGAGCGGGAGCTCCGCCGCATGGGATCGGGGGTGCGTTCCTACCTCCGCAAGACCGAGCTTCACCGCCGGTCCTCTAGGAGTGTGAGTAATTAGTGGCATACATCTGCGCCGCGCGATATTGGAGCGAGCCAAAGCGATGCGAGGCGCGCATACCCGTAGGTATGCAAGCCGAGCAGCGCGCAGGCGTAGCCCGATAGCGCGCGGCCCTGATCGGGAAGGGAAACGTTTTGGGAATATGAATCATTTCTCCTTTGAGGGAGGCCCGATCCCGGCCAATTTCGTCGTTGCTCCTCGGTCGCATAGCTTAAGCTATGCGCCCTCGTCGCGCCTAGAAATTGTCTCAGCATCGGGCCTCGCAGGTGTATGCCACTAATTGCTCACACTCCTAGGGCGGTGTCGCGGCCATGAACGCGCTCCATTGGAGCCTGATCGCTCTCGCGGCGGGCCTGGCCGCCGGCTGGGGCGTCGCCTCGTGGCGGGCGCGGCGGCGCGAGCGGCTCCGCGCGCGCCTGCTTTCCTTCGTCGTTCACGAGCTCAATACCCCGGTCTCCGCGCTCAACATGACGGCGCTGAACTTCCTTTCGGGCCTTTTCGGCGAGATCTCCCAGGAGCAACGGCCGTGGATCGTTCTGATGCGCGAGCAGGTCGCGCGGCTGGCCTCGATGGTGGGAGACCTCCGCGACATGATCCACCTCGAGTTTCACCGCGACCTTCGGCTGAACCCGGTTGAGACGTCGGTCGGCGATCTGATACGGGAGAGCCTCGCCGTGATGAAGGAGGCCTTGGCCCGGAGCGAAGCCGAGGTCGACCTGCGCCTGCCGGAGGACCTGCCTGCGGTCAAGGCCGACCCCGACCGCCTCGCCCGCGTCGTGACGGCGATACTGACCCATGCCCGTAAGTTCCGAGCCAAGGGCCCGATCGTCGTGATCGCGGAGGCCGTCCCGCGCGGGGTGCTCGTGGCCGTGGAGTACGAGGGGACGAAGACCGCGTCGGGCCGGTCCGAGGACGCGCTCGACCTTTTCTATCCGGCCCGGTTCCCGGGCTCGCAGGTGCTCGCGAGCACGGGCCTGGGCCTGGGGCTGCCGTGCCGCCTGGTGGCGGCGCACGGGGGGAAGATGACGCTCGACGTCGACGGCGAGGGGCGTTGCCGCATCGCTGTCCGGCTGCCGAAGCATCCGGTGGTGCCGACATGACCAAGATCCTGATCATCGAAGACGATTACGCCCTGGCGGACAACCTCTCGGCGCTCCTGAAGCTGAAGGGCTACGACGTGCAGTTCGCCGCGGACGGGGAGGCGGGCATCGAGGCGGCGCGGAAGTTCCAGCCCGACGTGGTCCTGCTCGACATCATGATACCGAAGGTCGGCGGGTTCGACGCCTGCCGGATCATGCGGTCGGACGCCAAAACGAAGAACGCCAAGGTCGTGATGATGACGGGCCTGGACCGGATGGGCGACGTGGAGAAGGCCTTCTCCTGCGGCGCCACGGACTACCTCATCAAGCCGTTCGACAGCGAGCGGCTCTTCAAGAAGCTCGAGAAGGTCCTGCGCACTTGACCTGGACCCCCACGGAGGCCTACCGGCGGCTGCTGGCCCGCTTCGGCCCGCAGGGCTGGTGGCCGGTGACGGCGCGGGGCGGGACGCGGCCGCGCTACCGTCCCGGACGGTTCGAGCCCCCGGGCGGACGCCAGGCTCTGGAGGTCTGCCTCGGCGCCATCCTCACGCAGAACACGGCTTGGGCCAACGTTTGGAAGGCCCTCGTCGCGCTGAACGGGGCGGAGGGGGTCGACCTGGGGCGTCTCGCGCGCATGCCGCGACGCAGGCTCGAGCGTCTCATCCGGCCGTCCGGGTACTACGTCCAGAAGGCGGTCAAGCTCAAGGCCTTTGTCCGCCACGCGCTCGGCACGGGGACGTCCCTGGCGCGCTGGCTGCGCCGGTCGCCTCTCGCCGGGCTGCGGACCGAGCTGCTTTCCATCCACGGCGTCGGCCCCGAGACGGCCGATTCCATGCTGCTCTACGCCGGCGCGCGTCCCGTCTTCGTGGTGGACGCCTACACCGATCGGATCGGGCGCCGGCTCGGCTGGTTCGGGCCCGATGCCGGCTACGCGCGTGTGCAGGGCTTTTTCGAAGGGCGGTTGACGCGGTCCGCGCGGGTCTACAACGAGTGCCACGCGCTGCTCGTGAGGCTGGCCAAGGACCATTGCCGGATCGTACCACGTTGCGGAGAGTGCCCGTTGCGTGCGCGGTGTCCCGAGGGCCGGGAAAGGAGGGGCGTATGACGAGCGAGGATCGTGCGATAGAGCGGCTGGAGAGGGCGCGGGAGCGTGTCGAGACGAGCCCATCCGGCGCTCTCAAGCTCCTGCCCGCCGGACGGGACCTGCCGGCCCCTCTTCGGGCGGAGCGCGGCTTTATCGCGGCCGAGGCTTTCAGGGCGATGGGTTTCTTCCGCGAAGCGGAGCGCCTTTACAGGCGCGTGCTGGCCCGCACGCGTTCCGACGAGGATCCGCCGCTCTGGGTGGAGTCGGCGCTCGGCTCGGCCGCGGGCCTCAGGTGCCTGGGGGCGGTCGCCGAGGCGCGCCGGCGGCTGGCTTGCGCGCGCGCCGCCGCGCGGGCGTCGCGGCTTTCGGTCTACGGGGACCGGCTCGCGCTCGAAGAGGCGCTCGTCGAGCGCGCCGCCGAGCGCT
>JBDREN010000013.1:0-49322 GCA_043819795.1 Elusimicrobiota bacterium
GCAGTCCGCGGCGAGCCGCTCCGTCGGGTTGTCGCCGATCGTATTGCTTTCCGGGTGATACGCGCTGATCGTCACATAGGGGTTGTAGAACACGTTGTCCGCGATCTCGTTGTTGACGGCATAGGCCAGCGCCACGCCCACATACGGGAAATAGATGTGGTTTGAGACGATGGAATTGTGCATGCTCGCCTCGCTGTACGCGCTCACCTGGATCCCGTACGTCGCATACACTGTGTTCCGCGCGAACGCGCCGTAGTGGATGTTATCGTTCAGATAGATGCCGCGGTCCGAGGCATGGATGGTGTTGTCCACGATCTCCAGGTTGCGGATGCCGCCGGCGTAGCCGCTGCCCCAGATGCCGTTCTCGAATCCGCTGATGGCGCAGTTCTTCACCTGCATCCCGCTCGCGAATTTCAGCAAAGTCACGCCGTTGCTCGTCCCGCTCCCGGCGATCGCGTGCCCCGCGCAGTCGAGGGATACGTCGTTCGTTCCGAGGGTGAATCCGCCCGCGCAGAACTGATAGTCCCTGGTCAAGGTCGTGGACGCCGTCAAGGTGATGGGCTGCTCGCAGGCGGCCGCGTCCGTCGCGGCTCCGGCCAGCAAGAAGGCCGCGCAGGCGGCGGCGGTCGTGCAATTTAAATTGAAAGGTTTCGGGTTTCTCATGGGACCCCTCCGGACTGCTCGATCTGGGACGTCTTTACTAAGTGTAGACCCCGCCCGCCCCCCTGTCAAGCGATAGCCCGATGCCGGCTCCGTCAACGGCGATGTGACTTTAGTCACACCCGGGATCCGGCCTCGGCCCGACGGACCCGGGAAGCATGCCGCCCCCCCCCAGCCATGATTGGGGGTGATGGGAACCGGGTCGGCGGCCCAGGTCCGGACCGGCGGGGTTTGTCGGAGGCCCGCCCTGGCTTGCAGCGGGCCGAGACCAAAGCGGCTCCCTCCGGGCGACCGCGTCCCCGCCGTCCGGTGCCTGGGGCAGGACCCGCCGACCTCTCAAAAACGCTTACCGTAGGTTTTGGCGCGTCCCCGATGGATAGGCGCTGGCCCTGCGACGGCATTCCCCCTCTGGCGCGCCGGGCGCCGAGCGGCTATCATTAATGGACGATGACTGCGAATACCCGGCCGAAGGTCCTCCTGAGCTCCGCCTACGGGCCCTACGCGCTCGGGGCGGGCGAGAGCATGCACGACATGTTCGCCTCCCGGCTCTCCCGGGGGCAGGGCGTCTTCTCGATGAGCTCGCACTGCCATTACTTCGGGCTGCACCTGATCGCCGAGAACATCGACTGCCCGGCCACCGTGCTCGAGGACCCGCACCTCGACGAGTTCGAGGCCGAGCTCGCCGAGGGCTACGACTATGTCGCTTTCCAGCTCAAGAGCATCCACACCGAGCGCGTCGCGCGGATGATCCGGCTGACCCGCGTCAGGTCCCCCCGCTCGAAGATCGTCGTGGGCGGCTACGGCGTGGGAACGCTCGAAGACGGGGTCCCCGGGGACGCGGGCGGCAGCGCCGGATATATCCTCGAAAACGCGCACCACTTCTGCCGGGAGGACGGGGTGCGGTTCATACGCCGGCTCCTGGGCGACGGAGCGCAGGACAGGCCCATCACCCAGGACCACCTGCCTTTCGCCGGGTTCTCGCTGCGCGGCTTCTCGAGGCGCTATTTCCGCGTGCCCACGATCCTGGTGTCTTTGGGGTGCCCGTACGGATGCGACTTCTGCAATACGAGCGCGTCCTTCCGGCGCAAGAAGACGCGGATCGCCGAGCCCGGCGAGGTCCACGCGCTTATGAAGCGCCACGCCCGGCGACTGCGCACCGGGACGTTCATGACGCTGCTCTTCGACGAGGACCTCTTCCAGGACCCGGAGTACGTCCGCGAGCTCGGCCGCCTCATCCGCGCGGACCGCTCCGGCTGGGGCTTCAAATGGTTCTCGTTCGGGAGCGTCCGGTCGCTCTCCCGCTTCGATCCCGAGGAGCTGCGCGACTGCGGCTGTTTCGCCGTCTGGATCGGCGTGGAGTCCGCCCTGTGCGCCGACCGCGAGCGCGCCGGGGACCAGTTCCTGGGCAAGCGGGTCGGGGACATCGAGCGGATCTTCCGGGGACTGCACGCCAACGGCATCGCGACCGTGGCGTCCATGGCGGTGGGCTTCGACTTCCACGACCGCGAGACCGTCGAACGGGACCTGGACTTCCTGCTCCGGCTCGAGCCGACCTTCTACCAGGTCGCCCCCCTGGTCCCGTGTCCCGGGACGGAGCTCTATCGCCGGCTCAAAGGAGAGGGCCGCCTTCACGACGGCTACCGCTGGGAGGACTTCCACCTCTGGGGCAAGGCCATGTTCCGCCCCAAAAGCCTCGCGCGCGAGGAAGTGTCCGAATTCGTGGCCCTCGCCCATGAGCGGCTGACCCAAGAACTCGGCCCCCCCTTCCTGCGCCTGATGGAAAACTACCTCAGCGCCTACGAACGGCTCGCCGGGAGCGAGGACGACTTCCACCGGCGGCTGCGCGGCTTCTTCAAGGCGATCGCCAAGTACGACCGCTGCACCCTGCGGCCCATCATGAAGCTCGGGGCTTCAAAGGCGGTACGGGAGCGGGCGGCCGAGCTCGAGCGCCGCTGCCTCGAGATCCTGGGCGAGGGATCGCTTTGGGATCGATTCCTCGCCGCGACGGCCGACTGGTGCCTGAGCCGCGCCGCGCGGAAGGCCGGGCCGAACGGGAAGCCCGCGTCGCCCGCCTGCGATCCCCCGGCGAGATGGACGTATTACCACAGCCGGCCCGGCTCGGACGCGGTCTACGTGCGCAAAGGGCACGGCCCGGGCAGGGCCAAGAAGCGCCCGAGCAAGTTTCTCGGCCCCCTCGGTTAGCTCCGAGAACCGGTACCCGGTACCCGTTTTGAGAACCGGTACCCGGTACCCGTTTTGCGTCCGCCGGACAGTTACTCAAAGAACGACTGGCCGGTACCTGGTACCGGTTTCCCAGGACGGTCGTTTTATTGAGTAACCCGACAAGTTACTCAAAGAAACCGGCAATCGGTGCCTGGTACCTTGGGGGAGTTACTCAATATTGGGGCGGGCTGGGGCCTCTTGACAACCTATCCGAGGCCGCTTACTATTGATGCAGGACGCGCGCCGGACGGCGACAAGGAGGTGACGATCCGTGCCCAAGAAGAAGGCGAAAGGCGACAAGAGCGGCATCCCCGCGAACATCTTCCAGCCCCGGGACGGCTTCGAGCAAACCATGCGGCAGAGGCTGGCGACCGAGCCGCCGAAAAAGGCCCAGAAGCGCAAGAAGGTCAAGAAGAGGTAGGCCGGCCAGGGCTCATGAAATGGTCTTCTTGAGGGAATAAGCCTTCTCCTCCGGAGTACGCCCCTCCTCTTCCTTGAATCGGACGTAACCCATCGATTCATACAGCTTGATCGCCCTCAGATTCGCCCTATCGACCCCTAAAGTCAGCGTTTTGATCCCCTTCTCTTTCGCGAGGGTCTCGATGGATCCGACCATCTCCCGTCCGATGCCTCTGCGTTGCATCTCTTTTCTCACTTCGAGGTCGTGGATGTGGGCTATGTCCCCGCCGTTCGCGAGCTCCGGGTCACCGTCAGCGTTCTTGTAGACCAGCTGAATCATCGCGAGGGGCTCATCCTTCTCGAACTTTACATAGAAGTCCCGATTGCCACCCGATTCATCCAGCTCTCGAAGAAGGCGCCTCCTCGATCTCAATCGTTCATCCCTTGTATCCAAGCGCGTATACGCGATGTCCGTCAAGACGTTGATGTCGTTCTTGCTCGCCAGCCTCTTCATCATCAGCGGCGGGGGATATTCCAGGGTACGGCGGGCTCCGCGAAGCGGCGTCCCATGCCGCCTCTTCGCCGGGTCAATGGGATAGGCTCTCAGTGGGCGGTCAGGCTCTCGCCCGTCGCGGGGTCGAAATAATGGAACCGGCTCGGATTGAAGCGGAGCGTCACGACGCCTCCCGGCTTGGGCTCGTCGTCCGGACCGGCGCTCGCCACGATCTTCAAGTCCCCCTTCTCGCAGTGAAGGAACGACTCGGAGCCGCGCGGCTCCACGGTGTCGAGCTCCACGCGCCCGAAGCCTTCCTCCCCGTGCGTCTCACCCGCGTGGTACCGGACGTCGTGGGGACGGCAGCCGAGAGTGATCTTCTTCGGCCCTGACGCCAGCTTCTTGCGCGCCTTCTCCGGGACCGCGGCCGAGAAAAGCTCCGTCCGGACGTGGAGCTCGTCCCCCTTCGATCGGAGGGCGGCCTCGAAGAAGTTCATCTGCGGGGACCCGATGAAGCCCGCCACGAAGATGTTCTTGGGCTCCCGGTAGAGCTTGATCGGCGGGCCCAGCTGCTGGATCTTGCTCTCGTGCAGCACGGCGATCTTCTGGCCCAGGGTCAGAGCCTCGACCTGGTCGTGGGTGACGTAGAAGATCGTCTTCTTGACCAGCCGGTGCAGCTTGGAGATCTCGACGCGCAGCTGCGCCCGGAGCTTGGCGTCGAGGTTGCTCAGGGGCTCGTCGAAGAGGTAGACCTCGGGGCTCTTCACGATGGCCCGCCCGGTCGCCACGCGCTGCCTTTGCCCGCCCGAAAGCTGCCCCGGCTTCTTCCGCATCAGGGGCTCGAGCTCGAGGATCTTCGCCGCGAAGGACACCCTCTTGGCGATCTCCTCGCGGTCGAGCCTCTTGATCCTCAGCCCCAGCGAGATGTTCTCCTCGACGGTCATGTGGGGATAGAGGGCGTAGTCCTGGAACACCATGGCCACGTTCCGGTCCTTGGGGTGGAGGCGGGTCACGTTCCGGTCGCCGATGAAGATGTTCCCGTCGGTCACGGACTCGAGCCCGGCCAGCATCCTGAGGCTGGTGGTCTTGCCGCACCCGGAAGGCCCGACGAGGACGACGAACTCCCCCTCTTTGGCCTCGAGGTCCATCCGGTCCACGACGGTGAGGTCGCCGAACCGCTTGGTCACGTTCTCAAATCGGACTTCCGCCATAAAAACCCCCTACTTGAGCCCCGTCGTCGCGATACCCTGGATGAAGTACCTCTGGAAGATGATGAAAACGACGATCACGGGAGCCGTGATGAACATGGTCCCGGCCATGACGACGTTCCAGAACGTGTAGTACTGCCCCTGGAAGGAGTTCAGGCCCACCGGGAGCGTGAACATCTCGGGGGTCGAAAGGAGCATGGCCGGCCACATGAAGCTGTTCCAGTTGCCCAGGAACATGAAGATCGCCTGCGCCGCCATGGCGGGCTTGGCGATGGGCAGGATGATCCGGAAGAAGGTCTGGAAGGGACCCATGCCGTCGAGGGTGGCCGCCTCCTCGAGCGATTTGGGGACGCTCAGGAAGAACTGCCTCATCAGGAACACGCCGAAGGTGCTCGTCAAGAACGGGATCGTGAGAGCGTAGTAGGTGTCCACCCAGCCCAGCTTCGACATCATGATGAACACGGGGACGATGATGACCTGCCCGGGGATCATCATCGTGCCGATGATGACCCAGAAGAGGCTCTTGCTGCCGGGGAACTTCAGGCGCGCCAGGGCGTAGCCCGCCATGGAGTTGAGATAGACGTTGGCCAGGGTGACCACCCCGGCGATGACCAGGCTGTTGATGAGCCAGCGCACGAACGGCAGCTTCTGCAGGATGTAGCGGTAGTTGTCGAGCGTGAAGGGGTTCGGGATCAGGGTGGGCGGCCAGAGGTCCACCGTGTCCGCGGTCTTGAAGGAGGCGGACAGCGACCACAGGAAGGGGCCGAGGGTCAGGCACGCGTAGCCGATCAGGACGGCGTAGAGCAGGAACCGGCCCCGCCCGCTCGCCGAGGAGGGAGCAGCCATCAGCCCTTCTCCTCCCGGAAGAACAGCTTCTGGACCACGGACATGAGGAAGATGACCGCGAAGAGCATGAACGCCATGGCCGAGGCGTAGCCCATCTCGAAATGCTTGAACGCGGACTTGAACAGGTAGAGCACGACCGTCATCGTGGAGTCCAGGGGGCCGCCCTCGCCCTTCGTGATCACGTAGAACGTGTCGAAGGCCTGGAAGGTCCCGATCGTGGACATGATCATGACGAAATAGGTCGTGTTCTTGAGAAGCGGCCAGGTGATGTAGCGGAACCTCTGGACCGTGTTGAGCCCGTCGAGGTCCGCGGCCTCGAACACGGACTCGGGGATGTCCTGCAGGCCGGCGAGGTAGACGATCATGAAGTTGCCGACGGTCGTCCAGACCGCGATCGCCATGATGGCCGGCAGCGCGAAGGTCATGCTGTTGAGCCAGTCCGCCCCGGGTATGCCCACCAGCGAGAGGAAGTAGTTGAGCAGGCCCGTCTTGGAGTAGATCCACATGAACATGAAGGACACGGCGACCGAGGAGGTCACCGTGGGCAGGAAGAAGGCCACGCGGAAGAACGTCTTGCCCGCGATCTTCGAGTTCACGCAGATGGCCAGCAGGCAGGCGATGATCATCTGGGTCGGCACGACCCCCAGGGAGTAGACGGCGGTGTTCTTCATCGCCCTCAGGAACGTCTCGTCCCGGAAGAGGTCCAGGTAGTTGCCGAACCAGACGAACCGGGAGTGATCCGGGGCCATGAAGGAGAACTGGTGGAAGCTGATGTACAGCGCGTAGAGCAGCGGCCCCAGCAGGAAGATTCCCAAAGACAGCAGCACGGGCAGCAGGAAGATGTAGGCGGCCCAGATCTCGAGGCGCGTCCTATCCTGCGTCACGGGCGCGCCTCCGTCTCGTAGAAGCGCTCCAGCTTCTCCGAGGCCCTCTCGAGGGCCTCGTCGAACGGGAGCTGCCGCATGCGCCGGGCCTCCACGGCCTTGACGATCTCCTCCATGAGGCGGTTGCCCTCGATCCCGTACCGGAAGGGCACGGCGTGGTCGACGGCGTCGATGAACGGCTTGCGCTCGGGGAACCGGGCCAGGAAATCCTTCCGGACGACCGACTTGCGCGAGGGGATCTCCAGGCCCAGCTTGGAGACGTGCATCAGCCCCTTAGGCCCGGTCAGGTAGTGCACCAGCGAGAAGGCCTCCTTCTTGTGCTTGGAGCGCGAGCTGAGCACGTAGGCGACGGTGAATATGATGTTGTAGTCCCGCTCCTTGCGGGGGATGGGCGCCACCCCGTAGCGAAGCGCGGAGGACCGCATCTGGAGGTACGGCGTGACCCACATCCCCTCCATGATCATGGCCGTCTGGCTCTTGGCGAAGACGTCCCCGGTCCAGGCCCCGCCGAAATGCTGGGGGAGCTTGGCGAAGCCGCTCTCCTCGTCGAACAGGCCCAGGAGCGCGGCGAGGCCCTCGCGGCTCGGCGGGTCCAGGAAGGCGATCCTCTTCTGGCGCTCCAGCAGCTCCCCTCCCCAGAGGCCCGCGAAGAGATGGATCGTCTTCAGGTCGGTCGTCATGGACAGCGGGGAGACGCCGAGGGCGTCGAGCTTCCGGGAGGCGTCCAGGAGCTCCCGCCAGTCCCGCGGGGGCCGGCCGATCCCGGCCTTCTCGAACAGGTCCTTGTTGTAGTAGAGGGCCAAAGTGGAAAAGCCCTTGGGCAGCCCGTAAAGCCTGCCGTCCTCCCCTCGGAAGGTCTCGATGAGGTCCTCGTAATAGTCCGTCAGGTCGTCGCCGGCCTCCTCCAGGTATCCGTCCAACGGCGCCAGGACCCCGTAGTGGACCATCCTCGCGACGTCCTTGGAGTCTAAGTAGAAGATGTCGGGCTCGGTCCGGGAGGCGTAGAGCACCTGGATCTTCTGCATGTAGTCGCCCACGATGGGCTCGTACTTGATCTTGATGTCCGGGCGCAGGGACTCGAACTCGGCGAGCTGCGCCTCCAGGAGCCTCGTCTCCTCCGGGGAGGAGGACCAGCCGGAGATCCTGATGACCGTGCGGTCATCCCGGTCCCCGCCGCAGGCCGCGAAGAGAAGCGCGAAGGCGGCGGGCAGGCAGCGGCGGAGCCGGAGACGGGAGACGTTCATTCCGGCCCGCCCTCGCCGGCGGGGCAGCCCTTGATATAAGCGAGCACTTCCTTCATGGATGCCGTGGCCATCGCCACGCGGGTGTCGGCCGCGCCGTAGTAGACGCGCAGCTCCCCGCGGGAGGCGTCGTGGAGCCAGCCGCAGGGGAAGACCACGTATTCCACATCCCCCTCCCGCTCGTAGGGGGCCTCCGGACCCATGACCCAGCCCGCGCTCCGGCGCAGGACCCGCCAAGGCTCATCGAGGTCCAGAAGCGCGAGGCCGACCCTGTAGAGCGAACCCGAGGCGGTCCGCTTCACGCCGTGGTAGAGGATCAGCCAGCCCTCCGGGGTCTCGAGCGGCTGGGCGCAAAGCCCGATCTTGCCCGCGTCCCACCAGGTGCCCTCCCGCGCCTCCATCACGATGCGCGAGCCCCCCCAGTGCCTGAGGTCCGGGGAGAACGAGATCCAGATGTGGGCCGGCCCGCCGGGATCGATCGTCGGCCGGTGGAGCATGGCCCAGCTCCCGCCGAAACGCCTGGGAAAAAGCGCCGCGTCCTTGTCGGAGGGGCGCAGGACGGGGCCCAGGCGCCGGAAGCGCTTGAAATCCTCGGTCACGGCCAAAGACACCAGCGGGCCCTGGCGGGAGACGGCGGTGTAGGCGACGGCCCACTGCCCGCGTTCCTCAAGCCACGTGGCCCGCGGATCCTCGATGCCGAAGAGCTCCTCCGGGTGCCTCTCGGGGTCGGGCGCCAGGGTCGGGGAGGAGTCTATCTTCCAGCCGGTCGCGCCGTCACGGCTGCGGGCGGCCGTCAGGTGGGAGACCCCGGTATGGTCCTCCACGCGCGCCAGCAGGACGGTGGTCCCATTGACCCGCGCGGCGGCCGGATTGAATACCGAGTTGACCGGATACGGCCACATCCCGGCCGTGAGGACCGGGTTCTTGGGGTGCCTGCGGAAGAGGTCGGTCCCAGCCCGCCGGGTCCCGGCCTTCTTCCGGGCCGTCTTGGTCGCCGCCATGCCGATAGTCCGCTCCCACCACCCGCCAACGACCGGCTGTTGGCCCGACGGTCCGTGGATTATACTATGTTTCCCGGAAAGGGACAGGAAGGCCGGAGCGCCGCCCGGAGGGCGGAAAAAGGATGGCTTAGCGGCCTGAGAGCCGCCTTTCGAGATCCCGGGCCTTTGACGCGACGACGGGGACAGGCGATCCTTTCGCGGCGCGGACGAGGCGCGAAGCTTCCCGGGCCGCCATGCCGCCGGCCGGGCCGCGGGGATCCTCGGCCGTCCGCGCCGCCTGTCTCAGCGCGACCAGCGAGGGGTACGCCAGCGTGACCTCCGCGCCGATCCCCCGATGCCCGTCCGAGGGGCCGCCCTTGGTCGAGCAATCGCCCAGGCTCAGGCAGGGGGGCTCGCTTATCACCTCATGGAGGAACGCCCAGTCCTCTTCCGTCTTCAAGTTCCGGCCCAGTAGAAAGACGATGGTGCCGCGCTTGTTCCTGCCTTCCCGCGGGATGCTCCGGTATTTCTCCCTGAAGAGCCGCTTGGCCTCGGGCGATAGGTCGTTAAAATCGCTGTCCAGCCGGGGATCATTGTCGTCCTTGAGGGCCAGGATGTCCTCAAGGGTCCTGAGCTTGTCGGCGGGCGTGGGGAGCGCCGGGGCCTTGGGGGCCTCCGGAGCGGCCGGCGTCGCCGGGGACGGCTCCGCGGCGTCGTCGCGCGGAGCCGGGGACTCCGGGGCGTCGTCTTCCGGCCGGGCGCGGCGGGCGGCCCTGAGCGGCCTGCCCGCGGGCTTGCCGGGCTTCGCCGTTCTCGACGGCATGGATAGGGACTCCGATCTCGACTGCTCGGAGGGCTCTTCGGGGGACCGCAGGCGGCTCACTCCCCAGAACAGCAGAGCGAGCAGGACCGCGACTCCCGCGATCCAAGCCGCGGCTCTCATCTAATAGAGGTCGTCCAGAATGGCCTGCTTGGCTTCCGGATCGGTGATCCGCTTGAGCTGGTCGTCGGCGTACAAGCCGGCGTCCATCATGACCTTGTCGGTGCAGTTGGAGCAGAACTCGGAGATGTTCTTGACCATGATCATGGAAGATCCGTAGGACCCGAACGGGGTGATGTCGCAGGCAGGCCGGCCGGCCAGAGACGCCCCCGTGAAGATGCTCCGGATATCCTGGCCGTCCTCGTCTTGGAACGGCCGGGGACAGCTCGCGTGCGGCCAGTTGCCTTTGTCTCGTTCGGTATGGCGCGCTTCATGGAACGCGACCACCATCCGCAGGATCTGCGGGTGGTCGAACTTGGTGTAGTTGGGCGTCAGCCACATCTTGTTGGGGTAGAAGCGCCTGACGCACGCGACGGCGTAGGGCGAGCCGCAGCTATGCAAGCTGACCTCTTTGACCCGGGAGCCGAAGAAGTCGGTGTAGGCCGCGCCCTCCACCCGCCCGAATATCCCCTTATGCAGCTCCGAGGCGCCGCTCCCTTCGATCCCGTGGATGAATCCCAGGTCCGCGCTGAACTGCCGCCGGAGCTCCTCCGGGACTTTCTTGGAGAACCTAAGCTCCACTCCCGGTCCGCTCAAGATCCAAGCCACGCGGGCCGCTGTGGCCTGCTCGATGCCCTTCTTGAGCTCCTGGGAGCCGGACTTCACGTCCGTGCTGAGCGTTGAAAAATCCTCGACCAGGTCTTCGGCGGGGGTCCGGCCCCCGAAGGACACCAGCATCGCGGCCGCCAGAAGAACGATGGTAACCAGTTTCATATCCGCCGCCGGCCCATATTCTATCCGGAAATACCCGATTATACAAGGGACCGCGCGGGGGGAGCCAGGAGTCCCCCCGGGGGGACTGCCGATGCGGGGGGGCCAGCCCTCCGCCCCCTCCTATTCCCGCGTCCCTCCCCGCGGGGGAGGGACGCGTACTCATCTATAGAGGTCGTCCAGGATGGATCGCTTGGCTTCCGGATCGATGATCCGCTTGAGCTGGTCGTCGGCGTAGAGCCCGGCGTCCATCATGACCTTGTCGGTGCAGTTCGAGCAGAAGCGGGAGATGTTCTTGACCATGATCATGGATGAGCCGTAAGCGCCCAACGGCGTGACGTCGCAGGCCGGCTTGCCGGCCAGCGAGATCCCCGTGACCCTGCCCCGGACCTCCTTTCCGTCCCCGTCCAGGAAAGGCACCGGGCAACGTGCGTGAGGCCAGTTCCGGTGCTCGGCTTCGGTATGCCGGGCCTCGTGGAACGCGACCATCATCCGCAGGATCTGCGGGCGGTCGAATTTCCTATAGTTGGACGTCAGCCACATCTTGTTGGGAAACCGGGAAATGACGCAGGCGGTCGCGGAGGGCGAGCCGCAGCTGTGCAAGCCGACCGCCTTGATCCGGGAGCCGAAGAAGTCGGCGTAGCTCAGGCCGTGCACCCGCCCGAAGATCTTCCCGTGCAGGTCCGAGGCGCCGCTCCCTTTGATCCTGGCGATGAAGCCCAGGTCGGCGCTGAACTGCAGCCGGATCTTTTCCGGGACGCCCGGATCGAACCTAAGATTCACCCCCGGTCCGCTCATGCGCCAAGCCACGCGGGCGGCGGCCCCCTCCTCGATGCCCCGCTTGAGCGCCCGGGATCCGGACCTCACTTCCGTGCTGAGCGTCGAGAGTCCCTCGGCCAGATCCCTGGCGGGGCTCTGGCCCCGGAAATACAGCAGCGCGGCGGCCGCCAGAAGGATGATCGCGCGGAGTCTCATGTTCGCCTCGGGTCCCATAGCTTAGCCGAAAATTCCCGCTTGGGCAAGCGGCGGTCGGCGCCCCCCTGGGGCGGACTGCTGATGTAAGGGGGCAGCCCCCCCTACTTGGGCGGCCCCCCGTGGGGGGGCCGCCGACTGCTGACTCGGAGGACGAAGCCTGTCAGCCGCCGATGCTTCCGGACGTTCTTATTGCCGCCGAGATATGCTATTTTTTGTCATACGCAGGCTGTCGCGGCCGCCATCGGCGCGCACGGCGAACAACTCACGAAAGGAGCGCCCTATGCTGAAAGCCGGCATCTTCGATCTCGACGGCATCATCGTGAACACGGTGCCTCTTCACTTCGAGGCATGGAAGAAGATGTTCCATGAGTACGGGTACACCACTTTCGATTTCGAGGACTACAAGAAGAAGGTGGACGGCATCCCCCGGACCGACGGGGCCAAGGCCATCATGGTCAACAACACCGACGAGGAGATCGCCGAGGGCTGCGCGCGCAAGCAGGAATACTTCCTGGAATTCCTGCATTCCAAGGAGATCCCCGTATTCCAGACCACCGTCGACTTGATCGAACAGATGATATCCGAGGGCGTCAAGGTCGCGGTCATCTCCTCAAGCAAGAACTGCATCCCCATCCTCAAGAAGATCGGCCTCTACGACCGGCTCGACACCGTGGTCGACGGGCGCCAGATCACCAAGGGCAAGCCCGACCCGCAGGTCTTCCTGCTGGCCGCCGAGAGGGTCAACGCGCGGCCGGAGGAATGCGTCGTATTCGAAGACGCGGAGCTCGGCGTGGAAGCGGCCAAGAGAGGCCACATGGCTTGCGTGGGAGTGGACCGCTACGGCAGCTTGTCGAGCCTCAAGAGGGCCGACATCTACGTCGACGACGTGGGCGAGGTGACTCTCGACAAGATCCGCGAGATCGTCGGCGCGAGATGAAAGACCGCTTCGCCAAGCATCTATCGGGCAAGGCCTGGCTGATCCAGGAAAGCGACGCCGGCAAGGGCGAGCGGAACGTCCGCGAGACGCGGCTGGCGCAGGGCAACGGGTATATCGGCCTCCGGGCGATCCTGGAAGAGACGCCGCCGGACGCCTGTCCGGGCACATATATCGCCGGGCTCTACGACCAGACCTCCGCGCAAGTGAGCGAGCTGGTCAATCTCCCGAACCCCGTCCACTTCAAGATCACGACAAACGGCGAGAAGATCGGGACCGCGGCGATGGACGTCGTCAGCCACCGCCGGACGCTGGACATGCGGCGGGGGCTTCTGGCCCGCCGCTCCGTCTACTTGGACAGCCGGAAGAGGCGGTTTGATTATCAGTCCCTCCGGTTCGTCAGCGCGGACAACCCGAACCTGATCGCGTTCCAAGTCTATCTGACCCCCCTGGACCGCGCCGCCGAGATCACGGTCAAGACCGACATCGACGAGTCCGTGAGCAACCAGGGCACGCTGACCGAGGGCAGGAAGCGGCATTTCCAGATCGCGCACGTCTTCCAGTCCCGGGAGCGCGACTTCCTTTGCGTCCGGACCCTGCAGACCCAGGTCTTCGTCGCGTACGCCAACGCCCTGATCTGTCAGACCGGCAAGAACAGGAGGGTGACGGGAGAGCACTTCTTCAGCCTGAAGCTCCGGAAAGGGGAAACGGCCTGCTTCACGAAGATCATCTGCATGGGGACTTCCCGGGAGCGCCACGCCGGGCCGCTCGAGCGGCACGTGTCGGGCATGCTGGACGCCTCCGTCGAGGAAGGGTTCGACGCGCTCCTGAAGCGCCATGTCAAGGCGATGGAGAAGCTCTGGCGCTCGGCGGACATCGCGCTCAAGGGGCCCGCCGAAGTCCAGAAGTCCCTGCGGTTCAATATCTACCACCTGCTCATCTGCGGGCCGCGGATCGGGGGAGAGGCCAGCATCGGGGCCAAGACCCTGAGCGGCGAGGGCTACCGCGGCCACATCTTCTGGGACGCGGACGTGTTCATCCTGCCCTTCTTCCTGTACACGCAGCCGCTGGTCGCCAAGAACATGTTGCTCTACCGCTACGACCGCCTGCCCGCGGCGCGCCGGAACGCGAAATCCCAGGGATACCGGGGGGCCCAGTTCCCCTGGGAGTCGGCGGATACGGGCGAGGAGATGACCCCCAGCTGGGCCAAGAACTTCGACGGGAGGATCATCCGCGTGCGCACCGGCGAGCTGGAGCACCACATCGTCGCCGACATAGCGTTCGCGGTCTATTCCTTCTACCAGGCCACGGGCGACGAGGATTTCATGCTGCGCTACGGCTACGAGATCCTCTTCGAGACGGCCCGTTTCTGGACCAGCCGCGTCACCTACGAGAAGAAAAGGGACCTATACCACATCCGGCACGTCATCGGGCCGGACGAGTTCCACGAGGAGGTGCACGACAACGCCTACACCAACTGGCTGGCGAAGTGGAACCTGCTGGAGGCGTACAAGACGTATCTGAGACTCAAGAACGACCGCCGGTTCCCGGTCGCCGACCTGACCCGGAGGATCAACCTGAGGGAGGGTGAGGTCAAGGGCTGGGCCCGGATCGCCCGCCGCATCGCCTTCAACATCCAGCGCGACGGCCTCATCGAGCAGTTCGCGGGGTACTTCCGGAAGAAGCGCGTCCGGCTCCCCGCGCTCAACGAGCACAAGCTCCCCGACTTGCCCGTGGGCCTGGATCTCGCCGACATCGGCAAGACCCAGTTCATCAAGCAGGCCGACGTGGTCATGCTGCTGCACCTGCTCTCCGGCTCGTTCAGCGAGAAGGTGAAGAAGAGGAACTATCACCACTACCTGGGCCGCACCCTGCACAAGTCGTCCTTGAGCCCGAGCGTCTACGCGACGATGGGCAACGAGGTGGGCGACTGCGAAAGGGCGTACGAGCTCTTCCTCGCGGCGCTCAACGCCGACCTGCGCAACGTGTACGGGAACATCGCCGACGGGATCCACGCCGCCTCGCTGGGCGGCATCTGGCAGGCGGTGGTGCACGGCTTCGCCGGCGTGCGGCCGGCCAACGGAGGGCTCTCCGTCGATCCTCGATTGCCCAAGGATTGGCGGGGTATCGCGCTCACCGTTAAATGGCGGGGGGCCGAGGTGCGTCTGAACGTCAATCACACGCAGGTCGGCGTCCGGGTGGAAGCCCGGCAGCGCGGCGTCCGGATCCCCGTCTCGGTCTACGGCGTCCGGCGCGAGCTGGCGCCGAACCGCCGCTTCATATTCAAGCGGCCTGCCAAGACGTCGCGTTAGCGAAGCCCTCCAGGGGAAACGCCCGCATAGCGTATTCCGTATTCTGGCTCGGTCCGTCAAGCCCGCGAGCCGCCGCGCCTTCGGCACGATCCCCGTTTCGGGGCCGGTATCCGATTGCCCTCTCCGGCATGAAGAAATACAATATATAGGACAGGCGAAGGGCCCGCCGACATCATCGGAGTTCCAGCGCGACACACCAGAGCCCAGAGCCCTCTTTCTCGAGGAGGCTAGATTCATGTCACAAATCCTGAAAGGCAACGGTCTGATACTTGTTTTTGCGATCATGGGGCTGGCTGCGGCGCCCCTTTGCGCGGTGGAGTATTTCGTCGATCCCCACAACGGCGACGACGGCAATACCTGCGCCTCCTGGCAGGCGGCCTGCCGGGCCTACCCCGGAGCCGCGGCAAAGGCCCAAATGGGAGACACGATCAACCTCAACGAAGGCGTTTACGGCGAGCCCGAGATGACCCGCCTGGACAACGATGGGTATATCGTTAAAGGCCACGGCCGGGTGATCGTCACAGTCAACGGCAAGCTCAACAAGAGATACTCGGTGTTCGAAGGATTGACGTTCTTGAACACTTCTGCGTCAGCCATGGACTGGGATACGACCGTCCGGAACTGCACCTTCACTGATGAACGTGCGGGCCCCCCAAGCGGAATCGCCGTCTACGCGAGCTTTCACAACATGACCGTGGAAGGCTGTCTTTTCAAGAACATCTATTTGGCTATCCGTAACGAAGGCTCCCAAGAGTTGGTGGCGCGGAACAACACCTTCGTCGATGTCTATACGGGCTTCAGCATAGGCGCGACCAAGGCCTTCGCGAAGATCCATGACTCGATTTTCTACAACGTACAGAAGGCGATCGCGTCGCAAGGCCCCTACACGTTCGTGGATTACAACGACTTCTACCTGACCCCGGAAAAGATCATCGGGACCGCCCACTACGGCTTGCACAACCTTGAGGTGGACCCTCAGTTCGTGGACCCGGACAACGGCGTCTACCTGCTCAAGCCCACCTCTCCTCTATTGACCGCGGGCTCGGTGGACGCCGATCCGACCGAGAGCCGGATCAACCGCATCGGGGCCTACGGCGCGGGCATGTACTTCTCGCTCTCCGGGGACTCCACCGGGGCGGACCCGTATACGGGCTGGGTGGACCAGAACGGCACTGCGCTTGTCAGCAACGGCCAAGCGGTGAGCCCGCTTATCGAGGTCAACGCCCAGGGCTTCCTCGTATTGAAGGAGGGCTCCGAGTACGTCCGGATGCTGAGCCCTGTCTTGGACCTGGGCTCGGCATCGAACCAAGTCCGCGCCATCCGCTACGAGGCCCTGCAGGACCTCACCTTGCCGGCCGGCGAGCGCCACGCCGCGGACTTCGACGCGGCCACGGTCGTGCGGGAAAGCCGCTGGCGCAGCAGCGCCGCGCAGTTCGGCCCCTCGGACCCCAACCCGCCCTGGAACACGACAACCCGCGGCGGAGTGATCGATCTGCCCGACCGGGTCCGCTACGCCCAGCTCGAGATCACGCTGCGGAGCGACGCAAGGTAGGGCGGAGGTCCGCATGCGAACGCCCGCTCGACGCGTACGTCCTTTCCCAGGCGCCATGCTCGGGATCGCCGCGCTGTGCCTCTGGATGGTCCCGAGCCCGAGAGCCCAGACCCCCGTGCTCGAATCCGCGAATCTTGAGACGGATAAGACGACCTCCCCGGCTCTGATCCAGGCGGAGCTGGAGACCGAGACTCGAAGGGGCCAAACACCCGCCCTGATGCTAACGGGGCTGGAATACCGGACGGGATTGCCGGCCGGAATGCTCCGGCTCGTATTGGAGTACGACATCATCGACGAGCCGCGCCTGACGGTGGCGTCTCCCGCGAGCGGCTCGATCGAGCTCGCCTCTCCCGTCGGCATCGTCGTGAGCTACGAGCCCGGCTCGAGATCGCCTCTGGAGCTGAGCACTTTGGCCATTCTGGTGGACGGACACGACCGGACCGAGGACGCCACTGTGGGCCCTGAGAGCGCGACCCTCGATGTCGCGCTGGACGCCGGTCCGCACACGGTGGAAGTCTCCATCGAGGATCAGGCGGGGCGGACGGCGAGCGGCCGTTCGGATTTCACGGTGGACCTTGTCCCTCCCGCGGTGACGATCGCGTCCCCGTCGGGCGGCGATATCGTGGAGGCCGCGGGGACCTTGCTCGTGGAGTTCTCGGTCGCCGACGACGCGGACCCGGAGCCCGACGTCTCGGCCGATCTGGTCCAGACCGAGGACCTGGGCACACCGCGGGGCGAGCTTCCCGCCGAGATCGCGGTCCTCTCCGGACAGGAGCTCTTGGGCGCGGACCTGGACGACGGCTTATGGGAGCTGCGGGTATCGGCCGCGGACAAAGCGGGGCGAAGCACGGAAGATTCGACCGCCTTCGAGGTGCGCCACAACCTTCCCCCGGTCGCGGCGTTCAGCGTCCCGGATATGATCATCCAGGGCGCTCCCGCCGAGTTCGACGCGAGCACGTCCGCCGACGCGGACGGGACGATCGAGTCCCACGAGTGGGACTTCGGGAACGAAGCCTCGGGCTCGGGCGTGACGGTGTCCCACGTGTACGATACCGCCGGGGCCTTCACTGTGACGCTGACCGTGACCGACGACGACGACGCGACGGACACGGCCGCGTCCCCGGTGACGGTCAAAACCCCCGCCGAGGGCGCAACGGATATCATCGAAGAGATAACGGAGCTCGGCCTCCCCGCCGGCACGGAAGAGTCCCTCGTCTCCAAGCTCGAGAACGCCGCCAAGAGCCTCGAATCGGGCAACGCGAACGCCGGGACGAACCAACTCGAGGCGTTCATCAACTCGGTCGAGGCCCAGAAGGGCAAGAAGCTCACGGACGAGCAGGCCGAGGCCTTCATCGCGGCCGCCGAGCTCCTCATCGCGGGGGCCGGCAGCGTGGACGCGGACAAAGGCCAAAAGGCCGGATCACGCAACGCCGCGGTCGCGGCGGACAGCGCCTTCCGGCTGGGCGAGGTCTACGTGTTCCCCAACCCCGTGGTCGGCGGCGCCGCGCCGGTCATACACGCCGAGGTGGGCGTCGCCGACGAGGTGACCTTCCGGATCTACAACGTGGCCGGACAGCGCGCCGCGGTGGCGACCTTGGAGGGGATGCCGTCAGTGGTCAACGGCGCCTACGCCTACGAGTTCAGGTGGGAAGGCCGCATCCCGAGCGGCGTCTACATGTACACGGTCGTGGCCGAGAAGTCGGGCCACGCGTCGCTGCGCCGGACCGGCAAGTTCGCGGTGGTCCGCTAGTCCTTCGACTTCCCCCCGTAGAAGAACTTGGAGATAAGGTGGGCGCAGAGCCCGCCGACCGCGGCTCCGATCAGCCCCCCGACCGGCCCGCCGACCGCGAGGCCGACGATCCCGCCGGTGGCGGCGCCCACGGCGGCCGCGGTATGCCCTTCATTCGCGAGCCATAGCGCGCCCAAGCCCACAGCGCCTCCGGCCGCCGCGCTGCCCAGCATGGCCCCGCCGGCCGCGGCCGCGGCCAAAGCGCCCACGCCCGCGCCGAGCCCGCCGGCGATGGCCCAAGGCAGGAGCGTCTTCGGGTCCTTCGCCGCCGCCTTCACGCTCTTGGATAAGGCGCGGAAGCCGGATTTGATGCCTCCGGTAGCGGAACGCGCGACCTTCTTCGTGCCTGTCCCGAGCTTCGCGATAAAATTCTTCTTGTCTTTCTTCCCGTCCGGTGGGGGAGGCTCCGTCCGACCCTCGGGGTCCTCTTGCGGTGTGACCACGAGATTCGGCGTCGTCTTGCCGTCGCCGCCGCGCACGGCTCCGGCCTGGCCGCCGACCCCGCTCCCGTCGTAGACCTGCCCCGCCTGACTGTGGGCCTCATCGAGGCTAGCCGCGCCGGCCGCGCTATTGGCCTGCGCGGCGATCTCCTCCGACTGGTCCACGGCGGTGGCCCAAATCTGCCGTGGCCAGGACGCCGCGAATAAGACCGCAAAGATCATGACCGCTCGAATAATCATAAACGCCTCCGTGAGGCTTACCTATATATTGTATATGGAAAGACGGTCGAGAGGGAGGGTCGGAAGGCTGGGCGGAGGCCGGGCCTATGGACCCAGACCGAGTTCTCGCCGGGACCGCGCCGACGATGAGGAGTACCTCCGCTACGCCTCCGCTATCTTGAGCCGCCGCAGGACCGGCCGGAAGCCGAGGCCCTGGACCAGCGCGCCGAGGAACACCGCCCCGAAGCAGGCGGCCATGAGAAGGGGGCGCTCGGGCGCGTCGGCGGGCAGCCCGAGCGCGAGCGCCAAAGACACCGCGCCCTGCCACCCGCCCCACCACAGCGCGTGCCTCCACGCGGGCGCGACCTCTTCCAGGCCGAAGCGGCCGCCGAAACGAAGCGCCGGATAGACGCCCAAGGCCCGCGCCAGCGGCGCCAGGGCGATCACGCCGGCCAGCTTCAGCCAGAGCCCGCCGGACCAGCCGGCCCGGAGCCCGAGGCCGGCCGCGACGAACACCAGCGCGCTGACCAGAAGGACGGCCGATTCCCAGGATCGCTCGAGCGCCTCGTAGGTGCGCGGCGTCATAGCGAAGAAGCGCCCCCTGTTGGCCGCGACCAGCCCGGCGGCCACGGCCGCGACCGGGCCCGAGCAGCTCGCGGCGTCGGCGACCAAGGGCGCGCCGAACGCCAAGACAACGGTGAGCGCCGTCTGGAGCAGGGGCTGGTCCAGACGCCGCAACGTGCGGTTGACCGCCGCCCCCATGGCCAGGCCCACCAAAGCGCCCCCGCCGGCGGACACCCCGAACCGGACGAGCGTCGCGTAGGGACCGGCGGCGTCGGGCTCCGACATCCCCCCGACGAGGAACGCGAAGAGGGCCGCGCCCGCCATCGCCCGCAGGAGGCTCTCGCCTTCAAGCAGGGTCCGCAGGCGCTCGGGAGCCCGGGCGACGCCGAGGACCCTGAGGGCGGATACCGAGTCGGTCAAAGAGAGCATCGCGCCCAAGAGCAGGCCCCAGACCAGCGTCACGCCCAACAGGGCGTGCGCGCACCAGCCGACCACCAGCACGGACACCAGAAGGCCGGGGACGGCCAGCAAGGCCAGGGCTTTCCACTCGCTTTGGAGCTCCGATATGTCCGCGCGCAGCGCGCCGTAGAAGAGCAGCGCCGGCAAGAGCAGCTCGGAAGCGGCCTCGGCGCGGGGGGCGGCCCCCGGCGCCGCCCCGGACAGCCCGGCCAGGAGCCCGACGAGGGCGAGCGCCGCGGCGTAGGGCAGCCGGAGGTACTCGGCGCCCATCGCCGCCAGGCAGGCCGTCAGCCAGAACCCGACGCAAAGGCTCGACCAAGCATGATCCATCGGAATTCCATCTTACCATAAACTTGTATAATCCACCCCGTGGCCAGACCTCTGCGCATCGTCCTCACCGGCGCCGGCGGCCGCATGGGCCGGCAGGTGGCGGAGCTCGCCTACCGCGACTTCCGTTTCGCCGTCGTCGGCGGCGTAGACCGTCCGGGAGTCCCTTCCCCCGGGGACTTCCCCTACGGGACGCCGCGCCGGCTGCCCGAGCTGCTGCGCTCGGCGGACATGCTCGTCGATTTCAGCCTTCCCAAGGCCTCGCTTTCGTTCGCGCGGGAGGCGGCCAAAGCGCGCGTCGCGTGTGTTACCGGGACGACCGGCTTCACGCCCGCGCAGGCGCGGAGCTTGAGGGTCCTCGCCCGCCGCATCGCGCTGTTCGTCTCTCCGAACATGAGCCCCGGGATGAACCTTCTCTTCTCCCTGGCCGCCCGCGCGGCCGCCGCCCTGCCGGGCTACGACGCCGCCATCTCGGAGACGCACCACACTCTCAAGAAGGACGCTCCCTCGGGCAGCGCCCTGCGCCTGGCCGAAGCGGTGCGCGGGGCTCGCCCGAACCCGGGCCCCGTCCCGACCGTCAGCCTTCGCGCCGGGGACGTGATCGGCGACCATACCCTGCTTCTGGCGGGCCCGGACGAGCGCGTCGAGCTCACCCACCGCGCCCAGTCCCGCGCGGTCTTCGCGCGCGGCGCCCTCCAGGCCGCGCTCTGGCTGGCGCGCCGCCGTCCGGGACTCTACACCATGCGCGACATGCTCGGCCTATGACCGGGCGCCTCTGGAAACGGTTCCTGGACCTCTTCAGCGACGAGGAGGATCCGGCCGAGCCGGTCTACGATCCGGCGCAATTGGGCGGGGCGGTCATCGTGAGCCTGGTCGGCATCGGGTGCGCGTACTGGCTGCTCTGGACCCTCCTCGTCTACGAGGGCGGCCTCTTCATGAAGCTCGGCGCCGCGGCTCAGGTCGTCTTCACGTCGAAGACGCTCAAGGACGTCGGCTACGAGGGCAGCCCGTACGCGATGGGCCCCTTCGAAGGCTGGTTCGGCAACCTCGCCGCGCTGCTATTGTGCGTCGCCGTCGTCTTCGCGCTCCACCGCCTCCACCAAGCGGCGGCCCGCCGACCCCGCGCCGGCAAGTGATCCGCGCTAAAGCCGAGAACGCGCTCATCGCTCTGGGCTCCGACCTGGGAGACCGGTCCCGCCATCTGCGCTTCGCCGTCGAACGCATCGCGAGCCTCCCGCGGACGCGCCTCGTGCGCGGCTCCTCCTTCTACAAGAACCCCCCCGTGGGCGTCCCGGCCTCCGGCGCGGGGCGCGGCCGCCGGGGCGCGGGCCTGTTCCTCAACGCCGTGGTGGAGGTCAGGACCGGGCTGAGCCCGGAGGGCCTTCTCGTCGAGCTCAAGAGGCTCGAGGCCCTCCGGGGCCGCCGCCCCGCGCCGCGGTGGTCCCCCCGTCCGCTCGACTGCGACCTGCTCTTCCACGGGCGGCGCCGGATCCGGACGCGCCTGCTCCGGGTACCGCATCCCCTCGCGCTACGGCGAGCCTTCGTGCTCGTCCCGCTGGCCGAGATACTCCCCATGTGGAGCCCCCCCGTCACGCCGCGGCGGACGGTGCGCTGCTGGATGAGACGTTCAAAGCTCGACCTGGAAAATGTAAAATGGGCCGAGGATCCGCCGAAGGTCCGCCCCTGATCCATGCCCGAGCATAAGCTCACCACCACGCGCCTCGCCGACATGAAGAGAAAGGGCGAACGCATCGTCGCCGTGACCGCCTACGACGCGCCCACGGCCCGGCCCCTGAACGACGCGGGCGATTCGGGAGGAGGTCCGCGCGAAGACCTTCCCCGGGCCGGGTCACACCTACGGCTCCCGGCCCCAAAGCCGCGCCTCCGGCTGACGCAGTGACCGCGATCGTCTGGCTCTGGATCCTGCTGCCCCTGCTCGCGATCGGTCTCGTCGCGGGCGCCTGGTACGGCTCCAACACGGTGTTCCATCCCCCGAGGATGCTGCAGCACACCGTCTTCCCGGAGCAGTTCGGGCTCCACTATGAGAAGATCTCGTTCCCCGGGTCCGACGGCCTGATCCTCCGCGGGTGGCTGATCCCCGCCGCCTCCCCCACCGACCGGACGATCCTCTGCACCCACGGCTGGGGCGACAACAAGGGCGACCTCCTGCAGCGCCTCCACTTCCTCGCCGAGCATTACAATCTCGTCCTCTTCGACAGCCGCGCCCACGGAGAGAGCGAGGGCGCGTACTCGACGATCGGCTACCTCGAGTCCTTCGACTTCGAGGCCGCGGTCCGCCACCTGAAAGAGGTCCGTCCGGCCTGGACCCGCCGTCTCGGGGTCTTCGGCCTCTCCATGGGCGCGGCCATGGCGATCCACGGCATGGCCCACCATCCGGAGTTCCGCTGCGCGGCGCTCGAGTCGCCTTTCCGGTCCTTCAACAGGGTGGTCACTCAGTTCACTTGGAGCGGCTACTGGCTGCCTTATTTCCCCTTCGCGTGGATAACGCTGCTCTGCATCCGGCTGCGGCTCGGGGCCGACTCGGAGCCGTACAGCCCCGTCCACCACATACGCGGCCTTCCCCCCCTGCCCCTGCTGTTCATCGCGGGAGAGAAGGACGCCTTGATGCCGCTCTCGGAGGTCCGGGCGCTCCACGACATGGCGGGCGAACCCAAGGAGATCTGGGTGGTCCCGGAGGCCACCCACGGGCGCTGCCAGGAGTTCGCCCCGGAGGAATACGCCCGCCGCGTCCTCGATTTCTTCCGCAAGAACCTATAAGACTCCCAATATCTTTTGGAAACACGAAGCTTATTGACATTATCCCGCTCATGGTGTACATATTGGAAAGACGTGGGCGATTTATTCAACCAGGCAGGACAACATTGACGCGATTGCTTCGCGCCGCCGTTTGCGGAGTCCTCTGCAACCTGGCCCTCGCGGGGATGTGGGCGGCCCAGGCGGACGCCCGTTTCGGCGCCTCCAAGACGGCCCCCCTCAAGGAGCCGAAGCCCGGGCCGGCGGCCGCCGTGCTGGAGACGGCCTTGGGCTCCAAAGCCCTGGCCATCCTGCACGAGTACGGCTACGTCCTCCTCGGGGGGACTCCCAAGGATGGGCGCCGCGTCATTCACGTCCAGTGGGAGCCCCTGCGGAGCCTGAACGAGCACGCCGGCGCCTGGCTGGGCTTTCTCGAGCTCTACAAGCAGAACCGGCGCGGCGTCTCGATCGAGGGAGACCTCAAGCGGCTGCGGGCGCTGCAGACGACCCCCACGGCCGGGCTGATATCCGGCCCCGTGCGCGCCGCCCTTGACGCGCTGGCCCTGCATATGGAGG
This sequence comes from Elusimicrobiota bacterium, assembly GCA_043819795.1. Taxonomy (GTDB): domain Bacteria; phylum Elusimicrobiota; class Elusimicrobia; order UBA1565; family UBA1565; genus JBDREN01. Next base: position 23,586 of record JBDREN010000013.1, read on the forward strand.
CGGGCTCCGAGCTCGGCAAGCGTCTTCCCGCCGCCTCGCGCCAGAAGCTCCTATTCGACACGCGCTGGGGAGAAGACTTCCTCGAGCGCACCCACGTGGACCTGCTCCCCTCCGCCGCCGAGGCCGCCGACGAGTTCTTCATGCGCCACTTGACGGGCCCGGGCGAGTCCTTGGAGCCGGCGGATCATTTCCTAGGGCACGTCCGGAACGTCTACGGCGAAGAGCTCGCCGAGCAGCTCGGGCGGGACCGCACCGCCGGCGAGGCATCCAAGGAGCTCCGGAAGTGGATCGGTAAATACCTCGCCGACCAGACCCTGCTTTGGAACTTCACCCGCACCCGCGGCCGGCTGCGCTCGATCGAAAGGCCGTCGGGCCTCAAGCGGACCCTGAAGGATCTGCGCGCGGTCGTCGAGCCCCTGTCGCGCGAGACCGGGCTGCTCGAGCGTCTGCGCGAGGAGATGAAGGCGGAAGGCCCGGCGCCGAGACTCCGCTTCACGGGTCCCGAGCTGCACGTCCAAAACGCCGCCGGGAGCGCGGACGTGGACGTCGGCGACACGATCGTCGTCAGCATGGCCTACTGGATCGAGGGCCTCGAGGAGAGGGAGACCGCGCGGATCACCGAGGTCGCGTACGCCGACCGGGGCGCGGGCGGCGTCGCCGACCGCGTCCAAAACTACGTGGAGCGCAGAAAGGGCGGGCCCCACAGCTTCACGGCGCGGGTGCCGGTGCGGTCGTCCGAGACCATAACCTACCGCCTCCATCTCGACGCTCCCGGCTCCGATAGGTTCCAGCGCGAGATCGAGATCAAGGTCTCGCCGCGCTACCACGATCTGCTGCTCGAGGCGGGAAAGGCCGAGGCCAAGGCCGAGGCCTGCCAGCTTCAGGAAGCGGTCGCCTTGCTCGAGTCGCTCCAGGACAAGATCGCCCCGCTGGCCGCGAAGACGCGGTTCGCCCGGCTGCTCGCGACCCTCGGCGACCGGGCCCGGACCGTGTCGAAACAGATCGACCGGCGCGAGAGTCTCAACGCGGCGCTCGACGGCGCCCGCCTCTACGCCTCCGCCGATCAATGCGACTTCCGCGCGGACCGGGCGCGGCGGGCCCTCTCTCTGCTCGCGGATCTCCCGCCCGGCTGCGACGCGGCCCAGTCCGGAGACACGATCCTGTCGGCCGAGCTCCAGAGCCTGGTGGAGGCGACCGACCGCCGCCGACTCCACCAGGAAGCCTTCCTCAAAGGAGCGTCCAAGGCCCGGGAGCTCGCCCGCGCCTGCCGCGCCCAGGACGCGGCCGAGCAGTACGCCGCGGCTCTGGCGCTGCTCGACGCCGAGCCCGAAGCCCGCTGCGGGCAGTGGGAAAAGGAGTATACCCTCATCCGGATCAGCGAGCTTCCGAGAGCCGCGGCGGCCGACGCCCTCGCGACCGCGATCGACGAGTCCGTCGGCCGGGCCTCGCGCCGGTTCGCCGACGGCGACTATCCCGGGACGACCGGGATCCTCCTGCCGCTCATGGCGGCCATCGACGCGATGCCCGAAAGCCGCTGCTACGCGTCGCTGCGGACCAAAGCGGAGCAGCTCGCCGAGGCCGCGGGAGTGGCCTTGGCTCCGCCGGACCCCGAGGATGTCCGGGCCTCGCTCCCGAAGGACTCCGTCGAGAAGGCTCTCAAGGACGTGCTCGCGGAGAGGGAGCGGCATCAGCGCGGCCAGCGCTCCGAGGCTGAGCGCGAGCGCATCCGGCAGGCCCCGCACCCGCCGGAGGAGGACGCGGCCCGATGACCCTGGGTCTCGGAAGCTCGCGGAGGCGGATCGCGGCGGTCGCGCTCGCGGCCCTGATGCTCGCCGTCGCGGATTCGGCGGCTCTCGCCGAGGCCGCGAAAGAGGCGGCCCCGCAGCCCTCTTCGGGCGACGGCGCCCGGGACGGGCGTAAGCACCCCGCCGTTTCCCCCGAGAAGGGGCCGGGCAAGTCCCGCCGGAGCGGCAAGCGCCGCCTGCGCAAGAAGACCATGCCCCGGCCGGGCAAGAAGCGTCCCCAGGAGCCGGCCGAAGCGAAGGCTCCGGGCAAGAAGCGTCCCCAGGAACCGGCCGAAGCGAAGGCTCCGGGAGAGAAGCGGGCGCAAGAGCCGGAGGCGCCGGCCAAGGCCGATTCGCCGGACCGCGATCTGCACACCGTCGCGGGCCTCTGCCTCGCGCCGTCCGAGAGCGGCTTGCGGGTCCTGAACGTGCTTCCCCGGACCGAATCGTACCGGCTGGGGTTGGCCGCCGCCGACACCTTGCTCCGGCTCAACGGACGGCGCACCGGATCTGTGGCGGATGTCTCGCGAGCCTTGAGGTCGTGGAAGCCGCGCACGCGGCTCTCGGCCGTGGTGAGCCGGCGGACGCCGCCCGAGCCGTCCTTCTTCGGACCCGACATCGGCGGGGATATCGTCACTCTCGAGACCTCGCTGCGGAAACCGTCCAGGCCCTCGCCCCGTCTGCCCTCCTCGTTGACTTTCGCGGAGCGGCGGCTCAAGGAGAAGCATCTGGCCGAGGCCCGGAAGGCGGCCGCCAGCCCGTTGGCGTCTCTGCCCGCCCCGGGCTTCCAGGTGGCCAAGGGGCAGGAGTTCTGGATCCGCTTCCCCGAAGGGGTCCCGCGGACGGTCCAGCCCGGAGACGTCCTGGAGGGCGAGACGAGCACGTCCATGGCCTCCGACGCCTCGCTCGACCTCATCGCGATCCCGCAGGGCAGCCGCGTGTGGGTCCGGGTCCTCTCGGTCAAGGACGACGGGCCCGCCCTTCTCGTCCGGCTCCACCCATACAAGATCCGCCTCGAGGGGGGCCATACCTACCCCTGCTCCGCGGTCGCGACCGATCTTTCGGGCTCCCGGTCCCTCGTCCAGGTGAGCCCGGGCGGGACGATCGTCGCCGCGCCTCTCGACGAAGACCCCTTCCTGATCGGGCCGGACCGGAACCTGCAGGCCCGGTTCATCGAGCCTCTCACGATCCACGAGCCCGATACGTTCTACCTCGCGGGGCCCGGCCTCTGGTTCCATACCGTGGGCTCGGGCAAGACCCGCGCGTTCGAGGTGACGCACGTCATCCGGGACCGCGACGCCCACCATGCCGGCATCAAGAAAGGAGACCGGATCTACTATCTCGGCGACGCGCCCGCCCACCGGCTCGAATTCTCGAAGGCGATCCGGCGCCTCTACGGCCCTCCCGGGACGACGATCGAGGTCCGCGTCATGCGCGCGGGCCAGAGCAAGGCGAAACGCATCACCCTGACCCGAGGGGTGGTCTACGGGAAGGGGCTCGGGCTGCGGGTCGAGCACGCCAAGAGCGGCACGGAGATCTCGCACGTGGACCCCGCGTCGCCGGCCGACCGAGCCGGGCTGAAGGCCGGCTACGAGCTGCTGCGCATCGGCGACAAGGAGCTCGCGGGCATGAGCGGCAAGGCTCTCCGGGCCCTGCTCGAGGATAAGGACGGTGAGAAGGCCCTCACCTACCGCGCTCCGGGCAAGCCCGCGCGCACGCTCACGCTGAGCCCGGACCGTTTCCCCGTCCCGATCCGCGTCCGGTCGCGCCTCAAGGACTACGGGCTCTCCGAACGCTGACCCTCGTCGCCGGGACCGGCGCCGAGCTCGCGCAGCATGCGGCGCGCTTCCGCCACGTTCCCGGCGGACTCCGCCGGGTCCTCCGGCTCCCGCACTTCGAAGATCCTGAGAAGGACCTCCCGAGCCCTCCGGTCGTCGCCGGCCTCCCGGCAGGCCTCGGCAAGCGCCGGGTGGAGCGCGGTATCGTTGGGCCTCAGGCGCAGGGCCGTCTCAAGCTCCAGCACCGCGCGCTCGTTCGAGCCGCCCGCGACTCGGGGAAGCCGCCGGTACATCTGTCCAAGCACGAGGTGCGCCCGTCCGTGGCCGGGATCGAGTTCCAGGGCCCGGCGCATGCGGCGCTTGATGGGGCCGACCATGAACAAGGAGCGCAGCATGCCCCGCGCCTCGCCGTGGCGGCCGAGGGCGACGCCGTGCCAGTAGTGCGCCTGGGCGCTGTCGGGATCGATCGCGACCGCCCGTCCGATGGTCTCTTCGGCCCGGGTGAACAGCTCGATGCGCCCGCGCTTGGTGTCCTCCCTCTCGCCGAGGCGCACGAGACCGCGCCCGAGCCGCCACAGGACGCCGGCGTCCTCGGGCTCTTGCCGCAGACGCTCCTCGAGGAGGGCGATCGAGCGCTCCAGCCCGCCCTCCCGGTCCCGACGGAAGTAGAGGCGGTCCGCTTCCTCGAGCCCCGCGGCTCCCGCGCCGGAGGCCCGTCGCGGGGACGTCTCCACGACCGTGCCCGCGGCCTCGGGCGACTCCGCGCAGCAGGCCGGCCGCCAGATCATCCCGGCGCACAAGGCGAGAAGCGCGGCACGGCCCGCGCGCGGGATCTTCCCGCTCGCGTCCGGCGGCCCACCGAGCTCCCGTCTTACGTTGACGGATCCCGGCGCCTCTATCGGCGTCGTCGTCGTTTTCCCCGAAGCGGATCTTTCAAGAAGATCCCGCGGGGATCTTCTTGAAAGATCCAAGACCCCGCCGGTCAACGGCGGAAGCGGCTCAGATGCTGGCGCATGATGCAGTCGTTCATGACGACCTTGAGCCCGTTCTTGCGAGCCAGAACGGCCGCCTCGGGCGAGTCGATCCCGTCCTGCATCCACACCCCCTTCGCGCCGATCCCGATCGCCTGCCGCACGATATCGGCCGCGAACTCCGCGCGACGGAACACGCACACCACCTCCACCGGATCGGGGATGGAACGCAGGTCCCGGTAGCACTTCTCCCCCAGGATCTCGTCGTGCCCCGGGTTGACCGGGATGACCCGGTAGCCGGCGTCCGCGAGGTACGCGGCCACCCGATTGGAGGGCCGCTTCGGTTTCGGGGAGCACCCGACCACCGCGACGACCCGCATATTGAGCAGCGCTTCTAGGTCCTGAACCGTGTCCATGGCTCGGTTTTCGACACCGAGAGGGTAGCAATTTCAGCGGCGCTTTGACTGATGGCGACCGAAATAATGTCCTGCTTCGGAGGCGCAGCCTTGCGGCGGATGCGAGGCGTGACGAGGGAGCATAGCCGCAGCTATGTGACCGAGGAGCAACGCCGCGGCCCCCCAAGGATGCGTCTCCCCGAAGGGGCCGGGCGCTTTTGGGCTGCGCCTGCGTCGCTCCAAAATCACCCCGGCCGAAGTTGGACATTATCTTGGTCGCCATCGGTGGGGGGGCCCTTCGGGAAATATTTGTTATACTTCGTTCGTATTAGAATCGGAGGTTTGTGCCCGCCCGGTTCTTCCACTCGATGGCTGACATCTCGTCCCGGAGAAAATGGCTGTTCTGGAGCCTCATTTCAACGGTGTTCCTTTTCGCCGCGGTGCCGTCGCTGGTCCTGCTCGAGAAGGCCGAGGAATACTATCGCTTTATGACGGGTTGGGAGCCCCGCACGCTCAAGCAGATGAAGCTCAAGACCCTCCCGCACCGGCGCGAGGCCGAAGGCCACGACGAGGAGTTCCCCGCGATCGAGTTCGTGGAGTTCCGCCTGGACGCCCCCTCGGCGGAGCGGGTGGGGCTCGCCGGCGATTTCAACAGGTGGCGGCCCGAATCCCTTCCCCTCGCGCGCGAGGGAGACGGTCCCTGGACGGTCATCGTGCCTCTGCCGCCGGGGACCTACCATTACGGCTTCGATGTGGACGGCGTCTGGACGCTCGATCCCGACGCCGAGGAGACGGCGCGGCGGACGGAGCGGGAGGCCTCTGTGAAGCGCATCGCCCGGTCGCAAGAGGACGCTCCATGAAGACGCATGCTCTCCTGCTGGCGGTCGTCCTGACGGTCTCCTGGGCGGGATTCCCCCCCGCGGCCGCCGGCTTCTGGGGGTGGCCCTCCGAAGAGGCTTCCGGAGTCCAAAAGGCGCCCGGACGGGAAGCCCTTCTCTGGGTGCCCGACGAGGGGGCGACCGACTTCGACGAGCTTCGAACGACGCTGGAGAAATATCCCAAGGCGCGCCTGACGATCGCGCTCGCCCCCAACGAGATCCCGGAGAGCGCGCGGCCGTGGCTGGTGGAGCACGTCGGCAGCGGCCGGCTGGAGGTGGCCCTGCGCATCCCCGGCGATCCCATCCTTCCGCTGGTCCACGCGGAGCGCCCCCAAGGCGTCACCGAGCGCCTCGCGATCGGCCGGTCCCTCTACCGGGAGATCTTCGGCCGCCTCCCCGAGGGGTTCGTCCCCGGGGGCGGCGCGCTCACGCCCGCCCACGCGGAGCCCCTCGCCGAGCAGGGCTTCAAATGGACGACGGCCGGGGACGCGGCCTTCGCTCGGCCGTGGTACGCCCACGACGATCTGCGGATCGTCCCCTTCCATGTGATCGAATCCACCGGACCGGACTCGCTGCCGCCGCCCGACGACACCCCGGCCGTCGCGCTTGACGAGGCCTCCGCGGGCATCCCCGCCGGATCGGGGACGGCTCTGTTGTCGCGCATGTTCGAGTCCGCCGGCCAGGATCGTTGGACGACGGTCGCGAGCGCCCTCGAAAGCGCCCGACCCTACGCCGTGGGGCCCGACCCGTGGCCCACGTGGAGCGGAGACCTTTCGCGATGGGACGGCGATCCCCTCCAGAGGCAGGCCTGGAGCCTCTACCGGCGCACTGCCGAGGCTTTGAAGCGCTACCAGAACTCGGGTACCGCGCAGCTCCAGACCCTGAACCGGGCCGCCACTGAGCTGCGGGCGGCGCAGGACTCCCGCTACTACCTCGTCGAAAGCCTCGAGGACCCCGCGACCGAGGGGGAGTTCCGCGGCCGCCTGCGGAAGGTCTTTAGCACCATCCGCCAGCTGGTCCCGAAGGTCCTTCGCGTGCCGGTGGCGAAGAGCGCCCCCGGCCAGTCCCCTCCGGAAACCGAGCCCGGCGAGCAAGGCCCAGCCGAGCCGGAAGCCCCGGGAGAGGGCGAGGACTACGGCCGCGTGAGCAGCAGCGCGGAGGGCGCGACCCTCAGCTTCGAGAATCCCGAAGGCTCGGTCGCGTCCGTGCCCGAGCCCCTGCCCGATCTCGCCGACGGCACGACGGCTCAGGACCTGTGGACGCCCCGCAGGCTGCGCGTGGAGTGGAACGACGAAGCCGTCGTATTCGCCGTCGCCATGGCCCGTCTCGAGCCCTCCGACGAGGCGCCCAACGGCTTCTCGCGGCTCCTGCTCGACCTCTACATGGACCTCAACCGCCTCGCCGGACGCGGGTCCACGAAGCTTCTGCCGGGGCGCAAGGGGTACATCCGCTCCCGCGACGCGTGGGAGTTCGCCCTCGTGCTCAACGGCTGGAGCGCCGGCCTCTACCGCTCGGTCCCCGGACACCCCCCGGTCCTGGCGGAACGCCTGGAGCCGGAGGCGGACCTGGAGCTCGGCGAGATCCGGGTCTCGGTCCCCAGGACCCGGCTGCGAGGCAGCCCGTCCACCTGGGGCTACCTGCTGGCGGCGATGGCCACGGACCAGGACCTCGCGCGGGAAGTCCTCCCGCGTCCGCTCGACGCGGGGGAGGGAAACCCGGTCCTTGGCCTGCTTGGATCCCTGGAAGACCAGGCCCGGCTGACGCGTCGCGGCCCGCCCGCGTACCGCAGGTTCTCCGCCCTCCGCCTCAAGCCCCTTCAGTAAGCGCCGGAAGTCCCGAAGAGACCTTCCGGTCGCTTGCGCCCTGGGTTATCAGGAATGACGCGCCCCCCGGAGGGGGGCGGAGCCCTCGATCAAACGGCGGCTTAAGCGCCGCGAGCGCTTCGCGCCCGCGACGCTGGCTCAGGGTTCGTACGTAATGCGCCGGATGATGGCCATGTTGTTCCCGCGCACGTCCGACGCTTCGATGCGGAAGTTATTCTCGCCGCGCTTGAGCAGCACCTCGCGGCTGAAGTTCCCGTCCTCGTCGAGAGGCACCCGGTCGAAGTTGAGGAGCACCGTCAGGCCCCGATCCGCCCGCCCCATGATGCGGAAGCGCGAGCTGCGCACCCGCGTCTGTTCCTCATCGGGGCGGAAGACCTCCAGGCTCCCCTGGAAGGAGATCGTCTCGAACTCCTCCTGGCCTTTCTTGTAGGGCTTCGCCGCCGAGTACTGGCCCCTCTCGCCGAGCAGGTCGATGGCGGCGACCCGTATCCAGTAGTCACCGTCGGCCAGGTTGGCCCGCCTAAGGTCCATGGGCTGGTAGGCGTCGAACTTGTCCTCGAAGACGACGCGTTGGAAGGCTCGGTCCCGGGCGATCTGCAGCTGGAAGGCCGCCACGGGGATGCCGACGGAGACCGACTCCAGCTGCCCGGCCAGCGAGCCCCCGGGAACCCGCGCCCCCCCCGATCCGAACTGCCGCACCTTCACGATCGAATCGCCCGCGCCCGGGGCGAAGTCCGCGATCTCGGCCTTGAGCGCCGCGTCTACCTTCGGGATCGTCACCGGGACCGACGGCGCCTCGTCGAGCGGCACGTCGGTGTAGTAGCCGGCCGGAACCTCGACGGTCTTGGCGCCCTTGAGGTCCTGGACGTCGGCCGCTCCTTTGTAGACCTGGACGCGTGTGCTGAGGTCATCGAGGACCCGCGCCGTGTACTTCGTGTCGCGGTCCTTCGGGATGACGCGGGCCGACGGCGTGACGACGCGGGACACGGTCGCGTGGATGACGCCGCGCTTCAGGAACAGGTCGTGGTCGGCCATCCTGGGAGCCTTCAGGATCGCCATCGAGTTGGGGTCCAGGATCAGCACCGACCCCCCGAAGAACTTGACCCGCGCCCAGGAGCGATCGCGCGTTCGCAGGCCGTCGCCGTCGAAGATGTCCATCCCCTGGTCCGCGGAGTCCCAGCTGGGAGTATTCTTCTTCCGGTGCAGGACCTTCCGCCTCACCTCGACGAGCGTCGCGGCGCGGAGCTGCTCCTTGATCAGGGATTTCGGGACCTTCAGCGTCATCCCCGGCAGCGCGATAGTCGGGTCCGAGGTCGGCAGCTTGTTGTAGCGGAGGATCATGTTCCACCGCTTAGGGTCCTTCAGGTACCTTTGCGAGATGCTCCAGAGGGTGTCGCCGGGGCGCACGGTCACGTCCTGCAACTCGTCCTGCGCGCGGAGGCCGCCCGGGGAGGAGACCGCCAGCAGCCCGGCCAGCGCGAGAACGGCCGCTTTACATGTCATCGGGCACGGTGGAGCCGACGACAGCGTCCCCCTGCTCGTTTAGCACCAGGCCCTTGGGGAGCGTGAAGTAGAACTGGGCCCCCTTGCCTAGCTCGGACTCCACCCAGATGCGTCCGCAATGAGCCTCGACGAAACGCTTGGAGATCGTAAGGCCGAGGCCGGTCCCGCCGCGCATCTGGCCCGGGACCTGCTCGAACTTCCCGAAGATCTTGACGATGTGGGCCGGAGGGATGCCCGGGCCGTTGTCGCGGACGCAGACCTGCAGCGCGTGCCCCCTGTCTTCGATGCGGACGTCGATGCGGCTGTCATCGGGCGAGTACTTGATGGCGTTGGCGACCAGATTCGTGATCACCCGCTCGAGCTGGCTCGCGTCGCACGAGACCATATGCTCCTCTTCGGTATCGAGCTCTATCGCGATGCCGCGCCGCTGCGCCAGCGAGGCGAGGACCTCGATGGAGTGGCTGGCCAGCCCGGCGAGGGAGGCCTCCTTGAGGGTCACCTCGAGCCGCTGCGTTTCCATCTTCGCGACGTCGAGGATGTTGTTGACCATCGTCATCAGGCGGTTGGCCGACTTGAGCATCGACTCGACCATGCCCTTCTGCTGCGGGTTGAGCACGCCCACGGCGCCCTTGCGCAAAAACTCCAGGAAGCCCAGGATCGAGCCGAGCGGGTTGCGCAGGTCGTGGGTGATCGAGTGGAGGAACTCCTCCTTCATCTTGTCGAGCTCTTTCTCGAAAGTGACGTCGTGCAGGGCCGTGACCACGCCGAGCACGTTATTCTTCGCCGGGGAGACCAGCACCCGGGACGCGATCCTCAAGAACAGCCGCCGCTCGTCGGTCGAGAGGTTCACCTCCTTGATGACCTGCTCCTCCGGATGGGCGACCACGTCCAGGATGGCGGTGCCCAGCTCGGTGTCCCGCGGTATGACCTCATCGAGCGACCGCCCCTCCAAAGGCTCGCCCTCCATGTGCAGGATCGCCTTCGTCTTGCGGTTCGCGAGCTGGATGACGCCGTCGTTGTCGGTCATCAGCACGCCGTCGCCGATCGAGAAGAGGATGGCCTCGGTCTTCTTCTGCTCGAGGATCATCCGGTCCACCTGGAGCTCGGCGTAATTGCGCAGGCGCGAGACCATGCGGTTGAAGGTGTCGGCGAACTGCTGGAGCTCGTCGCCGGTGCGGATGCGGACCTCCTCGGGGAAGTCCCCGCGAGCCACGTCCTCGGCGCAGCGGGTGAGATCCAGGAGCGGGCGAGTGAGGTTGCGCGCCATCGTCAGCGCGATGGCGATCGCCGCGAGACATACGAGCAAGATTATGACGATAGCCGTGCGCTTCATCTCCGACGCCGCGAGGTACGCCTCGTCCGCGGGCTGCTGGATGACGACGGCGGCTGAGATCTGGGGCACCGGCGCGTAGGCGCCCACCTGCCTCCTCCCCCGGGAGTCGGTGTACTCGCTGGAGCCGACCGACTGCGCGCCGAGGGCCGCGGTGACGATGGGCCATTCGAGCAGGTTGCTCCGGTCCTCGGCGGAGAGGCGCTCCGGGGGATAGAGGAACGGCAGGCCCCCCGAGCCCACCAGCATCGCGAAGCCGGTCCCGCCGACCCGCTCGGCCGCGATCGAGTCCCAGAGCGTCTGCAGGACGACCGCGACGCGGATGTCGGTGACGTCCGAGAGGGGGTAGTAGATCTCGAGCCGCGGGACGGCGCCCTCGCGCGGCGTGATCCACAAGGTCCGCGTCCGGGTCTTCGCGAACTCGAGATACCCGGGGTGCCGGGCGTGCGAGGTGTACTCCTCGCGCTCGACGAGCCTCGGGTTGTAGACCTTCATAAGCTCGCCGCCGCTGCGCAAGATCGAGATCTCCTGCAGATCGGTATGGCTCTCGATGAGGCTGCGCAGAAGCTCCTGGCGTGTCGACCAGTCGAGGCCGGGGCGCTTGAGGGCGAGGACGGCGAAGCGGATCTTGTCGTCCATGTTCTCGAGATAGATCGAGATCGACTGCGCCGTCTTCTCGGCGAGCTTGGTGTGCAGCTCGAGGACGGAGGCCTGGATCCCCGACCGGCTGATGCGCAGGAGCTGCACACCCATGAATACGGAGGGGGCGAGAGCCAGCACCAGCATGGCGAGGATGAAACGCTGGAACAGGCCCGATGAGAACCACTTCATGGTGTATGTCCCCGTTCGACGAAAGGGGCTCCTCCTAAGGATAGGGCATGAACGCCAACTTGTCAAGGAAAATGAGGATATTTCCGGGATGCGGCCCGCCCCCCCGCCTTTTGGCCCGCCCGGCTCCCCGGTGGACGACATAGGACCTTTGGCCCTGTTTCTTACCCGAAAGTCCCATTATCCTATCGGCAGAGGGTAGTGGAATGCATCCGCTAAGAATCCGCAGATCCGCGCGCCGCAAACGGGGTGAGCGAAAGGGCTCCGGGACCTGGGCTCCGGGTACCGGCGTGAAGGCCGGCCGCCTGGTCTCGGGGACCGGCCCCGGCGGCGGTTCCGCCGGCGCGAGCATCGGTTCCGGCGTCGACTCCGTGCTCGGGTCGGCGTCCGGCGGCGCGCTGCACGCCCCCGGGCTCTGGGGCTCGGTCATAAGCTTCGTTTCCAGGGCCACGGGCATGAGCGTTGTCACGGCTTCCAAGGCGGGGATCGTCGCCCTGACCCTCGCCGCCACCACGGTCGCCGCGGGAATGACCCTATGGTGGGGCGGCTCCCAGCCGTCGGCCCCCATGACCGGCTCCGGCCTCGGCAGGACGGTATTCCCCAAGAACGACGCCGCCGGGAACGGAGCCGCGGCGCTCGGGAAGCAGACACTCGCCCCCGACGCGTCGTCCCTCGATTATCTCAAAGAGGCCAATCCCGGCGAGGCGCGGGACGCCGTCGAGGACAAAGGGGACGCTCAGGAAGACAACAAGGAGTGGGCCGAGGTCCTGGAGAAAGTCGAGGCCAAGGCGGAGGCCAAGACCGCCCGGGCGCCGGCGGGCCCGCGGCCCAAGCTCGTTCCCGGCCAGCCTTTCTCCGCGCGCGGCGCGACGGGCGGCATGCAGGTGGCGCTCAAGCCCGTTCCCGGCCTGACCGACAAGGTCGGCAACGGGTTCCAGGAGATCTACCATCAGCCGAAGGCCGACGCGTTCGACAAGGCCCAATACCGGGCCCGCCAGGGAGCCAAGCGCCGCAGGCCGCTAGTGGCCGGCGGCAAGAGCGCGATGGAACAGGCCCGGTTCGCCAACCGGATGAGCCGCCAGGGCGCCCGCATGGGCCAGGCGGACTCCGCGGCGACCGCGGCCTCCACCCCCTTCGACGGGGGCAACGCCGGCTCCGAGTCGCTCGGCGCCACGAGCCCGGGCGGCGCCCACACGCAGGGCGCCGGGATCACGTCGGGGCCCAGCGGCGTGCTCGACCAAAAATCCATCGAAGAGCCCCCGCCGCCCGAGGAGGTCCAGGAGGCGGAGAACAAGACCCCCTACCAGAACCTGATATACGCGGGCATGGGGGCCCTCGCCATCGGGGCGCTGCTGCTGATGATCGCCGGCCAGCTCGTATCGAAGGCGAGGAGCACCCCGGGCCCTCAGGCCGCCGCCCTGCTCTCCTAGGCCCAGCTCGCGGCCGCGGCCGCGATGGCGGCCGGCGCCGCCGCGGCGGCGATCGGAGCCATGCTCGCCGGCAAGTACGGCCAGATGACTCAGGGCATACCGTACATCCTGGGCGGCGGCGTCATCGGGGTCCAGGCCGCCATGGTCCTGATGAAGGCCGATCAGGCCGGCAAGGACGCCGAGGAGGGGATCGAGAACGCCGGACAGACGGCGCTCGACGATACCGCGGCCAACCTCGAGACCGACGGGGTCGGGGACAATATCGCGAAACCGTCCACCGACGGCGGCGGGTTCGAGCCGAAGCCGCCGACCAACTTCGGCAAAGGCAGCCCGAATCCGGCCGACAGAACCGGCAAAAGGAAGTTCAGTCCCCGCAAGTAGCACGCGGTGCGTACGGTGTCAGGCTATGACTTTCATGACTTCTTTGAGTAGGCGGGGGGCAGAGAAATCCTGTTAGTCAAGAAGTCATGAAAGTCATAGCCTGACACCGAATCAGCGGCCATCAGCAAACGGCGCGGCGGGAGGTCCGATCCACGGATCTCCCGCCGCGCCGTATTATATCCGGACTATATCAGGACAACGGGTCCGAGCTCTTCCCGGCGGGCTCGACCGCTTCGCGGATAAGGCTCCTGATCTCTTCCAGGTGCGCCCTCGTCACGCGTCCGGAGGCGCGGCTCACAGCGTTGTCGATCTTCCAGGCGATGGTCTTGAGGCCATCCCGAGCCAAAGCGGCCGCGTCCGAAGGCGCCCTCGGATCCTTGCGCAGGCCGATCAGCGACTCCACATGCCGCCGCTGCAGGCTTCTCTGAAGCGGCGAGACGGACACCGAGGCTCCCTTCTGGTCCAAGTCCTTCCATACGGCCGCTTGGACCGTGTCGAGAAGCTCCTCGGCGCCCAAAATCCGCCCGGGGTCGTCAACGAGGCTCCGGCTCGCCTCGAGCTTCCATAGAGTCCGCGCGTTCAAGAGAGAATACATGGCTGACTCCTGCAGACTCTCGGCCCAGCGGCGCACGGGGACGGGAGAAGAATCCGGATACCGGTTATCGAAGGTCCCCAGCCTCTCCCGGCCCAGCTTCTTGAGAAGGTCCGGGGAGAAGCGCAGTGCCTCCGAATCGAAGACGTTCTTGGCCAGGAAGTCCAGCGCCTCGCGCTGGCGCTCCACCGGCACCGGCTCGAAGGGGACCCTTCCGCCGGGGCTCCCGGCCCGGTCCCGGGAAACGACGATTCCGCCGATAGAAGTGAAAGTCGTCCGCACGCCCATGCCGTAGGCCCTCAACCCCGCCTGAAAATCCCTCCGCAGAGAAGCGTAGCCTTTCCCGGGCTCAGGGGTATTCTCCTCCAGCCTCTTCCAGAGACCGCGCGCCTGAGCCACCCTCGTGTCGGCGAAAGCCACCGGGTCGGACCCCAGGTCCCACATGCTGGCCTCCGGGTCCTGCCCGCTCCACGCGTCCTCGTCCGTCCCGTAGACCAGCGCGGGGTCCGAGGCGCTCTTGGACGCGATGTCCTCCAGCTCCGCACTTTGGCCCTGTTTCGTCTTCGCGGCCAGCGGCTTGTAGGCGTACTCTATGGCGTGGTAATCGTACGGGCCCACCTCGGTCTGGTGGTAGGGGCCCTCTTGCGCTGACCCCGGAGCCGGGATGCGGGAGGGGATGTAGTCCATGATCGATGCGGACAGAAGCCCTTCTTCTCCCGGATTCAGGCTGCCTTTGAAATTGTGCCGCAGGCCCAGGTTGTGCCCGAGCTCGTGGACCATGATGGAGGTCACGAAGTCGTCCACGAACCGCTCCTCCTGCTCCGGCGACAGGCTCCCGCCGGCCCTGAGCGCCGCCTGAGAGAACGCCGCCTGCTCCGCCGCCTGCCGGAAGTAGTCGCTCTCGGAAGCTTCGGGGCCCGAAGCGCTCGGGGCCGGGTCCGGGGAGATGAGCGGCATCTCCTGCTGGGCGTAGCGGGCGATCCCGTCGCTCATCCGAACCATCGCGTTGTATATCTCGCCGGTCAGGGGGTTGATCCTCATGGGCCCCTGCGCGCCCCCCGCGTCCTTGCCCGCGAACCACGTCACGACGATATCGTAGCTGGCGTCCGCGGGATCGAAGCTCGCCCGCCGCTCCGGGGAGAGGTCCTTGTCGACCTCCTTGACCACCATCGCGTCCTTGAATCCGATCGCCTCGAATGCGGCGTTCCAGGCCTTGACCGCCTTCTTCCAGCTGCCCCGGAACCGCTCGGGGGTGGTCTCGTCCACCCACACCTCGATGGGGTCCTTGACCTCGGAGAGCGCCTGGTCGGGATGCAGCTTCTCCAGGTTCCAGCGCGCGATAGGATGCACGTAGGGCTCCGCCTGGTCGCGCAGGTCCGGCCGGGAAAGGTCCTGGTAGGCCACAGTGAAGTGCCCCACGCGCTCATCGGCCGGGCGGGACTCGAAGGAGGGGGCCTCCGGTAAAGCGGAGAGGCTGTAGCGGACCACGATGGAAATCTTGCGGGGGTCCGGGAGTACCTGCGACGCATCCAGCGCCTCGCGCCCTCTCATGAGGGAAAAGACGAGATGGGACTGGATCTCGACGTTCTTCGAGAAGGTCTTGATCTCCTCCATGTAGCTGGCCCGCGGGTCGAGGACGAAGTCGGCGCCGGGGTAGGCTCCCTCCAGACGGGACTCGACGTTCGCCAGGTCCTCCAGGAAGATCTTCTCGGCTTCGATCACGTGGACTTCAGTCCCCTCCTGGGGGTCCTGCTGGGCGTCCTCCTGGGGGGCCTCCTCGCCGGCCGCCGGCTTGCCCGGTTTCACGACCTCCGCGGTGGCCAGGATGGAGTCGCTAAATGACCTCTCGATGGACTTGGCCTCCGGCGAGCCCTCCTCCGCCCGGTAGAGCATGTTCTTCTCGACGAACTGGATCTTCTCGCGGTCTCCGATCATGCGGAAGTTCCAGATGAAGCTCCCGGCCATCTCGGAGGCGTAGAGGCCCCGCTCGCCGGTCGCCTTGATGATCGTGACTGAGCACAGATAGGGAGTGTCCAGCTGGTCCGCCCGGATCTCCATCCGGTGAGGCCTTCCCCCCTTGGAGATCTTGAAGAGCTTCTGCCCGGAATGCGCCTCCTTGAGTCGCGTGATACCCTTCGCCACCGACGAGACGTCCTTGCCGGACATCGAGCCGATCTGGCCCACGGCGGATATCTTCTGCGCCCGGGCGGGGACCGCCCCGAGCAAGAGGATGACGGCGCAGCACATCCAAGATCCGTTCAGTTTCTTCATATCGATATCTCCCTACGTCTCTCCCTTAAATGTAGCCGGGGCTCCCCCCTCAAGCATGGACCCCCGGTCCCATGCGGCGGCCCTATTTGGGCCCCCCGGGATCTAGGCCCAAAGTCCCTGCATGGGAATCGCGTTATTGGGGAACGCTTCGGGATGCCGCGCCGGCCGGGGGCCGCCGGCTGACGCCGGCGCTCAGCCGCGCGGCCTGGGGGCCGCGGGGCCTCGCCGGTTGGAGCGGCCGGTCATCCGCTCCATCATTGTATGGTGATGAGTTCGGCCCCTTTCTCGAACAAGGGCTCTCTTATCTCGTGAACAAGCCCATATCGCAGAGCTTCTTCGGGATTCAGAGTCGTCCGTTCCTGCATATCGCTGAGAACGTCTTCCTCCTTCTTCCCCACAGTCGCCGCGATGATCCCCGCTATGTTCTCGGTGTCGATGCGAAGGCCCTTGAGGCGTTCTTCAAGCTGCTTCTCTTCCAGCGCGGCGCCTCGGGGGAAGTTGCTCTGGACCCCATGCAAAAGGAATGTGCCGTGAGGCACGCTGAACCTTCTTTTTCCGGCACAGTAGAGCACGGCGCCTACCGAGATCACACTGCCGAAGTTGTGGGTGTGGACGGTGGCGGGGATCCCTTTCAAGAAATTGTATCCGGATACGCCGGCGAAGACGCTGCCGCCGCGGCTTGAAATGAGAACGCCGAAGCTCGTGGCGCCTTCACTCAACTTCCGCTCCACGACGCTCATCAGTTTCTTGATCGTGTTCTCATCGACGCCGGCGAAAAATTTGATGTAGACGGTCCTGTCTGGCATAAATCCCCCCCTCCTTCGATTCCGGCGCATATCGCAGGCGCACAGCCGTCCCGCGGCGCAGGCCGGATCGTCTGGAGCGACTCATCAGGCCGCGTCTCTCCGGCACGAAGCCCGATCCGACACGGCCTCAGGACACGGCGGCGGATCGCATCTTCTCCTTCTCACTCAACTCCGCGCGGGCCTGGACCAGTTTGCGGTAATATCGCAAAACCTTTTCCTTGTCGCCCTTTGACGCGGCTTTCCACAGATCGCCCTCCGATTCCGCCACATCAAGCCGCAGGTAGTAGTCCAGCATCTCCTTGAGGTGCGCGAGAACGATCTTCCCCGTCAGGATCGGATGATTATTGGTCACGTTCGCGTCCGGGAACGTCAAGCCATGCTCCAGCTCCACCTCTAAGCCTTGGCGGAATTCATCCGGGGAGACTTGGCCCGCTTCCCCGCCGACCGCCGCCTGGATGATCCTGGCCTCATCCAACTCGACGACCCCCTCCGTCAGCATGGTCCAATCCCGGATACCCAATTCGTGACACACCCGCTGAACTTCCTTCTTGGATATATAGTCTGGCAGCTGCATCGTACCCTCCTTTGCGTTCAGATCGCCCCTGGACAGGCGCTTGCCTTGTTCTTGCGGCGACCGACTAACGCCGGCTTCAGCCGCGTGCCCCATCATGACCCGCTCCGCGCGCGGCGACTGGAGCGCATGCTTAAGCGAGGATCGTGACCGGCTTGTGCTTGGCGTAACCACGATTTGCCCGCAGGACGCGGCCGATGACCTCCTTTGATGACGCGACGATCACGAACATCAAGGCATTCCAATAGATGGCGGTAGAATACCCGCTCTTAAGTCGCCGCCGGATCCGCGCGAAGTCATCCGCGAACCTCTTCCGCCGATGATGCTGGAAAACTGAGATAATACTGCCGGGCGAGATCATCCGCAGAAGGTCATCGACTTCTCCGTAGCGGACATGCCGCTCGCAGCAGCTGGCTTCAGGCTCGAACCCGTTATCCGGGTCGAGGAGCAGCACCCGGTCAGGCTCTCGCCGGACCTTCGGGAAGTATGAAACGCGGGAGTGGTCTGCGAAGAACTCATCGGACTTGAACAGGGCGACCTCGTATCCGGCACGAGTCCTCTTTGATAGCTCCGACAATTCCTGTGGATCCCGATCTCTTCGCAGGCAATTGCATAGGCTGAGGATCTCCGGCCGGGCGGGGAAGCACTCCGGTGACGTTCCGCCATCCCGGCTGCCGTCATCGGGGGTCATCATCCATACCACCTGAAGCAGTCGATAGTCGAGAGCTCTGGTGAGATAGTCGTGATAATCCCACTTGAAGCTGTCCTTCGAGTCCCCCAGGTATTGGCGCTTCATGTGCCCATTCGTCTAATATCGGCGCTCAGCCGCGAGGCCATGAGAGTCTCGCCGGCTGGGGTGATGGTTTAGCCGCATTGGCGCGTCACCGCTTCTTCTTGTGCTTCATGACCGACTTCACCATCTTTCCGAACTCCCGGTCCTTTTTTCGTTTATCGGCGCAAGACATCTCATGGTATTCGGATTCTCTTGCGAGCTTCAGATGACTCCGATAGCGCTCCTCACTCACTTCCCCGGCCTCGACCGCCATCAGGATAGCGCAGCCGCGCTCTTTGACGTGCGTGCAATCCCTGAAGCGGCAGCGTTTTGACAGCTCGTGGATATCGCAAAAGCTCTCGCCCAGGCCGGCGCTGGTTCCGATGAGGCCCAACTCCCTCATCCCGGGATTGTCGATCAACATCGCCCCGTTATCAAGGACGATCAAATGACGACGCGTTGTCGCATGTCTTCCTTTCCCGTCTTTCTCACGGACTGTCTTTGTCTCGAACGCCTCCCGGCCCACGAGATGGTTCAGGAGCGTGGTTTTGCCGACCCCCGAGGATCCAAGCAGGCAATACGTCTTCGCCCGCTTCAACGCGTCTTGGACTTGGTCCAGCCCAAAGCCTGTTTTATTGCTGAGGGCAAGGACCCCGCTGTCGATCTTCGCTTGCCTGATCCTTGAAATCCTCTCCTCCAAATCATGGGGCCCAATAAGGTCGCTTTTGCTCAGAATGAGCACTGGCTTGATATGACCTTCGCTCACCATTACCAGATATCGCTCAAGTCTCCGCAGATTGAAATCAACATCACACGATTGGACGATGAAGGCGACGTCAATGTTGGCCGCGATGAGCTGATAATCAATCTTCCTGCCGGCCGCTTTCCTCCGCAAGACCGATTTCCTTGGCAATACGCCATGAATGACCGCGAGCGTGCCGGAGTTGTGATACCGCACGAAGGCCCAGTCGCCTACGCACGGCAGATCCCCGCTTGATTCAGAAGAGAACCTGAGCCTGCCCGCAAGTTGAGCCGAGACTTCGCTCTTTTCGTCCCTGACGAGGTACCCGTCCCGGTCAACCGCGGTGACTCGGGCGACGCGGCGTTCAGCCCCGCCCAAGTCCACCTCCTGTTTTCCATACCAGCCGTCGAATCCGAGGTCCCTCAGTTCCATATGCTGATTACGCATCCATTGGGCGCTTCTTTTATCCGATGATCAGCAGAGCCGCGTAGGGAACGGCATTGAAGACCAGAAAGGCGATTTTAAACATCCCGAGGAACGAGTAAATGACCACGTTGAACGTTTCTCGGGGGATCGGAATCCATTTGCTTTGCGTACGGTACACCAAGTCCGGGGCCAATACGCACATCATGGACCAGAGGACCAACAGGGCTCCGTTCATGATCGTGCACCACATGAAGAATGTCGTCAGGGTCTGAATATCCATGATGTCCCCCCCCCGATTATCCCGCGTCCACCGATCAGTCTCAGCGGCGCGGCTTGTCCGCGCGCGCTCCAGGCTCCGGCTCGGTGCTCTCCGGATATCCCCCACCCTGCGCCCGGGCCAGCGATGACTCGACGACTGCGCGGATCGCGAAGCTCAGCGCATAGATCCCCGCAAATACCGCGACGCCCCAGTACCACTTGAGGATCAGTCCAGCTCCGACCCCGGCGAGGGCTGCGGCTAATGACCGGATCGCGCCGGCGGTCATTTGGCCGCCCATGGTCGAGCCGTAATCCTTCACATGATCGCTTCGTTGGCACAGAAGAGCTCCGACTGCGCATAGCGCCGATATTGCGATTAGAACGATGCCCGTGATCGTCATTCCCCGTACCCCGAACGCGACGGCTCAGTCGTTAAGACTCCTCAGTACGCGAACAGTTCCTCCATCGGATACTCTTTGCCCGCGGCCTTATTCAACGCGACGCGGATCTTGGATTTGACGTTAGGCGTCAACCTTCTGCCCTTGCACGCCCTAGCGACCATCTTGTGAGTGAGCTGCCGAGTCGAGGCGGCGACAAGGTCCCGTGCGTTGAGGCCATGGTCCGCCATGATCCGCGCGATGGGCTGCTCTCCGAGGTTGCGCTCGATCTCCATGTTCATGTCCGGGCGCTTTCTTCAAGGCGAACGATGGCGCCCGGCCATCGGTCCTCATCCATCCAGCGCGCCTAGCAGCCCGCGGCAAAAGTCTCCCTGGGCCTGCAATCGCCTGGAAGCGGCCCGCGCCTGCGTTGCTCCTCGGTCACATCCCGTCGAGGGATGCTCCCCTCGTCGCGCCTTGGCTCGGCTCGCTCCAGGCGATTTCGCCCTCCGAAATACTTTTGCCACGGGCTGCTCGCGCCGGGCGGATATATCTCGACATCTCTCATTAGATCAGAGGGCAAGTCGAGTTCCTATCCCCCTTTGCCTCGCCTTCGTGTAGATCAGTATGGCCGTGGCCATGTCGTCCAAGGCAAGACCGAGATTGATGCAGATCGTACGTTCCTGGGCGTTCTCCCTCCCGGGCTTCTTGCCCGCGGCGATCTCGCCCAGGTCGGCGTAGGGCTGCGGCGTGTCCTTGAAGTAGCCGCCTTCGCGATAGTATCGCATCTGGCCGATATCATCGGTCGCCAGCTTATCCGCCTGGGAAAGCGCGTCTCCCCGCCAATAGGAATCAAAATCCACGGGGCTCGCGAAGGACCCCTCGGCCAGCCAGCCGGCTTCGATCACGGGAGCCGGGTCCTTCAGTATGGGACCGCTCGTGACCACGAGGTCCATGCCGACGACCGCTTCCTTGGGGTCGGTCACGATCTCTATCTCCGCGCGCGCGACCTCCGCCATATCGCTTGCGAATCTTTCAGCCACTTCCGGGTGGATATCGAACGCCTTCACCTTCTTGATCCCGAACACGCATGACAGCGCCTCAAGATTGCTCCTGCCCTGGACCCCGCAGGCCAGGATACCCACGCTCGAGCTGTCCTTGCGCGCCAGGTACTTCGCCGCGACGGCGGTCGCGGCTCCGGTGCGCTGCGCGGTGATCCACGTCGCATCCATCACGGCGATGGGGAAGCCCGTGTCCGGATCGTTCAGGATGAGGAGACCGCTGATGTAGGGGAGGTTCTTCTTTTGATTCTCAGGATAACCCGAGACCCATTTCATCCCCGCGGACTGAAGGCTGGGTATGTACGCGGGCATGGCGTGGATGAACGCGTCTTTACGCGTATGTATCCCGGGCTTGGGCGGCATCTCGACCCGGCCTTCCCCCTTCTCTTTGAACATGCCGTCCAACGCGCCGATGATCTCGGGCATCGACAGGCCCACGGCCTCGACGTCCTTCCGGCTGAGGTATAGGACTGTGCCCGTATTCATTCTCCGATTCTTTCCCTATCCTTTCTTTGCGCGACGTCAGCGCTCAGCCGCGAGCGCTATTGACTCCCCCATATGATGCCCATTGCGCGCCCGGCGGCTCAAGCGACAGTCAGACCGGGGCAAGGTCCTTCCGGCCGGACTCTGGCGACCGAACGCTTGTGTCGTCCCCATTTCCATCCATCGATTCTTCAAATAGACGCCGTTGATTATCCAAGCGACCGGAATGAATCCGACATGACGGACAAAGGCCAGGCTCAACGCCAAACGAACCAGATCGCGGCCGCGATCGCGACGACCGTCACGACCGTCAGCATAATCCGCTTCACCCAGGAAATGCCCGCCTCGGCTTCGCCGAGGTCGATCGGCTCGCCGGTCTCCCTCGCCGACCGCGCGAGGCGGTTGGCTTCGAATATGGCCTTCTCGATCCTATCGAGGGAGACGCCTTTCTCGATCAAGGCCGAGCGGATGGCGGGGTCCGAGTGCCTGTCCCTGTGCCCCACCACGTACCTGAGGATCTCCAGATCGTTCATCGCTTCGTCATCTTCCGAGGTTATTATACCCGATGCGCTGCCCGAGATGGACCCAAGGCGACTTTCCCGGCTGGTCCATGGCCGGTCGCGGCTCCACGACGAGGCGAACCACGCTCTTGAGGGGCTTGTGACTTGCCATTCTCACGTTCACCCAACCGCCGGCGCTCGGCCGAGCACATTGCGCGTCGGCTGGAGCGGTTGTCGGACTGGAACATCTTTGCCTGAGCCTACCGCGAATGCATTCGAGGCAGTCGCTAATATCTGAGAAATGTCTTCCCCTTGAAATCCCCCTGGATGGTCGGAAGCTGCTCCACGCCGTGCATCCTTCTTGCGTAATATGGGACTCCTTCCGCTTCGTCTGAGATGTATCTGTAAATTTCATCGAAAGTCAGGCGATCGTCCTTGTCCGCGTCGGCATTCTTATCATGGATGGCTTTGAGGAAAAAGTACGTGAACATCCCGTGGCGCTGGTCCTTGTTCCAGCTCGATACCTGGCTGCCTTTGGAGCTCGAGATGACGACTCCGTTGGTTAAGCCGCTCTTCGGGGCCGAGATCTGCATGACCAGCGGCGAGATGTTTTCAAAGATCGTGGCGCCCGAGAAGCAGGAATCAAGCACGACAGTCATGGATCGGGCGGAGATCATTCCGAGATTCTCGTAGAAGGTATCCAGGGGGTAGCCGCCGAGTTCGATATAATGAGGGTCGGCTTCGACGGGAACGAAGTAGCCCTTTTTGTCATTGAGCCCGGGGGCGCCGTGGCCGGAGTAGAATACGAAGACGTCCGATCTGCCCGGCTTTACCGCGTTGAAGAGCTTGCCCTTGTGGTTCCCCTCGATCCCGAAGTAGAGTTCAAAGTCGCCTTTGGCGGCGTTCTCGATGTGGAAGATGTTGCCTTCCCTAAAGCCCATCGCGCTTGTAAGGTATCGTTTGACCGACCTTGAGTCGTTGAGGGCAAAATCGACGCTCTTGGCGTTCCGGTAGTCCCGATTCCCAATCACGACCGCGATCGCGTCGCGGTTGATTGTCTTGGTCTGCGGGATATCTCTATCCACGCTCACTGACGATTGGGGGGCCGTGGTCTCGCTGCCGGCAGGCTCGCGGCTCTCCGGTTCGCCCGCGAGGACATTTCGCACAAGCGTTAGGATGTCTTCGGGGCGGACATGCCGCCGTTTCTTGTTCCCCCGGAGAGCTTTCAAGGCCGTCGGCACGAGCGAGTCGTGTTCCTCCGTGCGCTTGAGGGGGATGTCCGGGATGAGACCGTCGTCTGGAAGCCTGCCGTTAAGCAATACCGCCCGATAGGTCGAGAGCTTCATCGCGGACCCATCCGGCAGATCATATACGGTCTGGGTTGTGGCCTTCCCGAAGGTGCGCTCGCCGAGGAGCACCGCGCGTCCATGAGCGCGAAGTGACCCGGCTAGGATTTCCGCGCCGGCGGCGGTGCCCGTGTTGAGCAATATGATGATCGGGCAGCCCGTATGGGTGCCGAACTTCTTGGCGGTATAGGTGACGTCGTTCGCGCTGACTCTCGTCTTCATGGACGCGATGAGGCCTTCCTCGATGAATTTATCCGCGATTTCGATCGTGCTGTTCAATAGCCCGCCAGGATTGTTCCGCAGGTCCAGCACTAGTCCCTTCAGCTCCGCTCTCCGGGAACCCAGCTTCATCAGCGCTCTCTCCACTTCGCGCGGGGTGGTCTCCTGGAATTGAGAGATGCGGATGTAGCCGATGCCCCCCTCATGGGACTCGTGTTTTACGCTCTCGATCTTGATCGTGTCCCGCGTCAGGGTGAAGTCCTTGGACGCTTCGAAACCGTCCCGCATGATCGCCAGAGTGACCGATGTTCCCTTGAGTCCCCTGAGCCTCATAACGCACTCCTCGAGAGTCAGGCCTTTCGTCGGCTCGCCGTCGATTCTGAGGATGCGGTCACCCGCTGCCAGGCCGGCCTTGAATGCGGGCGTATCGTCGATGGGCGTCGTGACGGTAAGCACTTTGTTCTTTAGGGATATCTGGATTCCGAGGCCGCCGAATTCCCCGCGAGTCTCGACACGGAAGGCCTCGAGCATTTTTTTGCGCATCAACGACGAATGGGGGTCCAGCGCGCCGAGCATCCCTTCGATCGCGGCATATTCGATCTCGAGCGAGGGGAGACCGGAGCGCTTCTCGATCTTCTCAAAGGCCTTGGAGAATGAATCTAGAGCCGTTTCCATATTCGCGTTCTTTGGGATGTCCGGGCTTTGTGCCTCGTGAGGCGAATCCATAGACTCAAGGTACTCGTCTATCCCGAGCATGGCCGAGGAGAGCAGATAGTACGGCGTCGGCTCGTCAACGTAATTCTCCAGGACCAAGGAGAAGGACTTTTTGAACACCTCCAAAGATTCGGGCTTCTTCGCTTTCGATCCGGCCGCCGCGGTGGGAACGTCTCCGCTGAGCAGCGACATGAAGGTGAGAATCGAGGATAAGAGAAGAGGTTTCGTCCTTGGCATATGGGGCATAGTACTACAAAGAGGATATACGATATTTCCCCGTGCCGCAATGCGAGTAAATAAGCGCTTGCCACGCACGGTCGGTGGGGCTGAGTCAGCCCCGTGGACCGCGACCGCCGACTATTTGGGGTGATGCGCCTCCCGGGAAAAGCGTAGAAATCGCAGGCTAACGAAGCGGCAGGGAAACCCCCAAGATTCTCAAATACCCCGCCACATTCGTTCTTCGCGCGAATATAACCACGGATTTGCCATCCACAGAGGTCTTTCTACAGCTTCAACGGTTGCCGCTCAGCCGCCTCGCGCTACTGCCGGCCCGCCTTCCGGAACGGAAGCGCGCGTCGGCTCAAGCGCTTGTTAGGCGCTCCACTATCTGTAGATCTCTCCACGATGGCCCAAGTCAATTACCACAACGACGAGTTCTTTCCGACGGACCTCATAAATGATTCGATAGCTCCCTAGTCGGTACGAAAGCATGCCCCGGAGTTCGCCATGCAGGGGTTTGCCTTGATCCGGGTCCTTTGAGATGGCCGCGAAGGCACTTAGAAAGCGCTGATAAAGTCTGCGATCCGCGCGGCATACCCGTTCAAGATCCCTCGCAGCCTGACGGCTAAGCCGGACGCTATACACTCTCTAGCCGACGACGAAGCGCGTCAAGAGAGATGGTCTTCCCGGCGCGGGCCTCTCTGCGGGACTTCCGAATACGTCTAACGGATGCCTTGTCAGAGAGTATCTCGATCGTCTCAAGTAGACCCTCGTAGTCCTCAGGACTGATGAGCATCATTACGGGCTCGCCGCGGCGAGTGACGATGTACCGGTCTAGCCTGGATTCAATCGCGTTTGCCACCTTGGGTAGCCCGGGGCGAAGGGCTTTCAGCGTAATGGTTCGGGTCATTGTTCCCTCCCACCTAAAGTATACACGACAGAGTATACTTTCGCAAGACCACAGATGCGCCTAACGAAGCTGTAGAAAAACCTGTTTAGTTGCCGGTCAGAGCCTGTGATGTATGGCGTCTAGGTGTCGATCGCGAGGCTCTTATTCAAGTCTAACTGGAACTGCTCTGCGCTGCAATGCATTTGGTCCGGGTGTTTTTCGTTATTGGCGTCGTTTAATCGGGTTTTCCTTATGGTCCGGCGTATCCATAGCGATAGGCCTTGTGGATATTGTGGACAAGGGCGAAGAGATGCCATTGGATGTTGACCTTGGTCTTGCCTCGTAGCGTGAAGCGGTCAAGGTGGAGCATGTGGCGTATGTTCGCGAACA